>JBGAJB010000017.1:0-26166 GCA_044225155.1 Phycisphaerae bacterium | reverse complement strand
CCGTCGCGGCCCAACTCTGATCACGCCGGCGCTGCGGCGCCCCCCGCGCGAACGGGTTACTTCCGCGCGGCGCCGTCGTCTATTGCTGCTCCTCTTCCTCGTCGGCCGCATTCGTCTCGACCACGGCCGTGCGTTCCAGAATCTTGTTCAACCGCGTGCGGATCATGGGCAGGAACATGACGTGCGGGATGCGCCGGAGTTCCTGCGTGCCGCTGGCGTTGTAAACGATGAGCGTGCCCGCCCCGCCGAGGAGCAATTCGAGGATATCCGGGAACGACGTGCGGATCTGCTTGGCGCCGCGGCCCAGCGTGTCGTCCGAACGTCCGAAGGAGTAGTGCTCGAATTCGTTGTGCGTAATGCGCCAGTAATCGTTGAGGCGCGCCCAGATCGTCATGAGCGAAAACGGCACGGCCAGCAGGATGCTCAGCGCGAGTCCGAGGTTTCGATCGTATTTCAAGTCGAGACTCGCGAACCAGCGATAGATGTCGCCGAAGACCGTAACGCTCTTCACATCGCGCAGCCACAGACCCAGGATCCAAACACCGAAGATGAGGATCGCCCAGAAGGCGGCCTGATTCCGGTCAACGTCGACGCCGAGCGTCATCAAGACGATGACTGCGATCCAGATGTACGCCCAGCCCAGCGTTTCGAGATCGAGTCCCATGCCGGCGAGCGGCCAGAACAGAAAGCCCGCGAGCAGCAGCGGCCAGATGAACATGAGTTTTGGGTAGGCGACGAAACGCACCTCATGCGCTTCCTGCTTGTGGTGCGGGGTCGCGGTAGTGGTCGTTACGGGCGGGTTGGCCACGGCTGGCTCCTTCTGTCTGACCGGGCCGGCCCATTTGCCGGCGCGGAGAATGATGCGATACGCCGTTGAATTCGTACAGTCGGCGGCGCGCTTCGGCGCGCGTGATTCCAAAAAGCGCGCCGGCGTAGAACCGCGCCGCACCGAAATTGTATTGACATCCGCACACGTTGTGTTAAGTTCACTCAGACGCACGATCTATTGTGCGGTCGCGTCGCAACCCCGCGCGACAGCCGCACACGATCGACGGACGCGTCGATTCGGGAATCGCCAGGGAAGGCAAGGGCAAATCGCTTGTTCCTCAAACGCGTCGTCATGCATGGCTTCAAGAGCTTCGCCGATCGAACGGAATTCGACTTCGGTCCCGGCATGACGTCGATCGTCGGACCGAACGGTTGCGGCAAGAGCAACGTGCTCGACGCGGTGCGCTGGGTGCTGGGCGAGCAATCCGCCAAGACGCTGCGCGGCACGAAGATGCTCGACGTGGTCTTCAACGGCTCGCGTTCGCGCAAGCCGGCCAACTTCGCCGAAGTTCACCTGGTCTTCGATAATTCGAGCGGCCTGCTCCCCACGGACGAAAAAGAAGTGCTGGTCGAGCGGCTGCTTTATCGCAGCGGCGAGAGCGAATACCGCCTGAACGGCAAGCCGTCGCGCCTCAAGGACATCCGCGAGCTGCTGCTCGACACGGGCGTCGGCGTCGATGCATACAGCATCATCGAACAGGGCAAGGTCGACGCGCTGCTCCAGGCCAACCCGGTCGAACGGCGCGAAATTTTCGAAGAGGCCGCGGGCATCAGCCGCTACAAGATGCGCCGCACCGAAGCGCAGCGCAAGCTTGAGCGTTCGCAGCAGAACCTGCTGCGGCTCAACGACCTGCTCGACGAACTCGAAAAACGCCTTCGCAGCGTCAAGCTCCAGGCCGGCAAGGCGCGTAACTTCCTCGAATACGACGCCCGCCTGCGGCAACTGCGCTGCGAATTCTCGCTGTCCGAATACGACACGTTGCAGAAACAGCGCAACGTGCGATCGACGCTGCGCCAGGAATTGACTGAACTCGTCACCGCGAAACGCGCTGATCTCGCGACGCGCGACGCCGACGCGGCCGAGCTCGACCACAAAGTGCAGCAGATTGACGAGGAAATTCGCCGCATCGAGGCGGCACTCGCATCGTTGTCAAGCGAGGTCAGCACGCTCGAAGAGCGCGGCGCACAGGGCCGCCGGCTGGTCGGCGAACTCGGCGATTCGCGCCAACGACAATTGATGCGGGCGGCCGATCTCGTCGGGCAGATCGAATCCCTTGAGCAGCGTCTGGTCGGCGTCGCTCAGGAACTGGAAGGCACGCAGGCGGCCGAAGCTGAGCACCGGAGCGCCGTGAGCGCCCTCTCGGAGCGGCGAACCAGCGCGGATCGCGATTTTGCGGCCGCGCGCCAGGCCGTAACGAATGAGCAGCGTGCGGCGTTTGAAGCCGCGCGGCGCGTGACGCTGCTGCATAACGAACAGCAGAACATTGAGGAGCAGCGCAAGCGACTGGTGGCCGGCGAAGAGCGCCTGGCGGCCCGCGGCAATGAGATTGAGACGCTGGGTGACGCGGTACGCCGCCGCCGCGAAGAGAATGACACACGCGCGGCCGAGATCGACGTGCGGCTGAACGAGCTGCGCGGTTTGGTCCAGCAATCCGACATGCGCCTGAATGAGCTAACGACCGAAGCGAAGCTCAGCCGCGAGCACATCGGCGCGGCCAAGGAAGAGCGCAGCGCAGTCGCTTCGCGTCTGCGACTTCTGGAAGACATGGAAAGCCGCCTCGAAGGGGTCGACGCCGGCACGCGCGAAGTGCTCGGTTGGCGCGGCGGCGAAACGGACGGCGGCGTTCTGGGCATCGTGGCCGACGTGTTGCAGATCGACGACTCGCGCGTCAGCTTGCTGCAATCGGTCCTCGCCCGCTTCGAAAATCACGTGCTGGTGCGCGAAAGCCATGCGTTTCTCGCCGAACTTGAACGACGGGGCCAGCCGGCGAGTCGCGTGAATGCAATCGCGCTGGACCGCGTCAGCGAGCAGCAGCTTCCCGCGCAATTCGACGGCGCGCCGGGCGTACTAGCAAATGTGATCGACTGGGTGCGCTGCGAGCCGGAGTTCCGGCCCCTCGCTCAGCGGCTCCTCGGCCGCGTGATTTTGGTCGACAGCTTCCTGCGGGCGCTCGCGCTCGCCGACGGCGCACCGGAAGGCTGCATCTTCGTCACGCCGGAAGGGGCGACCGTCGATGTCGGCGGAAATATCACCGTCGGCCGCGCGAAGGATCTGCCGGGCCTGATGAGCCGTAAGTTTGAAGTGCGGCAACTGCGCGCCGAACTGGACGAGCTCGAAACGCGCGTGGAACGTTTGCAGCGCGAGCATACGGCGATCGAAGCCCGCACCGCCGACGAGCAGTTGCAGCGCGGCGCCCGGCTGGAAGAGATCGCCTCGCAGCAGCGTCAGCACTCGACCGTCATTCTCGAACGCACCCGCGCCGACGATGAAAATTCGCGGTTGGCGCGTGAAAGCGCCGCACTACGAACCGAATCGGCCTCGATCCGACTCGGTCTGGCCGATTTGGCCGAGCGCGCCAATCGGATTGCCGGCGAGATTACAGCCGGCGAGCAGCAGCAGCGCACGCATAACGAACGGCTCGATGAGCTTTCCGCGGCCCAGCAGGCGGCTGAGCAACTCGCGGCCGGCCTCGTCGCGGAGCTGTCGGCCGCCCAGGTCGAACTGGGTCGGGCGGCCGAGCGCCGCCGGGCGCACGAGCAAGTACTTTCGGACCTGCAGCACCGCGTACGGCAGCTACGCGGCGAGCACGCCGGCGCTGAGCGCGATGCGGAAGCCGCCCTCGAACGCATTCAATCCGTGGAAAGAGAGATCGAGGCGGCCGCGCAGCGAACGGCCGAACTCGTGGAGCAGATTGGCGCGACTGAGGCAGAGGCGCTCGCCCAGCGTGAACAGCGGCAGTTCTTGCGCCGCAGCTTCGAAGCGTGCGGAGCGGCCGCACGGCAGATTCACGCCGAGATCGAGGAAACCGAGACGCTGCTGCGGGACACCGAGATTGCGCTGCGTGAGATTGAAGTTCGCGCGGATGGTTTGATGGCCCGCGTGCGCGAAGAGCTGTCGCTCGAACTGGTCGATTTGTATCGGTCCTTCGAGGCGGCCGAACGCGATTGGGACGCTGTACGGGCGGAGATTGACGAGCTGCGCGGCAAGATCGCGCGCCTGGGCAACGTGAATCTCGACGCGATTCAGGAACTCGAAGAGATCACGCCGCGCTACGACAACATGGTGGCCCAGAAGGCCGACCTCGTATCTTCGATCGAGCGGCTGCAGGCGCTCATCACCGAACTCGACGACGAGTCGAGGGCACGCTTCGTGAAGTGCTACGAAGAAGTGCGGACGAATTTCCAGGAGCTGTTCCGCAAACTCTTCGGTGGCGGAAAAGCCGATATCGTTCTCGAAGACCCCGAGCGCCCGCTGGAGTGCGGCATCGAAGTGATCGCGCGTCCGCCGGGAAAAGAGCCGCAGTCGCTGTCGCTGCTCTCGGGCGGCGAAAAAACGATGACGACGGTGGCGCTGCTGTTTTCGATCTTTCAGAGGAAGCCGTCGCCGTTCACGATTCTCGATGAGGTCGACGCGGCCCTTGATGAGTCGAATATCGGACGGTTCAATACGCTCTTGCAGGAGTTCCTATCGTGCTCGCAGTTCATCGTCATCACGCACAACAAGCGCACCATGCAATGCGCCGATGTGCTCTATGGCGTGACGATGCAGGAGCCCGGCGTAAGCCGGCGCGTGAGTGTCCGTTTTGATGATCGTGTAGAAACGCCAATCGTGGCGTGATGTGTTTGTGTCCCTTTTAAGGAGTGCCAGTAATGGCCAAGAAGAAAGCTAAGAAGAAGGGTTCCAAGAAGGCCAGCAAGAAGAAGGCCAAGTAAGCGGAGTTTCGTCAGTGCTACCTGTTTCGGTGATCAACTACGACCTTCGAAATCGCCGTCATACGCGCGCTGCGGCTCATCGGATGCATGATGCGCGGCTGCCGAAGTGCGGCGAATCAGCGCCACGGACGAGCGTTCGCTAGGCGAACGCCTTCCACGAACAGTCGTCGGATCAATCCGAACGGGTGGAACCATCGATGCGGCGGTTCACGCGGCTGATTTCGGCGCTACCCGGCGCTGAACGCAACGCGTGAGCCGCCGCCCGCTTTTTGGTCAGAGTCGCACGCCGGAGCAACGAGCGCCTGCATGTCGGTGACGAAGTGAAGGTCACGGTCCGCTGGGGATGGATCTGCGGAGTCGCGGTCGCGGCGGCGATCGCGCTGCTCATGTGGCGCTTTCACTTTGAGTTCATCGCGGCCGGGCTCCTGGCCGTCAATCTCGTCACCCTGCTCACCTACGGCTTTGACAAACTCCGCGCTCGGGGCGGGCGCGGGGAACGGGTTCCGGAACGCACGCTGCATGCCCTCGCGCTCGCCGGCGGCAGTCCGGCTGCCTGGATCGCCCAGCGCCTCTTTCGCCACAAGACCATCAAGCCCGAGTTTCAGCGGGTCTTCCGCGCCATCGTCATCACGCAGGCCCTCGCCATCGGCATCTATCTCGCCTGGCGCGCCGGCCTGCTGGGACGCTAGCGAGTCGGTTCGGCCGCGGCCCCATCGACTACAATCGCCCGGCGAAGAAATTCCTCAGGTTTTTGGCGAGCAATGGACGGCGAAGTCGTCGGAGAATCACGATGAATCAACTGCTCTCGAAACTCGGTCTGGACTCCACGCAGCCCAATCCCGGCGGCTTTGACGGCGAATGGTTCGGCAGCGGCCCCACGCTCGACGTCTTCACGCCCATCGACGGCTCGAAGATCGCCAGCGTGCGGCAGATCAACGCCGCCGAGTACGACCGCGTCGCGCGCCGCGCCGCCGCCGCCTTCGACGCCTGGCGAATGGTCCCCGCTCCCCAGCGGGGCGAAGTTATCCGCCAGCTCGGCGATCGCCTGCGCACATTGAAAAAGGAACTGGGCGCGCTCGTCACGCTCGAAGTCGGCAAGATCACGGCCGAGGGCGAGGGCGAGGTGCAGGAGATGATCGACATCTGCGATTTCGCCTGCGGGCTCAGCCGCCAGCTCTACGGCCAGACGATGCACAGCGAACGCGCCCGCCACCGGATGTACGAGCAGTGGCATCCGCTCGGCGTGGTGGGAATCATCAGCGCGTTCAATTTCCCCGTGGCCGTGTGGAGCTGGAATTCGGCGCTCGCGGCCGTCTGCGGTGACAGCACAATCTGGAAGCCCGCGCCCAAGACGCCGCTCACCGCGATCGCGACGATCCGCATCGCCGAGCAGGCCTGCCGCGCCGCCGGTGTCGATCCCGCCATCTTCTCGCTCGCCTTCGGCGATCTCGAATCCGTCGGTGAGCCGATGATCCGCGATCGACGCATCCCGCTCGTCTCGGCGACCGGTTCATGTCGCATGGGCCGCCGCGTGGGCCAGGTCGTGGCCGACCGCATGGGCCGGAGCCTGCTGGAACTGGGCGGCAACAACGCGATCATCGTGACGGCGCACGCCGATCTCAACCTCGCGACCCGCGCGATCGTCTTCGGCGCTGCGGGCACCGCAGGCCAGCGCTGCACGACCACGCGGCGCCTGATCGTGCATCGCAGCGTGAAAGCCGACCTGCTCGCACGGCTGCAACAGGCCTATGCGACGATTCGCATCGGCGATCCGCGCAAGCCGGAAACGCTCATGGGCCCGCTCATCAACGCCGACAGCGTGAAGGCCATGCAGACGGCGATCGCTTCGCTGAAGAGCGAGGGAGGACGCGTGCTCTACGGCGGCGAAGTGCTCAGCGGACCGGAATATCCGGGCGGGTGCTATGTGCGCCCCTGCATCGCCGAGGCGCGCGGCGATATGAAGATCGTCTGCGAAGAAACGTTTGCCCCGATCCTTTACGTGATTGAATACGGTAGCGCCACTCGTCCGGCCGACAACCAGACACTCATTCGCGAGGTTCACGAAGCGATCGCCGTGCAAAACGCCGTGCCGCAGGGACTGAGCAGCGCGATCTTCACCCATCACGTGATCGAGGCCGAAGAGTTTCTGGCTCACTCCGGCAGCGACTGCGGCATTGCCAACGTGAACATCGGCACCAGCGGAGCGGAGATTGGCGGGGCATTCGGCGGAGAAAAGGAAACCGGCGGCGGCCGCGAGTCAGGCAGCGATTCGTGGAAGGCGTACATGCGGCGGCAGACGAATACGATCAACTGGGGGACGGAACTGCCGCTGGCGCAGGGGATCAAGTTTGGGGAGTGAGGCGTTGGCGTCTGAACCTCGTGACGTCTGTTATTGGCGCTGGCGATTTCAGCCGGTCTGGGGATTCTGGGGACATCTCGGCCTCGACTATTCGTTCGAGAATCCAGCGGATCCGATGGGTCGGTTCCTGCTGCGGCATGTCGATTACGGATTGCCGGGTGATCGCGCCAACCCTCGCTATCAGCACAGCATCGCGCGCTACGTCGGAATGGTCGCGCCCGGTGGTAAAGGTTGGCCGCCGCTAAGGACGCCGCGCGGATTCGAATTTCTCACCACGTCGTTTCGCACGGCACCACGTTCAGTCGGCGACTTCTTTCTTGAAGCTCCCCCGGTTCTGGGGAGCGGCCGGTGCCTATCGAATGCTCGGCCCGAACAGCAACACGGGAATTCGAGCGGCGCTCCGCGCCTGCGAGCAAACGACCGGGTATCGCTTTGGGCACCCTCCGCTTCGGCTCTGGTTGGCAGCCGTGGGATGGTCGCCACCGGTCCGCTTGTCTCCGGCGGATGGCCCATATGCGGGCTACTTCGAGAATGAAAAGCGACTTCGGTGGCAGGTTCCAACGACTTGAGCCGCGTTCGGGGAATTCAACTTCTTCGCCCGAAAGGGCGCAGGGTCGTAGCCGGGGACTTCAGTCCCCGGAATTTGAAACGCCGGTCCTCCTGCGTCCGGAGCGCGAAGAAGCGTTCGCCCTCCGGGCGAAAAGCGCATGACGGTCACATTCCCAATGCTCTCTTTTCACGACTCCGGCGACGGACCGGTTCATAAATCACGATCCAAATTCCCATATATAGCTTGATCGCGTTTTCATGCCACAATATATTGTGCGTATCGCTTGGCGGAGTTCAGGATGAGCAGCACTTTGCCGATTGATTCGATCCAAAATCGCGATTGTATTTCGGGGATGGCAGAGCTTCCGGCCGGCTCCGTCGACCTCGCCTTCGCCGACCCGCCGTTCAACATCGGCTACGACTACGACATCTACGAAGACCGCCGCGCGGCCGACGAATATCTCGACTGGTCCAAACAATGGATCAGCGGGGTCATTCGCGTTCTCAAACCCGACGGCACGTTCTGGCTCGCGATCGGCGACGAATACGCAGCCGAACTGAAGGTGCTTTGCACGCGCGAGCTGGGACTGCACTGCCGAAGCTGGGTGATCTGGTACTACACCTTTGGCGTGAACTGCACGAAAAAGTTCACGCGCAGTCATGCTCATCTCTTTCAGTTCGTGAAGGATTCCAAGCGGTACACGTTTAACGTCGCGGATGCGCGCGTACCGTCCGCGCGGCAGCTCGTTTATCGCGACAAACGTGCCGCCGACGGTGGCCGCATGCCCGATGACACCTGGATCGCCCCCTCTGCTCTGCCCGAGGGCCCGCAGGACATTCCCGATCGCTTCGGCGTCCAGCACGACGTGTGGTACTTCGCGCGCGTGGCCGGCACTTTCGGCGAGCGGCGCGGCTGGCACGGCTGCCAGATGCCGGAGCAACTGCTGGGCCGCGTCATCCGCGCATCGTCGAATGAGGGCGAGGACGTGCTGGACCCGTTCGGCGGCAGCGGAACGACGCTGGCGGTGGCGAAGAAACTGAAGCGGAAGTTCATCGGCTTTGAGTTGTCCGAGAGCTATGCGAAGCAGATCGAAGTGCGCCTCCGCGACATTGAACCGGGCAGCAGTCTCATTGGCGCCGAGCAGCCGGCACTCAGTTCGCCATCGACGAAGGCCGGACGACGGCTCAAGGACGTAGCAAAGCGTTCATCCCGGAAGCCGGGGCGTTCAGCGAGCGCTGCGTCGCAATTGACTCTCGGCGATTCTGAAGGAACTACACGCCGCGTCGCGTCGGCCTGATCGCGGCGGAGCTTCCTCCGCCAAATATCACAATGATCCCCCTGCGTGATTCGCGGCGGCGTCACAGCCTCACACGCCGCGCGCCATACAATGCCCCTCGATGAAAATTGACCTGCACACTCACATCCTGCCCGAAACCTGGCCGGACCTGGCCGAGCGTTATGGCTACGGCGGGTTCGTGAAGCTCGAGCATCACGCCCCGTGCCGCGCGCGGATGATGATCGACGGCAAATTCTTCCGCGAAATCGAGGACAACTGCTGGAGCCCACAGCGGCGGCTGGAGGATTGCAGGCGGGCGGGCGTCGATCGGCAGGTGCTCTCGACCGTGCCGGTGATGTTCGCGTATTTCACCAAGCCGGCCGACGGCAATGACCTCGCGCGTCTACTGAACGATCATCTCGCCGGCGTCGTCGCCGCCGATCCGCAGCGATTCATCGGCCTCGGAACGATCCCGCTCCAGGACACGGCGCTGGCCGTACGCGAGTTGGAGCGCTGCGTCACGCCCGCGGCGCGCGGCGGGCTCGGGCTCTGCGGCGTGCAGATCGGGACGAATATCAACGGCACGAATCTCGGCGATCCGCGCCTGCGCGACGTCTTCGCCGCCGCCGAAGCGCTCGGGGCGGCCGTCTTCGTTCATCCGTGGGAGATGCTCGGGCGCGAGCGCATGGATCGCTATTGGCTGCCCTGGCTGGTGGGCATGCCGGCGGAAACCTGCCTGGCGATCTGCTCGCTGCTTTTTTCGGGAACGCTGGAGCGCCATCCGCGCCTGCGTATCTGCTTCGCGCATGGCGGCGGCTCGTTCGCGGGCACGATCGGGCGAATTAATCACGGCTTTCACGCGCGGCCGGACCTCTGCGCCGTCGATAACGCCGTCGCTCCGCTGGAATACCTCGCGCGGCCCACGAACCGGAATCAGCCGGGCGAGATCGCGGAAGTGATTCCCGCGCGGTTCTATGTCGATTCTCTCGTGCATGACGCGGAAGCGCTGCGGCAACTCATCCGGCTCTTCACCGCGGAGCGCGTCGCGCTCGGCTCGGACTATCCGTTTCCGCTTGGAGAGGAGCGGCCCGGCGCGTTGATCGAATCGATGACGGATATGTCGGAACACGATCGCGCGCGCCTGCTGGGCGGAACGGCGCTGGAATTTCTGTACGGATCCGCGCGAAACGATTGAGCGGACCATCCCCGACGCGATCTCTGTGCGATGCCCGACGTGCCGTGCAGCGGCTAAGGCGTTTTCCACTTGGCCGCCTCTTCGGGCTTGCCCCAAGCTTCGTACAAGCGAACCAACGCTGCGCGGGCGGTCAGGGCGTGGCCGTTATCGGCGCCGAGCTTTTCCGCCAATTGTGAATACGCCGAACGCAGCTCCTTTTCCGCGGCCGCAAAATCTTTCAGATCGATGAGCGCTTCGGCATGCGTGGCGGCGTATTGGGCCGGCTTCCAGGCTTCGGGGCCCATCGCCTTCAGGGCCAGCGCGGCGGCATCTTTGAGCAGCGATTCCGCATCGGCCGGGCGATTCTGCCGGAGGCGCAGGCGGCCGAGAGCGTGCGCGCATGCGAGCGTGTCGGGCTGATCCGGGCCGAGCGCATGGGTGGCGTCCGCCAGCGCGGCGCTCAACAGCCCATCGGCCTCCGCGAGCTTTCCACGATCCGATAGCAGCATTCCGAGTGCGCGGCGATTGTCGATCGTGTCGGAGTGGGACTTGCCCAGCACACGCTCGCGCAGCGCGAGAGCTTCGCGATACATGCGTTCGGCTTCGTCTAGTTTGCCCAGGTCGCGCAGCAGGCCGGCGCAGTTGCAAATTGACGTCAGCGTATCGGCATGCTCTTCGCCGAGCACTTTTCGGCTGAGTTCGAGCGACTCGAAATAGAGCGGCTCGGCTTCCTCGTATTTGTTGCGTGAGGCGAGCAGCGTGCCGAGATTGTTAATGGCGATCAGCGTGCCGGGGTGGCGATCGCCGAAAACGCGCCGCCGCGTTTCGAGGCTCTCGCGGGCGAGCGATTCAGCCTCGTCGAGCTTGCCTTCGTATTGGAGCAGCGTCGCGAGATTGCTCATCGTGTCGAGCGTCATAATGTGCTCGTTGCCTGGATTCTGACGCTGGGCCGCGAGCGCTGCGCGGAAATGCGTTTCGGCCTCGGGATAATTGCCGAGCATCACCAGCAGCATGCCGAGGTTGTTTCGGGCGGCCAGAGTTTCGGGCGCATTGGGGCCGTGCGTTTTCTCGTAGAGCGGAAGGGCGGCGCGGAAGAGCGCCAGCGCGTCGTCGAGGCGCGATTGGTCCTGGAGCACTGAGGCCACGTCGTTCATCGAATCCAGCGTGGGCCCGGCCTCTTCGCCCAAGGACTGTTTTCGCAAGTCGTACGCTCGCCGCAACTCGCGCTCGGCCTGCGGATAGCGCGCCAGGGCGCGATAGGTGCGGCCGATGGTCGTGCGAATGGCGGCCTCGATCAGCGGACGATCCGCCAGCGTCTTGCCGGCGTCCGCGGCGGCGTGATCGAGCACCTCACGCACGGTGATTTCACGGTCGCCGACGGCCGGATCGGCGGAGGCGAGCATGTTGTTCAAGAATTCGTTGACGGCGAGCGTCGTTTCCGATTCGAACTTCGCGCGGCGTTCCTCGGATTGGGCCTTTTCACGCGCGGCTTTTTCCGCGGCCTGGGCGGCGATCATGTCGTTGAGACGATTTGTCGCGTCGCGCTCGGCGTGCAGCGTGCGGGCGAGCAGCCAGGAGGTGACCGCGAGGCCGACAATCATTGCGAGCGCGAACGTCGCGGCCGCGGCGAACAGCGCGCGATTGCGCCGGGCGAATTTCGAGATGACATACCACGCGCTCGGCGCGCGAGCGAGCACCGGCTCGTCGGCCAGATAGCGCCGCACGTCGGCCGCGAGATCGCTGGCGGTCTGATAGCGGGCGGCGCGGTCCTTTTCGAGCGCGCGGCGCACGATCCAATCCAAGTCACGATTGAGCGCCTGATTCACGGTGCTCAAATGGACGGGATCGACTTCGCGGATGATGCGAGCGGCCTCCGCCAGCGGCTTGTGCAGGAGGTCATGCGGCAGACGCCCGGCCAGCATCTCATAGAGAATGACGCCGAGCGAATAAACGTCCGTGCGCGTGTCGAGCTCGCGTGGATCGCCGGAAATCTGCTCGGGTGACATATAGGGAATCGTGCCGACGAGTTGGCCGATGGTGGTGGCCAACGTGTGAGCGGGCTGGTCGCCGCCGGTGACGCGCGCCACGCCGAAATCGAGGATTTTCGGCTGACCGTCGTGAGTGACGAGAATGTTCGCGGGCTTCAATCGCGGTGAATGACACCTTTGCCGTGTGCGTGCTGCACGGCGTCACAAATCGCGGCGAAGAGCGAGAGTCGATCGCGGATGGTGCCGCGATGATCGGCGATGTAAGCGGTCAGCGTGCGGCCGTCGACCAACTCCATCGCGAAGAACGGCTGCGGCCCGTCGCCGGCGTCGATCGTGCCGGCCTCGTAAACCTGCGCGATGCCGGGATGCTGGAGACGGCCGAGCACCTGCACTTCGAACGCGAAGCGGGCGAGCAACTCCGCGGTGGTGATTCCCGGGCGCACCAGCTTGAGGGCGACGACGCGGCGCGGATGATCCTGCTCGGCGCGGTAGACCACGCCCATGCCGCCGTGGCCGAGTACATCGATGATCGTGTAGGCGTCGAGCCTGGTGCCGGGAGCGAGATCGCCGCGCTGCGTCCCGACCAGCGCCGGTGGACCCGAGCGGAGTGTTTCGGCGCTCGCCTGATCGGGGAGCGTGGCGGCCGGATCAGAAGCGGCAGGCTCGCGCATGGAAGCAACCTAACCGGCGGCGGCCGCGATTCTCGCGCCGCGAGGTCCATACGGTCGCGCGGCAGGGTCCAGAAGCTTATGGCACGTTGAAGTTAATATCCTTGCTCTCGCCCTTCTGGTTTTCGAGCTTCGTCAACTGAGAGTTGGACTTCACCAGGAAGAGCAGGGTGACGGTCGAATCATCCGCGTTGTATTCGTTGGCGGAGATTTCCTTGAAGTCCAGCATGCTGTGGTTGGCAGCGCCGGGGCCGGTCTGACCGCCGTCGTTCGACCAGTCATAATAGATTTCGAAGAAATCCTTGCCGCCGCGTTTCACAACCGCCCAGTAGCCGACCATCAGGTAGGAGTTACCGTTGTTATCCACGACCTTGTATTGATTCAAACGCGCCGCGTAGTTGAAAACGTCGCCGACGATCGAGGCGGCCTTCTTGGGGTTGTATTTGATCTGCACCAGCCGCCAGCCATCCGGCGCGGCGAAATCCTTCACGATGTTCTTGTTCGGCTGCGCCTCGAACGCTTCTTTGCGGCCGAAAATGCGTCCGAAGGCGAGCTTGTCACTTTCGATGCGCAGGTCCTGCCCCGAGCCGCGTTTCAATTCGTCCGCCCCAAATTCGAAGGGCAGCGCGAAGTTCACGCCGCTATTGCCTTCCCAGAAAAATTGCGGAGCACCGCCGCGTGAGGGACCGCCGGTGGCGCTCGGCGTGGTGGCCTTCACCAGTTCGCCGGGGGCGGCCTTCGCCGGTCCGGTGTTCATCGCGGTGCGGGCGTGACGCTTGTACTCCACAAACGACGGCATGAAGTCGTCAGGCACTTCGTAGTACACGTCGATCGTCTGATCCGAGCCTTCCATGCTCACATTCGTGTCGAGATCGACGACGCGGATCGCGCCGGCGGCAAGTTCCTTGTCATGCCCCGCCAGTGCGATGGGTGTGTATTGAGTCGTGTCGTCACCGCGTTTGCCAACCAGGCGCAGCGTTGAGGCGCGGAACAGATGCAGCTTCGAAGTTTGGTTCTTGTCGGCGGCGGCCGCGCCGAGCGTCAGCCGCACGCCGATGATCTTCATCCCGCTGGCGGCTTTGAAGGACATCGGAGACATCTGCGGGCGTCCGACGCGTTCCGTAGGCACCTCTTCGCGATAGCGGGCTTCGAGCGGCCCTTTCACTTCCCACCATGAGTCGAGCTTCAGCGCGTTATTGCCGTCGCCGTTGCGCTTGTCGCGATAGGGCACCGGCATGTTCTGCGGCTGCACCGTGTTGTTGCTGTACCACATCGCGTCGGTGAAATTCGGGTAGACGGTCGAAAACTGCACATCGCTGCGCAGGCTACCGCTGCTGAGGATCGAAAAAAGCCCGGTTGCGAATTCGTCCGAGCGCAGCCAGAGCGTGTTGCGCTTGAAGTCGGCTACTTTTTCGTGCTCGGCCTGGGTCGTGTTGCTGCGTTCATAACGCTGAAACATCATGACCCGGTCGCCCAGCGGCAGCATGCCCGAACCAATGGCGAGCATCCCCACCGCGATCTGACCATTGACGAAGCCGCACACGGCGCCGCCGCCCCAATCCGCGTACTGATTGATGTGCACATTGCCGCGAATGAACTGATCCGCGAGCGAGCGCAGGGCGAGCAGCGTGACGAAGAACAGCATCATCAGGGCGATCGGCTCGGAATAGGCGGGCGAGAACTCCATGTCCTTCGCCATCCAGTCGTTCAGCGGCGTATAGAAACCGAACGCCACGCACATCGCGACGATGGTGCAGAGGACGTTGATCAGGCCGCTGAACAGGCCGAACATCGAATGCATGAACGTAATGGCGGCGACGAGAAATAGGGCCGCGATATTGAGTGCCATCTCGTTACTCCTTGCCTACCGGGCCGCGCGGCGCGGCGGGCTTGGCGGCCGGCCGCGGAGCTGCCGGCTTCGCGCCGGCGGCGGGCGCGGCCGCCCGCGGGGTGGCCGCCGCTGGGGGGACAGCGCCGGGCGCCTTCGTAGCCCGGGCCAACTCATCAATGCTCGTCACACCGTCAAAGACTTTCTGCAGACCGATCTGCTGGAGGCTGAGACCGCCCTTCTTCGCGGCGATCGACTTCAGGTCTGCCAGCGGCTTGCCGGCCTTCAGCGCATTTCGCAAATCATCGATCGCGAGCACGGCGATGATGGCCGTACGCCCGACATAGCCTGTGCCCTGGCAATTCTGACAAAGGACCGGATTGCCGTTCTTGTCGTACTGCACCTCGGGCACGCGGTGCAGGACCGCGCCGGCCGGGGCACTGATCTTCTGCATCATGGCCGCGTCGGGCTTGTAGGGCGTCTTGCAGGCCGTGCAGAGCGCCCGCACGAGTCGCTGATGCGTGACCGCGAGCAGGCTCTTGCTCAGCAGGTTGGGGTCCTTGACCCATTCGATCCACTTGCCGAGCGCGTCGAAGATGTCATTGGCGTGCATCGCCACGTAAACGTTCTGCTTGTGGACGCCGGCCTTGGAAACCTCGATTGCAGTCTGCGCGTCGCGCACCTCGGGAACGACCACGACATCGGGGTCGGTGCGGAAGACTTTCAGCAATTCCTGATGGAACGGCTTGTCGTCCGCGGGCGCGTAGGTGTGCTGGGTGATGTTGTCAACGTCGTATTCATGCTCCCACTCGAGCATCTGGATGTTTTGCAGAAACGCGTCGTGACTGCGGGCGATGCTGTAGGCGGTCGTCGTGACGCCCCCGCCGGGTGGCGCTGAAAGCACGACCACGCCGTTGTCGATGTTCATGATCTCGCGGAAGGCTTCGAGCTGCTGCTTGGTGAAGCCGAGGTCCTGAATCTTGTAGCCCTTTTCCGCGCCGATCACGCGCACCTTCAGAAACTCGCCGGCGGTCGAGCCCTCCGTGCGAATCACGAGTTCATACTTGTGATCGCCGATGGCCGCGCCCATCTTGCCGCGCTGGGGCTTGCGGCGTTCTTCGAGATTGAGGCCCGCGAGACGCTTCAGATAGATGAGCATGCCGTCGCCGACCGCGCGCCCAATCGGCTCTTTTTCCGATGCGACGCCATCCACGACGACGCGAATGCGCGTCGTTTGGCCGGCGGGGATGAGTTCGATTTGCGTGGCGCGGCGCCAGAGGCCGTCGTACAGCAGCTCCTGCACCAGTGCGAACTGCTCGCGCTCGGGATCCTCCTCGGGGATCTTGACGGTCTTGCGATCAAAGGCTGTGAGCCGAACGCGCTCTTTCACATCGCGCTTCGAATCTTCCTTCTTCTTGCCGCGGAAACCTTCGCGCATCAGGCGCTGGATGTGGGCAGGAGTGCAAACCTTGTCCTCTTCGACCACGAGGCCGTTGCGATGCACGACATAGATGACCGCCACGATACCGTTGAGCACGACGTACGCGCCGACGGCGGCCAGGAATTGCGGCAGGAAGAGCAGCAGGAGGAACGAGATCACGCCGCCGGCCATGATGACGCCGTTCCAGATCGCGCGATAGGTATTGACGGCGATGGCGTCCTTATCGGCCCAGCTGGCGATGAACGTCCACAACGTGAAGACGAACATCATGCCGAGCAGCTTGCCGGCGCTGATGAACACGCCGCTTTGCGGCACCTGGCCGAGAAGCTCCACGAAGTCGAAACTCGGCATGAACACTCCCTATCGCCTGACGCTGAAGCCCGCCCGCGGATGCGCCCCGCGCAAGGCAGAATCGTAGCATGCTCCGCACGGGAGTTGTAGCCCAATTCACAGCCAGAAGCGGTGCAAACCCGCGCGCCGGGAAGCGTCCGGGCGGGTCTTGTCGCGGGATTTCGGCCGCCGAATCAGCGGAAGCGGACGACCACGCGGCGGGTATCAGGCGCGATTCGGACGTTCCTGCCCGTCGCCGATCCGGCTTTGCCGTCGATCTCCACGGACTCAATCGGCGCGTGGCCGGGCACCACGAGATCGATCCCGCCCGCCGGGGACCGGAGGCTGCCATTCAATGTGGCGATTAGGTCTTTGCCGGACTGTTTCAGCGCATAAGACAGCGGGCCGTATACCGTCGGCCAACTGCTGATCGCCACACCGTCGCCTTCGGTCAGCCATGGGGGGCGGATGCCGGCCGCCAGCACGAGGCGATCGGCGTCCTCATCTTCGTACACAAACATGTTGCGGATGGTGGTGAGGAACTCCGCACCCACCCAGGTATGCGGCAGGTCGCCGATGAATTTCGGGGCGCTCGGATCGCGCCAGACGACCTCCGCCCAGTGGTTCCAGGCCTGCGGCCGTTGATCCCGAAGGAAGAAGTCGAGCAACTCGTGGGCGCGGTCGACCTGTCCGAGGCGGATCAGTGCGCCGATGTTGCGCAGCTCGTATGGCGTGTAATCGCGCCATTCGACGCGATTGCCGCGGCGATCGTCGGCGAATTTCCAGTAGCGCTCGAACGTGTTTCGCAATTCCTTCTCGGGCACCGCGGAATCGGAGCACGGAAACAGCGCAATCGCCGTGGAAGTCGCGTCGAAATCGCCCAACTCCACGCAGCCGGGAATGAAATCGATGCCTTTGTTCTTCATCGCCAGGCGCAGCGACGCGCCCACGGCCGAGCGAAACTCGTCGCGAATCGGCGTCCACTTTGACATGAGATCGCCGCGTCCGAGGGCCGACGCCAATCGCACGGCATCCTTCAGGCCGCGCAGCACCCAGAGATCATCCCAGTAGGAGTGCATCGGTTTGGCGGAATAGCCCTCGTGGCTGATTGATTCCGGCACCAGCCCGAAGCAGGCGCGCTGCTCCGGCGTTCCGTTGCGATAGGCGTCGGTCATGCGTTGTTTGCGCAGCTCGTCAATGAAATCGACGGCCTTCGTGACCTGCTCCATGTGGCGTTCGAGAAATGCCTTGTCGCCGGTGAACTCGTAAACGCGCCAAAGTAGGTAAAGAAACTCGCCGTTGCTGTCGTATTCCGGCACCGGGTCGGGGCCGCGGTGATCCACGACGCAGGGGACCTTCCCATTCTCGTAGAGATGCTTCGCATACCAATCGGCGAACGCGATCGCGCGCTCCGGACGGCCGGTGTAGAGCCAGGTGGTGGCCGTCACCGCGCCGTCACGAATCCAACTGCGCTCGTAGGTGCGCGAGCCGGGCTGCGTGGCGTCGCCGTCGGCGTTGATCAGCGTCCAGGCCTGCGTCGTGCGGAATGTGTCGGCGATGTGCCGGGCGGAGGGGGGCAGCGAGAGTTGCACGCGATCCAGCTCGGCGTGCCAGAAGCACTTCGCTTCGTCCAGGGACGCATCGAACCGTTTCCGCGCTTCGTCCGGCGAGATCGCCCATGGATCAGTGCCGCTCAGCCGCGAGAGCGGAACATTCATCACGAATAACGCGGTGTCGCCCGGTTGGACATCGAAATCAAAGCGCCATGCGCCGCTCGCACCCACGGGATCGTTCTCGATTCCTGGTCGCGACGGCAGTTGGCCGGCCGCGAGGAATTCGGTGACGTCGCCATCGTCGAAGCTGCTGATGCGGAAATCCTCCGCGCGCTGCCAAGGGCCCACGCCGTCCTTTCCGAGGATCACGAGTTGGTCGTTTGAGACGATTCGCGGCAGCGGGATCGCCCCGCCGGTGAGATTCAACTGTTGCCAGGGGGGCAGCACTTGGAACGGCCGGGCTGCGAGGAAGAGCACGCCTTTGCGCGGAACCGGGCCGTGATTGCCGATTTCGTAACCCACCCAGATGCGTGAATCACCCGCGGTTCCGCTTGTCACCGGGCGGATAGTCAGCGTGAGATCGCCATGCTTGCGCTCGACGCGCGGCAGCGGCAGATAAGAGTCCTCAAGCGATTGCGTGATCTCCGCGTCGGCCCACGTGAGCAGCTTTCCGTCGACATACAGGAACGGCTCGAGCCGCGGCCCGCGACGCGAAATTTCCACCGCGCCGTCGGTATCGATCAGTGCTTCATTTCGATCACCGGGCACACCGACGACCGTCCAATACGCCTGCTCGCCGAGAAAATATCGAGGGTACCGCCCGCGCGGGGCGTCGCGGGCGATCAGCTCGTACGCGGCGTTCAATGACTCCGCGAACTCCACCGGCAGCACGCGCAGACGCTGCACGCCGATTGCGGAATCAGCCCCGAATGTGAATTTCAGCGATTGCGCTTCCAGGGGTTCCAGCCGCAGGTATTCGCGCCCGCCACGCGTTCGCTGTCGCTCGAAGTGCGCGAGCGGTTTTCCAGCGGCGTCTAGCGCATCGATCGCGTAGGTGCGCGGAAAATCACGTTCATCCCAATCAATCACCAGGCCGCCGATTTCACGAATCGCGCCGAAATCAGTCTGCAGCGCCGGCGGCGCGTCGCCGTGCTGCGCGGTGTGCCATCCCGGACTGCCGGCCTGTGAGATGTCGATTGGCGTGCCGCCGCTGGGCAGAATCGCCCGCACGCGAATCGGCGCTTGCGCGTCCTGCGCCGCGGGTAGCGGTTCGTAGGTGAGTTGATCGAGCAGCAGGTAGCCCTTGCCGCCCTCGTTGGCGGCGACAGCGAGCTCGATCGCGCTTGTGTTCTCGAGCGGAGCGCCGCCCGATGGCCCCCAGGCGAATTGAAAGTGACGCTTCTTGTAGGCGACATGCGACCACGCGGCGGGGAACTCGAATTCGCCGCGCCGCACCCACCAGACGCTGTCGCCGGCCGCATCGACCAGCTTGAATTCAAGCTGGTTCATCGGCGCTTCGCCGCGAATGTCGAACGCGAAGCGAAAATTCTCCGCGAGCGTCTGCGCGAAATCATGCCGGAGCACGACGAAGCCCGAGCCTTTGCGGAAATCAAAATCGAGCCGCAGGGCTTTGCCTTCGCCCTCGTTGGCTGTCTTGCACTCCACGACGGAGATCGCCGCCTCCACGCCATCCGACGGCAGGACTTTCCATCTGCTCGTGGAGTCGCAGGCGTCGATCACCGTCTGGGCCCGCGCGACGGAGCAGAGCGAAGTCCCCAGAATGAAAGCGGTTGCAGTCGTGCCGCGCAAGAACCGGTATCGAATGGCCTCATCGAAACGCATGAGATGCTCCGGCTAGCGAAGTTGCTCGATCAAAGGCGCGACGGCCGCCTTCAGTTGGTTCAGCTCATCACGCAGCCCCGCAACTTCTCGCCGTAGGGCTTCTAAGGCCGCGGGATCGGTGAGTTGCGAGGGCTGCCCTACGGCCGGCGTCGTGGTGCGCATCACCGGGGATTCCGATGATGTAGCACTCCCGGCTGGACTGCCGACTTCAGGCGCGACCGCTGTCGGGCGCTCGCGCCCCAGCAGGTGCATGTAGCGCACGGCCGCCTGACCAGGCGCGCGCGGCAGCAACGCGATGAGCGGGGGATCGGTGCGCATCAGGTTCTCGACGACGGCTCCCAGCGCCTCGGCATTCTCGTACGGAAACAGCCGCGCGCAGTGACCACGCAGCTCGCCCTGCGTCTGCGGACCGCGCAGGATCAGCTCGGCCATCACCGGCCATTGCGGCTTCTCCCAGCCGAGCGTCTGCTTGACCTCGTGCTTGTAACGCTCGACACGTGACGATCCGCCGGGCAGGAGCTTGGTCACCAGGTTGAGGCCGCGCAGCACCTCCAGCGCATTCCAGACGCTGTCTTCGTCGAGCGACATCACCGGATCGCGGTTGGATTTCTGATTGCAGGCCGCGACGAGCGCGTTGATCGTCATCGGGTAGTACTCGGGTTGCGCGAGCGACTTTTCGAGCAGCGCCCCGAGCACTCGAAGCTGAATCGCGTTAAGCGTTGTCATGCGCTGGCATCATAGCTGCGTGGGACTGCACTTGAGCAATGGCCTCCGGACAACACTTGCACTCACATGTCGCCGGAATCAACTCAACGGAGAACCGGCCGCACTGCCTTGATGAAGCAGCACGGCCGGTCCCTCAGGAAGTCATCTCCGATCGAGCGGATCAGATGCCGTAGTTGGCCAGGACCACACCCAGATCGCTGAGATCGATGCAGCCGCTGCCGTCGAAGTCAGCGCTCGCTGCGTAGCCCGCATTGCCGGCGCAGAGCCCGAACGACGAGAGCACGACACCCAGATCGCTCAGATCGACGTCGCCGTCGCCATCCGTGTCCCCCGGCCGCGAACCGCTGCCGGCGGAGATGCTGAACACACCGCTCTCGGCCGAGGAGTTCTGGAAGCGCTTGTCCTTCGCGACGACGCGGATCCGGACCTGCGTGATGCCGTCCGAGCCGGGAAGCGTCCAGTTGTAGGAGCGCGCCTCGGGCGAAAGGTCACGCGCGACGATGAACCAGCGCGTTCCGCCGTCATAGGAAGCCCGGATGTCGAAGGAACGGAGCGCCTCGTCATCGGAGGCGGTCCACGTGATCGGCACGACAGAGCCGCCCGCGTAGGTCTGGCCGGTATGGTTACTCGTCAGCGTTACCACCGGAGCGGCGTCGCCCAGCAGCGCGTCGGGCCGGATGGAGAAGTAGGGCGAATAGAAACTCTTCACCTGGTTCAACGTCCCGGCCGAATCGAATCGGAAGCGGGCGCGATCGGTGGAGATGTCGGGAAGCTTCGCGTCCAGCACCGTGCACACGCTGCCGCCGCTGATGAAGCCCGATCCAAGCGATTGACCCGATTCGTCGTTATCAAACTCCAGCGCCACGTAGACGGACGAGCCGATGAAGCCGGAAACGGTGGCGCAGGCCTCAACTTCATCGCCGGGATGATGTTCCGCGCCGACGTTTCCGGGCGTCATCGTGCCGGCAAAGACGGACGGGTTCAGAATCTTGAGCGGCACGTCTGCGATTCCCTCCTGGCCCAGATCATCGACGGCGACGACGCGGAGGAACTGATCTGCGCCGTTCGGCGGCGTGCCGATCGACGGCGGCGTCCACTCGAACGAGCGCACATGCGGCGGCAGGCTGGCCAGCAATTGCATCTGCTCGTCGATGTTCGAATCGGGCGAGTAGTAGACGCGCTGGGCCGTGATCGCGCCATCGTCGCGGGCGGCCCACTGCACGACGACTTTCTCACCCGGTAGAACGGCCTGGGCCTGCGTCACGAAACGCACGACCGGCGGCGGGTTGCTTGTCGGCGCGCTGGTGAGGTACGGCACGGCGAAGCCGCCGGCATCCAGGCCGAAGAACACCCGGTCGCCTTCACCGCCGGGGTTTGACGCGACGCTCGGCCCGGTCGGAGTTCCCCACCAGTTGTTGCGCACGTCGCTGTCCGTATCTTCGAGACTGTTGTGGGTGGCGCGGGCAATCAAGCCGCCCTGCGGCAGGAACGTAGTGAAGTAGTCCGGCCCCGGCACACCGTTGTTGTTGATGAACGTGTTCGGATTGGCCGGATGATTCGCGCTCAGGAATCCGCGAACTTCGTGTACCGGCGCGAAACGCTCGCCGGTGATGGAAAAGACGTTGTCCTGGAAAGTGCATTTGCGCGGCGCGAAGTAGCTCTCCGTATACAGCGCGCGGTGATTGTTCATGAACACGGAATTGTCGATCGACAGCGGAAAACCGCTGACGGCGACGCCGAACTCGCCGCCCTCAAAGATGCACCAGTCCCAGCGCGCTCCGAAATGCAGCGATCCGCCCGCCACCAGGCTCAGCCACTGCGTCCCTGCCGTGTAAGGCATGAAGTGAATGGGCGCCTCCGGTTCGCCGAGGAAAATCGGCATCGCCACTCCGTTTGAATCCGAGTTGAAGAAGAACGGGACGCCCGCGCCGATCTTGACGGTCACGCCGGGGAGAATCGTGACCTGTCCGTGCAGCGTGTCCGGTTTGGTAATCGCGTACGGAATTCCCGCATTCGCCCAAACAACGTTTTCATCGAAGGGGGCCGAGTCGTTTGTATCCGCGATTTCGTTCAGCGTATTTCCAGTTTGCGGCAGCACCGAGCCTGGCAGAATTCCGCCCGAATTGAAGCCGATGTGCACGGGCCACATGTTCCCGGCGAGCGTCACATCTGAATCAATCAGATAGTTGCCGCCGCCTTCGAGCCAGATGCCCGGAGCAGCCGGGTTGCCGGTGACCGTCACATTTCCGACGTAACGGTGCTGCACGTGATTGCTGGTGAGATCGAGGTAGGCCTCGGTGGCCGTCACGTTGTCGAGAATGGCCGCACCGGAGACGTACATCGCCTCGCCGCCGACTGGGTTGTTGCCGACGTTGACCTGTCCGCCGCGATAGAAGGTGCAATCCCGTGCTGCGAGCCAGCCCTGGATCAGCGCCACGTCGCAGCCCTGCCCGAATGAGCAGCGCGTCAGGCTGAGAACCTGCCGAGCGCCGGCGAGATTTCCGTCGAACACGCGGTGACCGATGTCGCCGGCGCTGTCGTAGGAAAAAGTCGTCGGATTCGAGGGGTCGGAAAACGCGCAGTCCGCGAAGGTTGCCCGCGCGCCGTAGATGAGATCGGTAAACAGCGTCACGTCGGCGAATGTGGCCGTCAGCAATCCGCTGCTGCGAATGGTGATGCGCCCGGGGCCGTTCATGTCGACCAGGCTGCCGGCGGCACCCGAAATCTGAAGTGTGCCTTCCACGTCCAGTCCGGCGCCGCTGCTGACATTGATCACGACGCCCGGATCGACGATGACCGTGCCGCCGGCCACGATCAGCGGATTCTGATTCAGCGCATTCTTGGAAATCTGGATCGGACTCATGGCGGTCGTCCAGTGCACCGTCTGACCGGGGTTCGGCAGCGGGTAGGGCGGGTTTGAGGCCGCTCCGACCTGTAGCGAATCCACGAGGAACGAGCCATTGAACGCCTGATTGGTGCTGCCGGGGCCCATGACGAGGCGGAGCGCGATGCGGCCGGTGCCGGGCAAGGACACCGTGCGCTGCGTCCACGGATGCCCGTTCATGCCCGAAACACTCTGTAAGAGTTGGGTGAAGTTGCCGACGTCGTTTTCGCCGCTGCCGGTGCCGGTACCACCGGAAGGCGAGTACCGGATTTCAAGCGTCGCGAAGTTGTTCCCGAACACGTCGGTCGGGGCGGAGGTCCAGACGGAGAATGAATCCCCGGCCTGCTGATTCGGAATGGCGGGCAGAATCGCCCAAGCGGAAATCTTCGACTGGTTGTTCTGCCAGGCCGCGAATGCGCCGTGAGAAAGCGCGGAACCGGCTTGGCCCCAGCCAGGGAACTCCGTCCAGTATGGACTCAGACCGGAGCCGCTGGGCCGGCTCTGATTGCGGAAAATCCAGCCGCGATTCACCAAGATTTGGGGCCCGCCGAGTTGATTGGTGCCGTCTCCGACACCGTCGAAAGACTCTGAATAGTTGGCCTGAGCGTTCGCCAGCGGGCAAATCAATGCCAGTGCGACACCCAACGCAATGCAGCTTCGCATGATGATCACCTGTCACGGGGTAAGTTGTGCGTTCTGAGGCTCTCCCGGCCTCGACTCAGGCGGCTATGAACAGGAGAGGGGGCACTGGGGGCGGGAAATACATCGAAAGCAGGCGAGCGATCCGAGGGCGCGGACGGGCAGATCGGTTGGTGGGCCAGCAAAGGTGATCAGGAGATCACTGAGCGTAGCCGAGCGCGCGAAGATTCCTCAGCGTTTCGGCGTCGAGCTCCTGCGTCCCGGTGGCACCGTGCGATCGGGCCCGGCAGTCCTCCAGCCAGCGTCGCGCATGCTCGCGGAAGGCCTTGGCCAATTCCGGCTGCTGCTGGCAGAGGTCGCTGAGTTCGTGCGGATCGGCGGCGAGGTCGTACAGCTCGACCGTATCCGGCTCGGCGTTCCAGATCGCTTTCCAGTCGCCGCGACGCAGCGCCACGTTCACGTCGCCGCGCAGCTCTTTCCACTTTTTGTAGTAGTGAATCGCGTTGTCGCGCATGCCGACGACCTGAATCTGATCGGGCGACGGAAGCCGCGACGGATCACGAATCAGGGGCAGAAGATCCTGTCCGCCGATTTCGGAAGGCGGAGTCGCGCCGGCGAGCTTTACGATCGTCGGCAGCAGGTCGAGCAGAGTTACCGGCGCTTTCACGCGCGTGCCGGCATGGGCGCTTTTCGGAAAATGAACAACCAGCGGCACGCGCAGCAGCGACTCGTACACCGAGATGTCGTGCAGCCAGCCGCCATGCTCGCCGAACTGATCCCCGTGATCCGCAAGCACGATGAACAGCGTGTCGTCCCACCAGCCGCGCTGTTTGAGTAGCTCGACCACCGACGCAACGCGCGCGTCGGCCGCGCGCACGGCCGCGCCATACAACTCGACATAGTCTTCGCGCATCGAGTCGAGGGCCGCGAGCTGCCGCTCGACTTCGGCAGCGTTATCTGTGGACCCGATCTGCCGTTTCGCCCGAAAATCACCTTCCAGCGCGGCTTTATATGCGCGATAGGCAGCGGCCATCTGCTCGCGCACGCGCGGCCCCACGTCGCGAAACCCGTCCGTATGGGGTGCGGCGTGGAGATAAGGATTGTGCGGCTCCAGGTTGTGAACGTACAGAAAGAAGGGGCGCGGCGGGCTGTCGCCCATGAACTTCGCGACCGCACTGCCATCGATCCGCATACCGGCGACGACGTTTTCGAAGCCCTGCGTCGTGCCAAATTTGGGCGACAGAAACGAGTTCGTAAAGATCGAGTAGGTCTCGTAGCCCGCCAACTCCAACTGCTCCGCCAGCGTGGCGAAACTCGGCGGCAGCGCGTTGTGCTTCGTAAGCGTGGCGTGCTCGCATGGAAACGTCGACGTGAACAGCGAGCAAACCGAGGGCAAGGTCCAGGGCGCAACCGAGTACGCCTGCTCAAACAGGACGCCGTCCTTGGCCAAGGCGTCGATGGTCGGTGACGCAGGCCGATCGTAGCCGTAGGCGCCGATGCGGTCCGCACGCAGCGTATCGATCAGGAAGATCACGACGTTGGGAGCGCCGGGCGCGGCGTGAGCCGCAGGCCGCGAAGCTGGTTTGGACGTCGGTCGCGACGTCAGGCGAAGCGTTTGTGCCCGCGCGAATTGGCAGGGCGCCCATACGAAAACTAACAGCGCACAGATCGCCCAGCCGCGGAAACTGCGATTCGCTGATTCAGCAAGACGCATGACAACGCTCCGGCAGAGAAAAGGCCGGCCGGGCACGCGACGATGGACGAAGTCGCTTATGCGCGTTCGAGATACTCGCCGCTGCGCGTGTCGACGCGGATGACCTCGCCGATCTCGATGAACGGCGGAACCTTGATTCGCAGCCCGGTCTCCAGCGTCGCTTCCTTCATCTGGTTGGTCGCCGTCGCGCCTTTGATCCCCGGCGGCGTGTCCGCGACGGCCAGCTCAACCGTATTGGGCAGTTCGCAGGCCACCGGCTTGCCGTCGATGAACTGCAGCGAGATGGTTTCGTTGCCCTTCAGATAGTCGCCGGCCGAGGACATGACCTCGTCCGAAATGTGAATCTGATCGAAGGTCTGCTTATCCATCACGACGAAATCCTTGCCGTCGCGATAGAGGTATTCGAAGTCCTTGGTCTCGACGAACGGCGTTT
>JBGAJB010000016.1:0-26835 GCA_044225155.1 Phycisphaerae bacterium | reverse complement strand
CAAAAAACGGCCGCGCGGCCGCCCCGGGGGCGTCGAGCGGAGCCATGGTCATGAGTCCGAGCACGCGCAGGTGTGGGGCCTTGGCGGCGAATTCCGCAACATCGACCGCCGACTGCTCGCCCGCCCCGGTCTTGGCCGCCTCGCCCGCGACGTTCACTTCCACGAAGACCTCCACGACCGCGTCCGCACGGGCAGCCTGGGCTTCCAGCTCCTGCGCGAGCCGCAGCGAATCGAGTGAATGCAGCATCCGGCAAACCTCCAGCAGCGGTTTGACCTTGTTTCGCTGGAGGTGGCCGATCATGTGCCAGCGGGGCGCGCCGCCTTCCGCGAACGAATAGCCGATTTCCTCGGCGCGCTGCGTCAGTTGCTGGACGCGGTTTTCACCAACGTCATGCACGCCCATTTCAAGCAGCAGCCGAATCACATCAGGGGGAACGGACTTTGTGACCACCAGCAGGCGCACGGCCGAGGCTTCCCGACCGCTGCGCTTCGCGGCCGCGGAGATTTCTTCACCGCAACGGGCGAGATTCCGCGTGAGCAAGGTTCGCATCTGATCCGTGAGCGGCATTCTGACCCTTTGAAACCGGCGGACGCGATTTTCACGATCGCAGCGCGCCGACGCCCTGCTGGCGCGGCCGCGATTCTATACTTCCGGGGTGAATATCGAGATGTTCCTCGATCCGCTGCGCCGCGTGTTCAGCGGCGGCTACCAGCCCTTTCAAGTGCTGGTCGAGCTGCTGCTGATCGGCATTTCCGTGAACTGGTGCGCCTCCGTACTGCACGGCACGCGCGGCACGCGCCTGCTCCGCGGCCTCATGGTCGTGCTGGTCGCAGCGACGCTCATCGTGCGCGTGCTGGCCGGCCAACTGGGCTGGACGCGGCTCGAACTGCTGTATCACTACTTCGTCATCGGGCTGGGATTTATCGCACTAGTTGCATTTCAGCCGGAGTTGCGACGTGCGCTGATTCAAGCGGGCGAGATGCGTCTTTTGCGCCGCCGCACGCAGCAGGACAAAGTCGTCGCGGCGCTGGTCGAATCAGCCGGCTTTCTGTCGCGAAACCGTTACGGGGCGTTGATCGCGATTCAGCGCGAAGTTGGTTTGGCGAACTGGGCGGAGCATGGCGCACAGCTCGATTCTGAGGTCAATTCCCGCCTGTTGAATACGCTGTTTTTCCCAAATTCGCCGCTGCATGATCTGGGCGTAATCATTCGCGGCACACGCGTGCTGGCCGCCAACTGCCAATTTCCAACGGCCGAGAGCGGCGACGTGGAAGCGCGGCTGGGCAGTCGGCATCGCGCCGCTGTGGGGCTGAGCCAGGAATCGGACGCGCTGGTGCTGGTTGTCTCGGAAGAGACGGGCACGATCTCGCTCGCCGAGCGCGGCAAGCTCACGCCGATGGCGTCGCTGGAAAAGCTCGAACAGGAACTGAGCGCGCGGCTGGGCGGGGCTGACGCCGTTCGCCGCAAGGCGGAGCCCGGGCGCGACTGGCACGGATACTGGCTGCTGTGGCGGCGCATCCTGGTCGTTGCGCCATTGACGCTGCTGATCTGGCTGCTGGCTGATCAGGCGAGCATGGCGCAGATCGACGGCGTGCCGGTGGAGCTGCGCGTGGTTCCGCCCCAGGGATTTGCAGCCGACGTCGTCGCGCCGCGGCCGGCCGCGTTCTCGTTGACGCTGCGCGGTTCGAAGCGCGAGACGGATTGGTTTGCCGGCGCGACGCGTGAACAGCCGCTGCGCCTCGATTGGCAGCCGACGGGCGCTTACGCGAAGCCGGGCGAGCAGAAGCTGAGCGCCGCGGAACTGGCGGCCGTCTTCGACGAATTGCCCGCGCTTCTTTCGCGCGGCGTGAGCGTGACGGGCGTTGCGCCGGATGAGCTGCGCATCTTGGTCGATGAACTCACTTCGGTCGAGCTGACGCTGACGGCGGATGTGGGCACGCACACGCTGAATGACGTCCGCTTCGACCCGCCGATCGTGAAGGCGCTGATGCGCAAGAGCGAGGCGGACAAGCTCGCGAGCGAGGAGAAGCGCCTGCCGGTGCGGCTGGACGAGCGGATTGCGGGCCTGGCCCCGAACGAGACGGTGAAGCTGACCGGAATTCCGTTGACCGATCAGCGCTCGTCGCTGCGGGCCGTGCGCATTACGCCGGATACCGCCTCCGTCACGCTGCAGGTGGCCGCCCAGAAAAACACGAAGAAAGTCGAGCGCGTCGCCGTGCGGATGGCGGTCCGGCCCGAGTTCGCGCAGCGCTATCTGATCGAGCCGCGCGATCCGAACGAATGGCTGGCGAGCGTCGAGCTGGAAGGGGAACGGACGAAGCTGGAGGGGCTGCGCCCCGAGGATATTCACGCGATCGTGGAAATCAGCACCGATCAACTCGTCGGGTCAAATGACTATCGCACGCTCGAAGTGCGGCTGTTCCTGCCGGCCGGTGTGCAACTGGTGGGCCGCGCCCCGACGGTGCAAGTGAAGATCACGTCGCGCGACAAGGCCACGCCGTGAGCGAAGAGTGGTTTGACGAGAGCGACGGGGACGCCGGACGCCCGCGACGCCGTGAGTCCGTTCCAGAGCCCGAAGTGCTCTTTGCGGACGATGCGCTTGTCGCGATCGACAAGCCGCCGCGCGTGCTTTCCGTGCCGGGGCATGGGCGGGACGCTTCGCTGCGCGAACTGCTCGCGAAGCGGCCGGAATTCGCGAGCGATCACCTGCGGATCGTGCACCGACTCGACAAGGACGCCAGCGGCGTGATTGTCTTCGCGCGAAATATCGAAGCGCAGCGTTCGCTCGTGGCGCAATTCGAGCAGCGCGAAGTCGAAAAGCGCTACCTTGCACTCGTGACCGGCTACGTCGCGGCCGACGGCGTCGTGAACGCGGCCCTGGTTATCGATGAAAAGCGCGGTATGACGGAAGTGACGCACCGGCGCGGCAAGCCGTCGGTGACGCACTACGGCATCATCGAGCGCCTGCCCGGGAACACGCTGGTGGAGTGCCGGCCCGTGACGGGGCGGATGCACCAGATCCGCGTACACATGGCGTCGATCGGGCATCCTCTGACGGTCGATCCCAAATACGGCGGCGGCGAGGCGCTATTGTTGTCGATGTACAAGCCGAAATACCGGCCCGGCAAGGAAGGCGAGCGGCCGCTGATCTCGCGGCTGACGCTGCACGCGGCCGCGCTGACGGTGCGGCATCCCGTCAGCGGCGAGACGATGACATTCCAGGCGGAGCTGCCGCGGGATTTCAAAGCGGCCCTGAATCAACTGCGGCGGGTATGACGGGCCGTTCTGCGGAGATTCCGCATTTCACGCCGCCAAATCAACGCCGCCGAATGAGCGGCGGCAAATCCACTGCGGAAACTCCAAGGGGGCAAATAAACGGGGGCAAATCCACGAGGGCAGATTCACGCGGGCAATCAACGCCGGCGAATCAACGGCGGCGAATCCACGGGGGCGAACCCACGGCGGCAAATCAACGGCGGTGAATCCACGGGGGCGAACCCACGGCGGCAAATCAACGGCGGTGAATCAACGGCGGCGCGTGGACTCCGGTTCCGAAGGAATCAGTAATCGCCTCGTGCTCTTCGCCCCGGAAGGGCGTCGGGCTGTAGCCACGGGTGGAGCGAAGCGCAACCCGTGGAATGAGTCGTTCTTGGCTGTCTGCCCCGGAGGGGCAGAGGAATCGGCCCTCGGCGACACGGTCTATTCAAACACGTACCGTTCGTCGAACTCAATCCCATGGGCACTGAGAATTCGGCGGAGTTCGGATTTGAAATCCTCCTTCCTGTGATGCTCGGCCTGCCTCGCGATGTAGTTTTTCACGGCGCCTTCCTGCGACTTGCTCACCGAGAACACGCTGTACCCCTCCTGCCACGCGAACTCGCGCAGGGATGGAAACTCATCGTGCAGCCACTTGCTCGACCTGGCTTTCATCGTGCGCATCAGATCCGAGACCGATCCGTCGGGCCGCCACCTCAGATACAGATGAACGTGGTCCGCGATGCCGCCAATGTCGTAGAGCGTGCCCTTTTCGGCGCGGATGATTCCGCCCATGTAGGGAAAGAGACGCTCCGCGATGTCGGCAGTGATCCGAGGCGTTCGGCGCTCGGTCGAGAAAACGACATGGAGCAGGAGTTGAGAGTAAGTGCCGGGCATCCGGTCTCCTTTGCCCCTCCGGGGCATGAAGAGAGATGGGCCACATCATCCACGCACCGAATGACGTTCAGGGCCCTTCGTCAGGCCTTTGGCCGCTCAGGACTTGCTGCTCACGATTCTCCAAGACCTTCAAGAGGGTTCGCGCTGCCGCGATCGTCTCCGGCGCGCCCGATGGGTTCACCAGAAAGCGCGACAACAGAAAAATCCCTTGTCGCAGGCCGGCGCGTGGGATGATCTCCAAAGCGAGCATTTGCTCGTCGGCCTCGCCCGAGGCCAGGCAGCCGCTCAGAATGCGGCCGAAGGCAGCTGTTAGCCGCGACTGAACCCGTCCGGTTTGCACCACGCGCCGTAACGCCACCATGGTCGGCAGAGCGCCGCGCGCCTGGCGCCCGATGCAGGCAAACAGTAGCAAAATCCTGCTTCGTTGCGCTTGAAACGCCGGATCATTCAGCAGCGGCGTGAGTGCATCGGCGACGAGCTTCGCGTTCTCGTGCGACGAATCTCGGAGGACTTTCATCAAGACGCTGAGACATACGGACCGAATTTCCTCCGATTGGCGATCAAGGAAACACGACAACACCAACGGCGCGAGCTCAATCGCCCGGGGACCGATATTCGCAATGTCGATCAAATCAACTTTGGTCGCGATCCGGCTCCGCAGAATTTCGGTCAATCTCGCCATTTGCGCGGAGAGCGTGAGATCTCCGGTAGCTTCAATTCGCTGCTCGCGATCCTTCAGGGTTTTCCAAAGAGTGCTCGCCGCGGCAATTGTCTCAGGAGTTCCCGTCGGATTCCTCAGAAAGCCTTCCAATAGGCTGATTCGCAGATAGAGGCTGCCTGCACGGGGGATCACACGTAGCGCTAGCGATTGTTCCTCCGCATCGCCCGAAGCCAGACACTCGCTCAGAATGCAGTAGAAGGCGCTACGGAGCGTCAGGCGAAACCGTCCGGGCTTGAAGCTACCTTGGAGTGTCAGCAACGTCGGCAGCGCTCCACGCGCCTGTCGTCCGATGTGCAATAAGGTCAGTAAGATCCGGGTTCGCTGCCGTCGATAGGCCGGCTGGGTCAGCCGCGGCGTAAGCGCGTCGGCCACCTGCTTCGCGATCTCATGCGGCGAGCTCACGAGCACTTTCATCAGGACGCACAGGCAGACAGCCCGAATCGTCTGTTCCCGGCAATTCAGGAAATGCGACAGCACGAGCGGTGCGAGCTCGATCGCGTCGGGGCCGATGCGCGCGATTTCGATCAGGTCGGATTTTGTCGGAAGGCCGCCGCGCAGGCTGCCTGCCAGCCGGTCGAGTTGCGCGGACAGTGTCTCACCGGAATCAGTCATGAACTGACGCCCTCGCGAAAGGAGCGGCGATTGGGCGGCGCGACGGTTAGCGTCCATCGTAAAGCCGCTGGCCGAGCATGTCGTCGAGGGCGGGCTCGGCCGTGATTTTCTTCACGGTCTTGTCGATGTCGTGATAAGCCTTTTCTGTCGATCTGCTCGATCTCGTGCATTCAGCGCGGCGGCCACGGAACTGGCGCGTGGATCGAGTTCCTCGTCGTCGTTGCACTTCGGGTGAGCACGACCAGCTGGCGCGCGGGTCGCGGTCGCGCGGCTGGCCGACGCTGCCGACGTTCAGGATCGCCCGCTCCTCCTCGACCTCGTAGTAGGGCGAATCGGGCAGTTCGTGCGGCGGATCGAAATATGGATCGTCGAGGAAGACGCCGGGCTGATGCGTGTGGCCGACAAAGCACAGGCGCGTCCAGCCGCTCGAAGTTCGCCATGATCTTCTGCGGGTTCGTGAACACGTCTTCGGGGAAGAGGTATTCGTTGATCGGGCGGCGCGGCGAAGCGTGGACGTACAGCAGGTCCAGCTCTTTCACGCGGACGGGCAGCTTGCCGAGAAACTCCCAGCGGCGGTCGCGCTTCTTGCGGTCCCGCTCCGATTCCAGCACCCGCCGCGTCCAGTAGGCGGCCCGTTCGGCAGCCGGATTGAAATTCGTCGGCTCAAAGAGCACAGCGTGGTCGTGGTTGCCCATCAGGCAGAGCCGGCAGGTTTCCATGACCAGATCGAGGCACTCGCGCGGGTTCGGGCCATAGCCGATGACATCGCCGAGACAGACGATCTCGCTGATGCCGCGCGCCTTGATGTCCGCGAGGACCGCCTGCAGCGCCTCGAGGTTGCTGTGAATATCGCTGATGATCGCGAATTCGCTCACGGGGCGTCCGTCTTGCTCTCTGCGGGAAGTTCGGCCTCTTCGGGGATTAGCACCGGCCAGGATTCGTGCAGCGGATAGCGCCGGCCGCAGCGCTGACACACCAGCCGGTCCTCGGCAGGCGCGAGGCGTCCCCGGCACTCCGGCACCGGACAGGCGAGCAGCTCCAGAATCCCCTCGACCAACGGCGACACACGCACCCCGATTCCGTGGGCGGGCAAAACGTTAAGAATAGATTCGGCCCGAGCGTCCGGCAAATCAAACGACGGATGGTCCGATTTCCCGGAACTCGCTCAATTTCGCGAGTCGGAGCCAACCGCCGCCGGCGGCGAGTGCCAAGCCGACGGCGGTTCGCGTCGGCATGCGCAAGCCGCAAGTTGGCTGATGCAAGAAGCCATTGGCAGGCGTTCAGAGCCTCTGCCGTGCCGGATTCACGGCCCGACGCACCAAGTTCGAAAATTGGGCCGACCCGCTGACGACGAATATCATCCGGCCATGCCCGCAACCGCATCCGAACATATGCAGTGCATGGAAGTCTGGGGCGGGAATCAGCCCGTCGACAGTGGCGTCGTTATGGCCGGGCTCGATGCGTGGGTCTATAGCCGGCCGTTCGCGGGGGCGGAGGCGGGCGGCGACGTTCACTATGTCTCGTCCTGCGCCACAGGGCGGATCACGCGGCTGCTCGTGGCGGATGTCTCCGGGCACGGCGCGGCCGTTTCGCAGACGGCGGTTTCTCTGCGCTCCCTGATGCGGCGGTTTGTGAATTTCATCGATCAGACGCGTTTCGTGCGTTCGATGAATGACGAGTTCATCTCCCTTTCGAAGGATGGGGCGTTCGCGACGGCCGTCGTGGCGACTTTTTTCGCGCCGACGGGCGAGGTGTCGCTGTGCAACGCCGGCCATCCGCCGCCGCTGCTCTATCGCGCCAAGTCAAAGTCCTGGTCCCTGCTCGAAGCTGCGGCCAAGCCGGGCGCCGGCGGCGGGCAGAATTTTCCGCTGGGCATCGTGGATTTGGCCGCCTACGAGCAATTCTCGCTTCAACTTCGTACGGGCGACCTGGTGCTCTGCTACACCGACTCGCTGATCGAGTCCAAGGACGAGCAGGGCGAGTGGCTGGGCGCCAAGGGGCTGCTCGAAATTGCGCGCGGACTCGACGTGAGTGATCCCGCGGCGCTCATTCCGCGATTGATTGCCGCGGTCGAGGCCCGCGCGCCGGGAAATCTCACGGAAGACGACGTGACGCTGCTGGTGTTTCGGCCCAATGGGCTGGCCCCGGCCGCGCCGTTCATGCAGCGGCTGGTTGCGCCGCTGCGTGTACTGGGGGCGATCATTGGCTCGTTCCTGCCGGGCGGCGGGCCGGCGCCGTGGCCGGAGGTTTCGGCGTCGAATCTATTGGGGATGTCGTCGGTCCGGCGCGTTACGGATGAGGATGGCGCCGGTGGCAGGTAGTTTCTCCCGGATTCCCGCCCCGCCCGTCAGTCGGGCGACGAGTCGTGAGTTCGTGCGAGGGACGCCACGCCAACGCGCGGCAGCGGTCCGTGTGATCAAAATGCGCCCGGCCGGGCCAAGCCGTCGCGCGCTGCTCTTGACAGAATCCAAGTCCCTGCTAGCCAAAATTGCGACGCCGATTCGACAGCGGCGCGCGGTCTAGCTATTCTTCCGCCCGAAAATTTTCCAACGAACGTTCGACAAAAGGGAGCCGCCCATGTCGCAATACTGCAATGTCGCCCTGCTCGGCCAGAAATTCATGGGCCGTGCTCATAGCAACGCCTATTACAAGGCGCCGCGTTTCTTCAATCTGCCCGTACGGCCCGTGATGCACACCATCGCCGGCCTGGATCTGATCTCCCTCGCGCCGTTCGCGGATCGCTGGGGCTGGAAAAAGTACAGCACGCAGTGGAAGGAGGTCGTGAAGGACCCAATATCCACCTGGTCGACATCGGCACGCCGAACAACATGCACGCCGAGCAGGCCATCGCCGCCCTGGGGGCCGGTAAGCACGTCGCCTGCGAAAAGCCGCTGTCGCTCTCGCTCAAGGACGCGCGGCTGATGAAGAACGCCGCCTCGCGGTCGCGGCGCTACCGCACCTTCGTCTGGTACAACTACCGCCGCTGCCCGGCTGTCGCGCTGGCCTATCAACTCGTCAAGGAGGGCCGGATCGGGCGCATTTATCACGTCCGGGCGAACTACCTCCAAAGCTGGGGTCAGGCCAAGACGCCGATGAGCTGGCGGTATCAGAAGAAGTACGCCGGCTCGGGCGCCCACGGCGATCTGAACGCGCACATCGTCGACGCCGTGCGTTTCGTCACGGGGCAGGAAATCACCGAAATCTGTGGCGCGATGGCCGAGACTTTCGTTCCCCAGCGACTCGTGATCGAGGCCGCCCCGAAGGAGACGGCCCGCCCGCGGCCGCGCAAGCCGGTGCTCGCCAAGGTGGACGTAGACGACGCCGTGGCGTTCCTGGCACGCCTGAGTGGCGGCGCCATGGCAAGCTTTGAGGCCACGCGCCTGGCGACCGGCCACTCGAACGACAACGGCTTCGAGATCAATGGTGAACTCGGCGCGTTGAAGTTCTCCTTCGAGGACATGAATAATCTCTGGTACTACGACAATCGCGAAGATCCCAAGATTGCCGGCTGGAAGCGCATCCTCTGCACGACGGCCGGCAGCCATCCCTACGCAGGCGCGTGGTGGCCCGAGGGGCATTTGCTCGGCTATGAGCACACCTTTGTGAACATGGTGGCCGACATGATGGCCGTGCTGGCGGGGCAGGAGCCGATCGTGCCGCTGCCGGATTTCGACGACGCGTACGAGACGCAGCGGGTGTTGGAGGCGGCCCTGATTTCAGCCAAGAATCGGGCGGCGATTAAGATGACCGAGGTGAAGTAGCCGATTTGCCCGGCGTCTGCGGCCCGGGCGGGTGCTTTGCGTACTACTTCGCAAGGGAACTCGGGAGATCTCCATGGCCGGTGACGCGGGTGTCGAAGCGGCGGTAAGCGAATTTCGCGGGCAGTTTCAGGCGCTCCGGTCGGAAGTCGGAAAGATGATTGTCGGCCATGCCGAAATCGTCGACGGCGTGCTGATCGCCCTGTTTGCCGGCGGACATGTGCTGCTGGAGGGCGTGCCGGGGCTGGGCAAGACGCTGCTCATCCGCACGCTGTCTGACGCGCTGCATCTGCAATTCAGCCGCATCCAGTTCACGCCCGACCTGATGCCGGCGGACATCATCGGCACCAACATCATCAACGAAGACCCCCAGACGGGCCGGCGCGGTTTCCAGTTTCAGCGCGGCCCGCTGTTTGCCCAGATGGTGCTGGCGGACGAAATCAACCGCGCGACGCCCAAGACGCAGTCGGCCCTGCTGGAAGCCATGCAGGAGCAGTCAGTCACATCCGGCGGCACGGTGCACAAGCTTGAAAAGCCGTTTTTCGTGATGGCCACGCAAAACCCGATCGAGCAGGAAGGCACTTATCCGCTCCCCGAGGCGCAGCTCGACCGCTTTTTCTTCAAGCTGATCGTCGGCTATTCGGATCGCGGCGAACTGAAAATGATCCTGGACCGGACGACGGCCGGCTACAAGCCGGATATTCAGCCGGTGCTGACGGGCGAGCGGATTCTGGCGGGCCAGCAGCTCGTGCGGCAGGTGGCCGTCGCGCCGCACGTGCAGGACTATGTCATTCGCCTTGTGCTGGCGACGCATCCGCAGGGTGCTTTTGCGACTTCGATGGTGAACAAGTATGTGCGCTGGGGCAGCAGCCCGCGCGGCGCGCAGGCGCTGATGCTGGCGTCGAAAATCCACGCCTTGCTCGACGGACGCTACAACGTCAGCTTCGACGATGTGAAGAAGGGTGCACTCCCGACGCTGCGGCATCGCGTGCTGCTGAACTTCGAGGGCGAGGCCGAGGGCATGACCACCGACGAGGTCATCAACGACATGCTCGGGCAGGTGGCGACGGCCGAGCAGAAGGCGGCCTAGCTGTCGCTACGAACTAGAACGTGAAAGCTACCACGTGAGCTGTGCCGCTTTCCAGTCCGTGTCCGGGAGCGATTACACGCTTTTCGCGAATGCCTTCGAAAGCTCGCCTGACTTCACGAGCTCCTCCGCGACGGCGAGAATTGTTTCGGGCCGAAGGTTTCGAACGATCACCATGGTTGGATCGAAGAAATATCGCCCAGACGCGCATTCACCTGTTCGCTCATGTCTCGCCATTAACTCACGAATGCTGTCCACTGTGTAGAGGGTTCCGGCGAAGGCTGCATCGTGAAGGAAAATATGTACGTCCGCGTTCCCATCGGCGTCGGTCAGTGCGTGCGGTATCCAAACCCGGCATCCATTCCCGAATAATTCGACGGCCATGATTTCTCCAAGAACCAACGACTTTTTTCTTCACCAGTCAGATGAGAAGCGCGCGCCGCGATTCTGCGCGGTCCAAGTTAAAATCTACCCTCATCTCAACAGCGACTCCCAACTCAGAAATGGTGCTGGGCGCGGATTTCGATCAGATGACCGGCCGGGTCGTTGACGAGCAGGGACTGGTCGAGGGCCTGTAACCCCGCGCGCCAGCGCGGTTCCCAGCCGCGCGCTCGGAGCTGTCGGGCGGTGAGTTCGAGGTTTTGCACCCGCAATGTCAGACGACGCCGAGCGGGATCCGGCTGAAAGTCATGTCGCCAGCGCAGCCAGAGGCCCTTGCGTGGCGAGCCGAGGCCGAGGCCGCCCGGAAGCTGATGTTGCTCGGGCCAGCGCGGCAGACCGAATACGTCGCAATAGAAGCGGATCACCGCCGGCCGCGCGGCTTCGGGCACATCGAGGCGCGCTTCGCGCACGACCTCCAGTGCGGCCGGCTGCAATCTCGGAGCGAGAATCACGGACATGACAGGCTGATTGTAGTGAATCTCCCGTCGGCGAAGAACCCGCGGTCCGGCGAAAACTCAAAGCTGATTCACTCGTTCGGTCCCGAAAGTAGCTTTGCCAGGATTGCCGCGCTGCGGACGTTCGTCTCGCGATCCTTTACGGCGATTCTCAAAACTCGATCGCCCAGGGATCGCCCCATGGCGGATGCGTCGCGCGCGAACAAGCCCGACTTTCGACACTCCTCCGTGATCTTGGATGCCGGCGCGTGGCTTTGTCCCAAGTGGAGCAGGACGGAGTTCGTTACGCCCGAGGTAATGAACACGTCGGGGAATCCTTGCAACGACTGTGCCAGTTGTTCGCGAAGGTCGTGCGTTGCACGCCAGCGCTGCTCGTAATAGGACAAATCCTCCAGCGCGCGAACAACCGCAAGTTGCGCGGGAAGGCTCACCGCCCAGGGGGGAACGAACGGCCGCAATGAGGCGATCCGTGCGGGATGCCCACAGAGGTAAGCCGCCCGCATGCCGCTGAGGGCGTAAACCTTGGAGAGTGATTTGCAGACGACGAGATTGTCGCGCGTGGCCGCAAGCGTTTCGACGGATTCTCCGGACCCGGCGAAGTCGATGTACGTCTCATCGACCCAGAGCAGCGTTGAGCGGGGGACTTCCGCGATGATCCGCCAAAGATTCTCGCGTGGGATCAGGCGTCCGGTTGGGCTGTTCGGATTCACGAGGATGACAGCGTCGAACTCCTCGCGAACTCGAAGGCGCAGCGCTTCGAGCGGAACGTCGTAATTGTCGCGTCGCTGAAGGACCAGGCGCTCCACGCGGCAGCCGATGACACGCTCGAGAATGTGTGCGTACTCACCGTACATCGGATCAAGAATCAAAACGCGGGCGTGTCGATCGATCCAACGTGGCAGGGCCAAGAACATCGCCGCAGATGAACCCGCCGCAGGCAGCAGCGTGTCCCGCGGAACGCCGCGCGCCTTGGAGATCGCGTTAAGCATCCCGTCGCAGTGAGTCGGCGGCGAGGTGCGCATCAGCCACGGCAGTTCGTCGCGCAGCGCCGCGACCACACGCGGCGAGGGATCGAACCACGCATCCAGCACGTCCGCATTGATGATCGCGTGCCGCCGATTCAGATCGTCGAATCCGTCGCCGATCGCGTCGAAGAATGCGCCGCCGTGGTAGCAAGGCGGCGCGGGGCTCGCAGGGGCGACCGAGGAACTATCCCAGTCCACCAGTCGATCGAGACGGGCAACCAGCTTTGATCGGCGCTGCACGGCGGCGAGAAGATCATCGATTCGGGCGGACATGACTTCGTAGTCCACCGCCCCGCTTCGAATGGAAATCGCCTGTGAGCGAAGGCCGGCCTTCCGGTACATCGGCACCAACGCCCTCCGGCCCATGACGATGACCTGCGTGGCGCCGTGGCGCAGGGCCCAGCGCAGTGCCCCGAGCATGAGCGCCGCGGCAATCAGGCCGCGCCGCGCGCCGTTTCGCACGGTGAGCAGGCGAATCTCACACGTGCCGTCGTCGGCCGGAACGGGCCAAGCCGTTCGCGGCAGGTACTTCTCCAGGGAAAACGCCGAAGACCCCGGCGGCGTGATGCTCACAAACCCTTGCAGGCGGTGACCGCGAACCGCGACCAGATACTCATTGAACGAATCGAGTTGATCGCGGAGTCGTCGCCGCGGATTCGGATGATGCTGATGTAGCTCAACGGCGTAGACGTCGTGGCGCCGGCGATAAATGGCGCGCCGGTCGCGCGCAGACGCGGGGCGCACTTGCAGTTTGCGGCAGTCGGAGCTCTCGCGCAGCATTCGGATACTCCTGTCGTCGTGGAGTATTCCGTCGAATCCGCGCGAGGTTCACTAAATAAAGTTCTTTCATTCAGCCATCAGATTAATCCGCCAATTCGGCCGGCTGCGGGGCCGAGTAGTACGCCCGAACATCGCGCAGGACGGCGCGCAGCGATGGGACTTCCTGGCCGAGAGCGCGGTTGCGGACCCCGATCTGGAAGACGACGGACCACTGACGGAAAAGCTGAGCCCAGGCGCGCCAGATCGGCCAGGACGGGTCATAGATGTTGGTTGATTCGCTCGTGACGCCGTTGAGTTCGATGATGGCGAAGTCTTCGCCGCGTGCCAGTGCGGCGGGGTCGCGGTAGCGCACGTCGTAGCGGCCGAAGAAAAAGCCTGGAAATCGCCGGGAGATTTCGTCGATGCGGGCTTCGAGTTGGGGCGTGATCAAATGTGCGCCGTCGCGGAAGAGCGTGCCCTGACAGTGATTCCCGGCGACAGCGAGCGGGATGCGCGCGTCAGCAGGCGGCGTTTCCTGTGCGCGGTCGCCGAGGCGTGCAAGGAATCGCGCGGCCTGCATCCGAAAGCGCGGATGCCGCCAGATCAATTCCTCGATGGTGTGGCGGCCATCGGCGATGAGCACCGGGAAGTGCTTATCCGTGATCGAGAAAATGCGGCCAGGCTGCTCCGTCTCGCCGGGCAGCGGCGGCAGGCGATAATAGAAAATTCCGGCTTCGTAAGGACCGGGGTGAAAGGCTTGCACCACCGCGGGGCCGGGGAAATCCTCGAAGTAGCGCTGTGCGTCGGCGACGGAGTTCAGCTTGCGCAGCCCGGCGCCGCGCTGCCCGGCGTCGGGCTTCAGGATTAGCGGATAGGCCCATTCTTTCTCGCGCAGCGTCGACTCGAATCGTGCCAGCCGCTCCGCAGTCGGTCCAGCCGGGATGAGTGCGGTAGGCACGATCCACTCGTGCGGTAGATGTCGCAGGATGTCATACTTAGATTCGCCGACGATTCCGCCCTGCGGGATGCCGGGGTTTGCGGCCGTTGGTGTTGTTAGACCGCGGTAGCGCAGGCCGAGCCAGAGAATCCACGGATAGAGCGGAAGGTAGAAAAGCCACGTCGGCCAGAACTCCCAGCGCCAGATGCGAGAAGTCGTCGCAATCAATTGAGCTCGACCGATCGGTGTCGCGGCGCGCAGCACCACGCGCCACGCGAGAAAGAGCAGCCCCACGGCCACGATGAGCGCAATCCAGCCCGGCCCGAAGAACCAGTGCAGTGGGGCGACGATTTTGTCGCCGAAGTACGCGACCAACAACACCAGCGTCGGCGTCCAGAGCAGGGCGGCCAGCGCCCAGAAGGCGAAGCCGGCCGCCTGAGCCGAGCATGCCGGCGCCGACGTAAACGGGAAAACGCGTCCCGCACGAAACGCGCCCCGACGATCGCGCTCCAGCCGTGCGTGTCGAACCAGCGGCCGAGGCGCTCAAGCCGCTGCGTGGGCAGGTGCTGGGCGAGCCATTTCCAGCGCAGCATGCGGCGGCCGCCAAAGTAGCCCAGCAACCAGAGGCCCAGATCACCGGCGAAGATGCCGACGGTGCAGCCGAGCAGTCCCGTGACGCCGTCGAGCTTGGCGTGCGCGATGAGCAGGCCGACGGAAATGCATGTCAGGTCTTCGGAAAGGAACGTGGCGAGGATGATCGCGAGCAGGCTCATGTGCTGCGGCAGGGTATCGCGGCCGACACAATCGGAAAGTCAGTCGCATCGGGTGGTGCGCCCCGGTAGTGCAATTCGGCGTGACGCTCGCCCAATTCGATGGCCGTGTGACTGACTGTGCGGGCGGCGTCACGCGACATGCAAACGCTCAGATGGCGTCGGTCGGGCCAGAAGTGGCGGTGGTAGCGCTCTTGTGTCTCAAAGGGGTCGGCGTCAGTCGTAAACATCGCGTGAAAAAGCGCGCGGCGCGGCGGATCGACCAGATGGTCGCCGAGGCCGGACGACGTGAAGAGCAGTGGCGCTTCTGCGAGCGAAAAATCCAGCATTTCCAAAGCTTGGCCGTCGCTGCGCAGCTCGAAGCCGCGGTCGAGGTCGAGCGCGACGGCACGAAACGGCGGGTATTGGCTCGGCGCAAGGGAGTTCGCGACCTGTCGCGCATCGGCGAGCGAAGCGGCCGCGAGCAGATGGGGAACGATTTCCCCCCGGCTTCGCAAACCGGCGGGCCGCGCTCGCCGTGAATCGGGTGCGACGTCCTGGTCGCGCGGCAGATTGCGATTCAGCAGCGTGGCGATCAGTCCACGCTCGTTGACGCCGATCCACGTGCCGCCGGATTGCGGATCGATCGGCACCAATACGCGCGTCGCGCCGAGCGTCTGGAGTCGTGGCGGGAGCGCGGCCGGTCGGCGCGGAGATTCGTCGCGATTGCAGGCCAGCCGGACGCGTCGCCCATCCTTGTCCGGCTTCAACCGGATGATGGTGACTGTACACATTGCGAGAGATAGGCCAGCGTCGCGGGGGCGTAGCCGAAGCGTTCGGGCACGGTGTGACCCAGCGACTTGAGCAGGGCCGAGATCAAGGCGTTGTGATGGATCGTGTGGCTGAGGACGAACACCGCCTCGCGGCCGAATGTGCTGCGCACGTGGACGGCCTGGCCGTCGCCGGTGATGACGAGCCGCGATTCAAGTTCCTGCGTCAGCGGGAGTTCGGCGATGCGCTGGATGGCGCGTTTTAGATGCATCAGTCGCTCGATGGCTGCGCTGCGGTCAGTCTCGACCGGAGTGCCGCGCTCGCGCTGGTCATAATCGAGGAAGCCGGAGTCGACCGCGCCGAGTAGCGCGCCGACGTGATCGAGGCAGTGACGCAAGTGGCCGCCGATGCTGCTGCTGAACACGCCGACCGGGGCCGCGCAATAGTCGCGATCGGGCAGGCGATTCAGAAGGGCTTCAAGCTGAGAGAGCACATCCTGGAGCGCGCCGATGGCCGGCGCGCAAGAGGATTCAACGGCGGACAAGCGCCGCGCATCACCGGTGTGGGATGGATTCATCCGTAACCAACTCCAGGGCCGCCCCCGGTCTGATGCCGCGGGCGAGGGAATGGTAACGCCCGTAAACCGAATCGCGAAGGTCACGGTACGAAAACAGCTTACGGGACTGTGTGAAAGGCCTCAGCCGCCCGTGCGGCGAAGCTCAAGCGCTAGACGTCCAGACTCTTCACGTGGATCGCGTTCGTCTCGATGAACTGCTTGCGGGATTCCACGTCTTCGCCCATCAGAATGCTGAAGATGCGGTCGGCCTCGGCCGAGTCGATGCTGGCCTGCTCCGGGTCGGCCTCGGCTGAACCGGCGCCGATCACCACTTTGCGGAGGACGCGATTGCTCGGGTCCATGGTGGTGTGCCAGAGTTCGTCCTTGTTCATCTCGCCCAGACCCTTGAAGCGCTTGATCTCCCAGCCGCGGCCGCCGATGTTCTGCACGCCGTCCGGCAGCGCGAGCAGATTCGGCAGTTCGATCGGGTCGCCGTCGCCATGGCGCAGGACGAAGAGCGCGTCGCTCATTTCACCGGTGATCAGTTCCTGGCGCTGAAGGAACAGGTCGTCAACCGTGCAGTTAAAGTCCGCGAGTTCCAGCAGGCTGTGCTCGAGTGCGACCGTCTCGGCCAGTTCCGTCCAGCCGGGCGTTTGCCCCTTGGTCGCCAACTCGCGCTGGAAAGATTCCAACTCCTGCTCGTTGGCGAAATAGCGTTCCTGATCGCCCCACGTCGCGCGGTAACGCGGCAGCCGGGCATCGATGTAGTGGTCGTCGATAAAGCGGCGCAGATCGATGCCGCGGCGGCCGAGAATGCGCTGGTTCTGCTGGATCGCCTTGATGAGATCGAGCAGTTCCTGAAGTTTTTCGCCCGCCAGCGATTCGACGGGTTGATCCGTCCGGCGGATTTCGAGCGTCGTGCCTTCGCGGCCAAGCTGCTCGAGCTTGCCGCTGAGGGCCGAATCATCGAGCACGTATTCGGCTTTCTTGCCGCGGGCCAGCTGATAGAGCGGCGGCTGCGCGATGAAGATGCGGCCGAGTTCGATCAACGGCCGCAGATGGCGGAACAAGAACGTCAGCAGCAACGTGCGGATGTGCGAGCCGTCGACGTCGGCGTCGGTCATGAGGATGACTTTGCCGTAGCGCAGCTTGGTGACGTCAAACTCCTCGTCGCCGATGCCGGTGCCGAGCGCCTTGATGATCTCGACGATTTCCTCATGACTCAGCACCTTGTGCAGGCGCACTTTTTCGACGTTCAGGATTTTTCCGCGAATCGGCAGAATCGCCTGCGTTTTTGCGTCGCGATAGCCCTTGGCCGAGCCGGCGGCCGAATCGCCCTCGACGATGAACAATTCGGTGTACTCGGGATCGCGCTCGGAGCAATCGACCAGCTTGCGCGAAAGCCCGGAGCCGGAGAGGGCCGACTTGCGAGCGGTCTCGCGGGCTTTGCGGGCCGCTTCGCGCGCGACGGCGGCCTGCACGGACTTATTGACGATGCGTTTCGCCTCGGCCGGATGCTCTTCCAGATAGTTGTTGAGCACTTCGCCGATGACGCTTTCGACGTAGGTGCCGACCTCGCTGTTGTTGAGCTTGATCTTGGTCTGGCTCTCGAACTGCGGCTCCGGCACCTTCACGGAAATGACCGCGGTCAGGCCTTCGCGGATGTCGTCGCCGCTGGGGATCGGGTCGTTGGCCTTGTAGAGATTTTCCTTCTTGGCGTAGTTGTTCACGACGCGCGTCAGCGCGGCGCGGAAACCCGAAAGGTGCGTGCCCCCTTCTTTCGTGTTGATGTTGTTGGCGAAGGAAAACGTCGTCTCGACGTAAGCGTCGGTGTACTGCATGGCCACCTCGCACACCAGGTGCGAGGTTTCATCTTCGCGGCGGAAATAGATCGTCTTGTGGACCGATTCCTTGCCTTCGTTCAGATGCTCGACGAATTGCCGGATGCCGTCTTCGAAGAAGTATTCCTCGCGCGTGTTCTGCCGCTCGTCCGCGAGGACCAGCCGCACGCCGGAATTCAGATAGGCCATCTCGCGCAGACGGCGGGCGATGGTTTCATGGCTGAATTCGGTCACGGAGAAAAGCGTCGTATCGGGCTTGAACGTGACGATCGTGCCCGTGCGGCCGCCCGAATCGCCGATCGCTTCCAGCTTGCGCGTGGTCTTGCCGCGCTCGAAGTGGATGGACCAGATTTTCCCGTCGCGCAGGCTCTGGGCCTCGAGCCAGTCAGAGAGCGCGTTGACGGCCGTCACGCCGATCCCGTGCAGGCCGGCGGAAACCTTGTATGAATTGCGGTCGAATTTCGCGCCCGAGCCGGTCTTGGTCATGATCAGCTCAAGGGTGGACATTTTGTGTTCTTCTTTCCAGCCCACAGGGATGCCGCGCCCGTCGTCTTCGACGCTGGCCGCGCCGTCGGCGCGCAGCGTGACGATGATGTTGCGGCAGTGGCCGGCCATGGCTTCGTCGAGCGAGTTGTCGACGACTTCGTACAACAGGTGATGCAGGCCGTAGGCGCCCGTGTCACCGATGTACATGCCGGGACGGGCGCGGATGTGCTCGACGCCTTCGAGCACCTGCACCATGCTTTCGTCGTATTGCCCGGAATGCTGCGGCTCTTCCACGACCGTGTCCTGTGCGTTCGTCATGAGTCCTCGTTCGCGCCGCGCGGCGCGTCTGCGGCCACTTCTTCGTCGCTCGCCGCTTCGGGCGAGATTAATGCGATTTCCACGCGGCGAATCTGCGCCGCGCCGCTTTGCAGGATGCGCAGGATTCGCTCGGTCATGCGCCGGGCGCGCTCCGCGACGACCGCATCAGCGGTCGTCAGAACGGCGAGGTCGCCATCGACGCGCGCGACTTCCACCTTCCCGGCCCAATCGGCCGGCGCGCTGCGCTCGAGCGCTTCCTGCGCGGCCTCGCGGCGCTTCAGTTCGCGCGCCGCCTGCCGCAGCACGCCCCGGACGGATGCGGATTCGAAGAGCGGCGTGACGCGGTAGCGCCAGCGATTCTGAAGCGCCTGGCGCAGTTCGTGTTCGCTCATTCGATATCCTGGATTGCCACTAGTTTGAGAGCGAAACCGGCATCACGACGTACAGAAATTCGCTCTTGTCCTCGCCCGACAGCGTCCCCGGCCGGAAGCTTTCCTGAAGCTCGATGAATACTTCCTCAAAAGGCACCCGGCCCAGGGCGTCATTCAGGAAGGCCGGATTGAAACCGATCTGCAGCGGCGTACCAGAATACTCGGCCGGGATTTCCACGCGCGCATCGCCGTGCTCAGGCGCTTGCGACGTAATCGTCAGTTTCGCTGAATCGAACGCAAGCTTGACCGCGCGCGATTCCTCGGTCGTGAGCAGCGCGGCGCGTTTGACGGCCCGGAACAATTCGTCGCGGTTGAGCCGGGCGCGCTTGTCGGCGCCCTTGGGAATCACGTCCTGATATTTCGGGAAGTGGCCTTCGACCAGGATGGTCGAAAGCACCTTTGAGCCGCTGCGAAGCACCATCTGATTCGGGGCGACCTTGACGTCGATCTGCCAGTCGTCCTCGCCGCGCACCGGAACAAACACTTTCTCGAACACGCTGAGAGCTTTCGACGGGACGATCGCCTCAAAGTCGGCGCTGCTGCTCTTGGTAACCGTCCCGCCGGCGCGGGCCAGCCGCCGGCCGTCGGTGGCGACCAGAAACAGCTTCTTGCCCTGCTTTTCCCACAGGACGCCGTTGATGGCGAAGCGGCTGGTTTCGCGGGCGGCCGCGTAGACCGTCAGCGTGATCATGCGGCGGAGTTCGTGGCCGGAGACGACCAGGTCGGCCTCGCCCTCAAAGCCGGTGACCGGGGGGAAATCCGCGACCGGCATGACGTAAATGTGAAATTCACTGCCGGCGCCCCGGATGGTGCACTGCCGGTCGTCGGCCTCCAAGGCCACGTCGACGTCGGGCATTTCGCGAATGATGCCCAGCAGGCGGTCGGCCGGAACGACGCATTGGCCCTTTTTGGGGGCTGTGAGCGTCGGGACGCCGAGGTGCAGACCGGCCTCGCCGTCAGTGGCGGTCAGGCGCATCTCGTCGCCTTCGACGACCATGCGCACGCAGCCGAGAATCGGCTTGGGCGTGCGAGTGCCGACGAGCGAGCTGACGGCGGTCAGCGCATCGAACAGGGCCTGCCGGGGAACAGTGGTTTTCATGTATTGATCCGGTTACGAGCGGGGGCTTGTGACCCCGATTTCATGCTCACAATTTTACTCGAAATCCACCACGGGCGGTATGGTGCTCCGCTCGCTGTGCAGCGTTTTGTGCAGCCCTCGAACAAGACTGTTCGGGCGCCGGGTTGCAGTGGGAGCAGGCGCTGCCGGCGCGGCTAGACTAATGGTTGCGGGTTAAGCTGGCCGCACGTGTCGCCCGTAAGAGTGCGATAGGCGGCCGGCTTCCAGACCTGTCGCGGGAGGTTGCCATGTCAGCGCCAAAGCTCGGTGGACGCTACGGATTCACCATCGCCGTCGCGATGAGCGTAACGCCGTGGCTCGGCGCGCAAGTATTGCCCGGCCGACCGGCGCCCTTGCCCACGGCGGCCGCATCCCGCTTTGATGCCAGTTCGCGCTTCGGCTGGAATTCCAATTTTTCCCGCCCGGCAACTCCGCTTCTCAACGGAAACCTCTACGCAACGGGCAATGTGCGCGGCGGCCTCTCGCTGCAGAGCTACTCGCCGATCAGCGACCCGACCGCGTTTCGCGTTTCGCTGGGAAGCGCGGGACTGTCGAACTTCATTCGCGATTCCGTAAGTCCGGCCGACATTCTGGGGGGGCGCGACGCGTATAACCCGCGCGGGGTTTACTACGACCCGGCCCGGACCGCGCCGACTGCGGCGTTTCTGAGCGGCTCGCCGACGCAAGCGCCGCGCCTCGGACGTACGGAGATCAATGTCGGCGCGACGTCGGCAATCGTGCAGCCGGGACTGCTGACCTACACGCCGCCGAATTCGCTCCGCGACAAATCCGTTCTGCCCGATTACGGACCGACGAGCGGCTTGGCCCGCGCTTCCAGCATCTTCGGTGTGCGGCGCGACACCGCGCCGCCTCCCACGACCGTGGATTACGGGCAAGGCGGCGCTTGGGCGCGCGGCCTGACGCCTCTCGCCCCGGTCATTCCATCGATCCTGCCGCCGACAGCGGACACCCCGAGCGGACGACCGTCGCTGCCGCTCGGCGCTGCGCCGGCTGATTCGCTGGCAGCGCTGCTGCGCGGCGATGCGTCGACCGTGCTCCGCGATCGGAATGCCGCCGATCGCGCGGCGCAGGCTAACGTCGCCGAGGGGTTGAAGCCGACTGACCTGACGGAGATGCTCTCACGCGACCTGTATCGTGCGATGCGCCAAGCGGATGCGATTCGGCCGATGCCGGGATCCCAATTGCCGGGCGTCGATAATCCAACCGCCGCCATGCAGGACACGACGGCCGATTCGAAGGAATTGCAGGACGCCGCGCAGCGAATCATCGACACCCCGATTCGCTCGCTCGCGAATAGCTCGGGCCGGGCGGCGGACGCGGTGGCCGAGGCCGAGGGATTGCTGCAAAACAAGCGCTTCTACGACGCGGCCCGGAAATTTGAGCAGGGTATTCAACTTGATCCGGAGAATCCGCTGCCACGCTTGGGCGCCGCGCACGCGATGATCGGAGCCGGCGACTATCAGTCGGCGAGCATCTATCTGCTGAGCGCCTTCGAACGCTTCCCGGATATCACGCGCTTCCGCGTCGACCTGAACGCTTTGATGGGTGGCGGCGAAATCGTCGATATCCGACGGGCCGACCTGAACCGGCTGCTGGCGCAAGGCGAGGATCCGCGCTTGCGGCTGCTGCTGGCCTACATCGAGTTGTATTCGGGCAACGAGCAGTTCGGCCTTCAGAATCTGGAAAAGGCCGCGGCGGGCAGCGATCTCGGCTCGCCGATTCGCCGCTTCCGCGACGCGTTCATGCAGTCGCGCCAAACTACGACGAAGTCCAAGGAGAAAGAGTGACGCGATTCGCGGTTGCGCTGACAGCGCTCACACTGATCGGCCTGACCGGTTGTGCGGTCGAGCGTGAGCGCGTGGGATTCACGGCGCGCGAAATCAATGACGCCGCGCCGGAGGAAGTGCTGGCGGCCGCCAAGCCGGTGTTGCAACGCGAGTTTGGGCGCATGCGCTATGAGCCGAGCCGCGGGCGTCTGGTCTGCGGACCGAGTGAATACGTTTCCACGACGGGCACTGGCACGCTGTCGGACGTGTATCACGGGCGCACGACGCTGCGGCGCACGGCAACGTTCGCGACGGGAACGCGCGGCCCGAACGCCATCGCGCGACTGCGCGTTGACGTGGAACGGCGCGACACCGAGCGCCGGCCGATGACCGTTCGCGAAGGCAGCCGCCTGAGCGACGCGCCGGGTTATTCGGCTGTCGAGACCGATGCGGCCACGACCGCGAGCCAGAACGAGGTGTGGACGTTCATCCGGCGCGACACGCAACTCGAGTCGGCCCTGCTCGCGGAAGTCCAGTCGCAGTTTGCCGAACCCGCGAAGAAAAAAGAGGCGGCCGCCGGCGCGACCACCCTTCCCGCTGCTGAACAAACGGCCGACGAATAGCAGTAATCCGATCGGCCTCGTTTTCCCGGACGACGCGTGCTAGGGCTTGGTCGCCGCGTCGGCCACGTATCCAAGTTGGATGTCGTCGAATCAGATCGTCCCCGTCGCCGGCGGCTGGCCTTCCTCTCCGGAGCCGATGTACGCCGCCCGCTCATGGTCGATCGTGTCGCTCTGCGCATCGACGAACTGCATGTCGAGCACGGCCTTGGTCATTGCGTCCGCCTTCACCTGGGTCGGGAGCATCGCTTTCTTTGATTTGTCGGTGTGCTTGACGCGCTGGTGCCACTGCGCGACGGGGAAGTAGCGCTCTGAGGTCTTCTTAATGGAGAGGCTCACCCGGCCGGAGTGCACGACGGCGGATTTGTCCCAGTTGTATTCGACGCCGTCGATCTTGGCGCCGCGATTCCAGCCGCTGACGGCGACTTCGCCCGCTTCCGCGCCAGCAGCGCTGGTTCATCTGCCGTGGGACGGTTGGTCATCGGAGGCGCGGTTCCAGTTTGCACGCGGCGCGCCACGAACGCCGCGCTGGCATAGTACGCAGTTGCAGGGCACGCCGGAATTCGCGCGGAGCGAATGATCCTTTACGCTCATCGGTTCGTCAGCGTCTTTGGCGCCTATCGGGAGTGACAACATGCAACGGACGATAATCGGGGCTGGGCTGATTCTCGCTGCGCTTATGCGCGCGGCTGCCGCACAAGAATCGGTCGCCACGGCGCCCGCGACCAGCACGAGTTCAGCACCGGCGGAAGAAAAGGACGAAGCTCCCAAGCTCGATGCTGGAATGCTCAGCGCATTGAAATTCCGCAATATCGGCCCGGCCGTGACTTCCGGGCGGATCGTCGATCTCGCCGTGCACCCGCAAAATCGCGCGACGTTTTATGTGGCCGTCGCGTCGGGGGGAGTCTGGAAGACGATCAATGGCGGCACGACATTTTCGCCGATCTTCGACGCGCAGAATTCCTACAGCATCGGCTGCATCATGCTCGATCCCCGTAATCCAAATGTCGTCTGGGTTGGGTCCGGTGAGAACAACAGTCAGCGCAGCGTTTCCTGGGGCGACGGCGTCTATCGCTCGCGCGACGGCGGGAAGAACTGGGAGAACCTCGGACTGAGCGACTCCGAGCACATCGGCCGGATCGCGATCGACCCGCGCAACTCCGACGTCGTCTACGTGGCCGCTCAGGGTCCGCTGTGGCGATCGGGCAATGAGCGGGGCCTCTACAAAACCACGAACGGCGGAAAGACCTGGCTGAAGGTGCTCGACATCAGCGAGAACACCGGCGTCAACGAAGTCTTCATCCACCCCAGCGACCCCGACACGCTGCTCGCGTCCGCTTATCAGCGCCGCCGGCATGTCTGGACGCTGATCGACGGCGGACCGGAATCAGCCATCTATAAGAGCACGGATGCCGGCGCGAGCTGGCGCAAGATCAAAAGCGGCCTGCCCGACGGTGATCTCGGCCGCATCGGAATGGCCATCGCGCCGTCTCAACCCGACATCATCTACGCGATCATCGAGCAGCCCGAAAACAAAGGCGGCATCTGGCGCTCGGCTGACCGGGGTGAGACCTGGGAGAAGCGTAGCGATTACATCGCGTCCAGCCCGCAGTACTACAACGAGTTGGTCTGCGATCCGGCGAATCCCGACCACTTCTATTCGCTCGATACGTTTCTGATGGAATCCTGGGACGGCGGCAAGACCATGCGCCGCGTGAAGAACACGAACCGCCATGTCGACGATCATGCCCTCTGGATCGATCCAAAAGAGCCGACCTATATGCTCGTGGGCTGCGATGGCGGTTTGTACGAAACACTGGATCGCGGCGAAAACTGGCGGCATTTTCCGAATCTGCCGATTACACAATTCTATCGCGTCGCGGTGGATAACAGCCTGCCGTTCTACTACGTCTACGGCGGCACGCAGGACAACAACACGTTGGGCGGCCCCTCGCGCACCCTCGATCGCATCGGCATCGGAAACGAGCACTGGACGTTCACCGTCGGAGGCGACGGCTTTGAACCGGCCATCGATCCCGAAGATCCGATGATCACCTACGGGCAGGCCCAGCACGGCGAACTCGTCATGTACGATCGCCGCAGCGGCGAGACGATCGACATCAAGCCGCGCGAAAAGCCGGGCGAACCGGGCCTGCGCTGGAACTGGGATTCGCCGCTACTCATCAGTCCGCACAAGCACACACGGCTCTACTTCGCCGCCAACATCCTGTTTCGCAGCGAGGATCGGGGGAGAAGCTGGTCCGCCGTCAGCCCGGACCTCACGCGCCAGCTCGACCGCAATGCGTTGGAAGTGATGGGCCACGTGCAGTTCATCGACGCGGTCGCCAAGAGCAATTCGACGTCGATCTACGGCAACATTGTGTCGCTCGACGAATCGCCGAAGGTCGAAGGCTTGCTTTATGTCGGCACCGACGACGGTTTGATCCAGGTCAGCGAAAACGGCGGCGGAGCCTGGCGCAAGATCGATCAGTTTCCCGGCGTGCCGGAGCGCGCGTACGTCAGTTGCGTGCGGGCGTCGCGCTTCGAGCCTGACACGGTTTATGCCAGTTTCGACAACCACAAGATGGGCGACTTCAAGCCGTATCTGCTACGCAGCGTCGATCGCGGACGAACTTGGAGCGCGATCACCGGCGACATCCCTGACCGCAACGTTGTCTACACGATCGCCGAGGATCACGTTCGGGCGGGGCTACTGTTTGTCGGCACCGAGTATGGCGTCTACTGCACACTGCCCGGATCGGCTGCTTCGGCTGAAAAGCCGGGCTCCGCGCGCGAAGAGGATGACGAGCAGCGCCCCACGCCGGCCAGCAGCCAGGCAACTTCCACCAGCACCGCCGACACATCACCACCGAAAACGCACTGGATTCGGCTCAAAGGCGGCCTGCCGACGATTGCCGTGCGCGACATCGACATTCAACGCCGCGAAAACGACCTGGTTCTCGCAACGTTTGGCCGCGGCTTCTACATCCTCGACGATTACTCGCCGCTGCGGCTGCTCACCAGTGAAAAACTCGAACAGGCCGCGTTCATCCTGCCCGTCAAAGGTGCGCTGCACTATGTCGAAGGCAGCCGCCTGGGCGGGGCGAACGGCAAAGGCTCACTCGGCGCGAGCTACTACGGCGCAAAGAACCCGCGCTTCGGCGCGACGATCACCTACTACCTGAAGGAAAAGCTGCGAACGCACAAGGAGCAGCGCAAGGAGGCGGAAGAAAAGGACCAGAAGGCGCACCGCGCGTACACGTATCCCACGCTGGAACAGAGCCGCCTGGAGGATCAGGAGCGTCCGCCGCAACTTGTGCTGACGATTCGCGATTCGGCCGGTGCGATCGTCCGTCGCCTGCCGCTCTCGCGCGATAAGGGACTGCACCGCGTCGTGTGGGATCTCCGCTATCCGTCCGCGCAGCCGACCAACCTGGCCGCGCGGGTCGAGTTGGGTGAGGACGAAGAAAACGAAGCGGACGAAAAAGCGGAGCACGAACAAGAGGCCGCCGCGCCGGCGCAGGCGGAAGAAGAGGAGGAGGGCGGCGGTAGCCCGGGACCATCCGGTCCGCTCGTGCCGCCGGGCGTTTACACGGTCGTCCTCTCGAAAGAAATCGATGGCGTTGCCACGGATCTGGCCGGGCCGGAAAGCGTAAACGTCTTATCGCTGAATAATGCGACTTTCGTAGCCAAGGGCGGAGATGTCGCGTCGGCCGCTGCTTTCCGCGCGAAGGTCGCGCGGCTGCAGCGCGCAGTTCAGGGCTCGCTGCGCGCCGGCGACGAGGCGCAAACGCGCATCGCGCATCTGCGCAAGGCGCTCCTCGACACGCCCAATGCGCCGCTCACCACGTTGCGAGATCTCGACCGCGTCCAGGCCAGGCTGAATGACCTGCTCACAGCGCTCCGCGGCGATCCCACGCGTGCCCGGCGGAACGAAGCCTCGCCGCCCTCCATCAGCGAGCGCGTCGACAACATCGTCGGCGACCAATGGAACGCCACTTCGCCGCCGACACAGACCCAGCTCGACGGCTACACCTATGCCGCTGACTCTTTCGAGGAGCTCCTGAGCAATCTGCGCGCGCTGATCGAAACCGACCTGCGCAGAGTTGAGGATCAACTGGAAAAGGCGGGGGCGCCATGGACGCCCGGCCGCGTGCCGACGTGGCAGAAGGAATAGCCGTTCCAAAAAGCGCCGGGGGCGTGGGGGGGGG
>JBGAJB010000015.1:0-26541 GCA_044225155.1 Phycisphaerae bacterium | reverse complement strand
CCGGCGTGGGGCACGTCCTACTCGAAAAAAATGCAGTCCACGCTTTCGCGCGAGCTGGAGAAGATCCGCAAGAACCTGAACGGCATCCGCAAGATGCAGCGCCTGCCCGGCGCGCTGGTGGTCGTCGACATCCGCAAGGAAATCAACGCCGTCCGCGAAGCGCAGTCGCTCGGCATTCCGACCGTCGCGCAGATCGACACGGACAGCAATCCGGATCTGGCCAGCATTCCGATTCCGGCCAACGACGACGCGATGCGCTCCATCCACCTGATCATGGGCAAGCTCGCCGACTCGGTCGAAGAAGGCAAGCGGGCCCGTCCGGTCGAGGCGCTGGACAACGCGACCGAAGAAGGCGGCGGCTTCCGCCGCGGTCGACGCGGTCCTTCTGCCGAGCAGCGCGAGCCCGAAGCCGTCGCTCCGGTCGTCGCGGCCGCCGCCGGCGAGGGCGAAACGCCCGCCGCCACCGCCTGACGGGTTTTTGCGCGGCCGGGTGAGCGCGATTCGCGACGCCGGCGCGAAGTAGAAATCTGCCGGGTTGATCGTCATCGCCGCCCGCCGCGGCGCGGCGATCGCGATTGACCGACTCGCCGCCGGCCGGTTTCCTCACACCGGATTTGAAACGTACGAGCTGGACTCAGGCCGATGCCTGACAGAATGGAGATATCGCCATGGAGATCACCGCCGCTCTGGTCAATCAGTTTCGTCAAAAGACCGGTCTGCCGATGATGGACTGCAAGAAGGCCCTCGTGGAAGCCGGCGGAGATTTCGACAAGGCCGAGGAAATCCTGCGCAAGCAGGGTCTCATGCGCGGAACCAAGATGGCCGATCGCGAAGCATCCGAAGGGCGCATCGCGGCCGTGATCGACGGCAAGCGCGGCGCGATCGTTGAGCTGCGCTGCGAGACCGCCCCGGTCGCGAACACCGACGACTTCGGCATGCTCGCGGAGACCATCGCGCGCCATGCCGCCAAGGTCGACAACCCGACCGCGGACGGCGTGCTCGCCATGCCCCTCGACGGCAAGCCGGGCAAGACCGTCAAGGACCTCTGGGACGACGTTTTCAACCGCATTCGCGAGAACATGAAGATTCAGCGGATGACGTCGATGACCGGCGAACTCGCCAGCTACGTGCATCACAACGGCCGCGTGGGTGCGCTGGCCGAGTTGAGCGCCGCTGCGCCGGATGACGTGCGCCGCGGCGTGTGCATGCACATCGCGTCGATGAAGCCGCGTGCCCTGAAGCGCGAGGAGGTTCCGGCCAACGAGGTCGCCGCCCAGAAGGCCGCGTTCCTCGAAGAGGCCAAGGGCAAGCCCCCGCAGGTGGCTGAGAAGATGGTCGACGGCAAGCTCTCGCGCTGGTACTCGGAGTTCGTGCTGCTCGAGATGCCTTACGTGCTCGACGATAAGAAGTCCGTCGGCGAAGCGCTGAAGGGCGTCGCTCCGGGTCTGACCATCAAGCAGTTCAAACGGTTCGAGGTGGGCGTGCTGGACTAAACCGCTCTCAATACGCGACGGCGAGGGCAACCCATGGCCCGCAGCGTAAAGAAAACAGCGGATGCGGCCCCGCGCAAAACCACGCGGACCGCGAAGAAACCATCGAAGACCGGCGCGGCGCCTGAGGCCGCGCCGGTTTTTTCTTTGCCGCCCGTCAACGGCCCGCGCGCCGACCGCTGCTTCGGCAGCCACTTGTCCATCGCCGGCGGCGTCAGCAACGCGATCCGCGACGCCCTGCGGCTCAAGTTCCAGACCGTCCAGATCTTCGTCAAGAATCAACGCCAATGGGTCGGGCCGCCGCTGCAGGCGGAAGAAATCGCGGCCTGGCATGAGTTGGCAAAGACGCCCGGCTTCGGCTCGCCGGTCGCGCACGCAACCTATCTGATCAATCTCGCCGCCGCGGATGAGACGCTGCGCTCCCGCAGTCGCGACGCGTTTGCCGACGAATTGCAGCGCTGCCAATCGCTCGGCATCAAAGGCCTCGTCATTCATCCCGGCGCGGCCGGCGAACAATCGCGCGACGCGGCCATCACGCGCGTGGCCAACACGCTCGATGAGATCTTCGCCACGTTTCCCCAGCTCACGACCTCCCCCCTGCTCGAACTCACCGCCGGCCAAGGCTCCGCCCTGGGGGCGAAGGTCGAAGAACTCGCCGCGATCATCTCGCGTTCGCGCGAACCGGGCCGCATCGGCATCTGCATCGACACCTGCCACGCGTTCGCAAGCGGATATGACATCCGCACGGCCGCCGGCTACGCCGCGCTCATCGATGAAGTCGAGCGACTCATCGGCCTCGACCGCCTACGCTGCTGGCACTTGAACGACAGCAAGGGCGATCTCGGGTCACACCTCGACCGCCACGAGCACATCGGCCGCGGCAAGATCGGCGTCGAGGGCTTTCGTCACGTCCTGCGCGACAAACGCTTCGCGCGCGTCCCGATGATTCTGGAAACACCCAAGGAAGGCGGCGAAGGCGGCCGCGAATGGGACGAGATCAACCGCGACATGCTGCATCACCTGGCCGCCGAGTGAATTCGCCGGCGCGGCGTCGTGGTTTGCACCGAGGCAATTCCAATCCAACACGGTTCTCGTAATCCGGATTTCTCCATCGGTGTCGTATGATTCATGGCGGGATCAATGGAGACGGCCATGCTTTGTCCAAAATGCCCATCCGTCGAAATGGAGAAGAAGCCCGTCGCGGGCGTCGACATTCATCGCTGCGGGAGCTGCCACGGCCTGTGGCTGGATGCCGGCGAACTCGAACGGCTGCTTCGCCGGCCGCCGAAAGAGCTGTTGGCGAGCGATCAGGCCTTCAGTGCGCAGCCCAGCCCGGAAGGACCGCGTCTCAATTGTCCGGTCTGTCGCGGCACCTACCTGATCAAGCTCAACAGCCGCATTCGCCCCGGCACGATCATCTACAGTTGCCACGTTTGCTACGGCGTCTGGCTCGACGCGGGCGAATTCACGCGCCTTAGCGGGCAGGAGTTGCACGCGACCCTCGGCGCGATCTTCAAGGGCTGAAACGCCGCAAGTGCCGCACGGCGCGCAAGGCCGACATGCGGCGTCTTAACGAATGAATGGCTGCTGGTTACTCTGAACTCGCGATTCGAAACCCGTCGGAGTCTGCATGACCGCCGCCGCTCGTCCGCCGCAAACCAGCGTCCCCCGCATTCCTCCCGAAGCCGAGCTGGAAGCGCATCTGGGGGCCGAATGGCGCGTGGCGCGCTTCAGCAATCTCATGCCGCGGCGCGTCGATGAAGTGTTGCTCGTCTCCAGCTCCTACGACTCGTTCATCCTTGAAGAGGACGGCCTCCTGACCGAGATGATCTTCAGCGAGTACACCGATCTCAGCCTGACACACGCCCCCCGCGTCACGCACGTTTCCACCGCGACCGAGGCCCTCAAGCTGATCGAAAAACAGCGCTTTGATCTGATCATCACCATGCTGCGCCTCGGCGACATGGATGTGCGCCGCTTCAACGCCGCTGTCCGCGAGCTTCGATCGGACGTGCCGATCGTCCTGCTGATTTCCAGCGAAGTGGAGCTCGACCGCCTCGGCGACCGGCATGGGCTGGGCGTCGACGCGATCTATGTGTGGCACGGCGACGCCAAGCTCTTTCTGGCGATGATCAAAGCCACCGAGGACCAATGGAACGCCGAGCATGACGCACGCGAAGGCGGCGTCGGAGTCATTATCCTGATCGAGGACTCCGTGCGCTATCGCTCCTCGCTTTTGCCGATGCTCTACAGCGAGATCGTCGATCAGACGCGGGCCGTCATGGCCGAGGGCATCAATCGCGTGCAGCGCCAACTGCGCCTGCGCGCCCGGCCGAAAATCCTGATGGCCGACACGTTTCAGGGCGGCATGGAGTTGTTCCAGAAATACCGCGAATACCTCATCGGCGTCGTCACGGATGTGGGCTTTGCAATCGAGCCGCGCGGCCCCGAAGACCCGCAGGCCGGCATCAAGTTCATCAAGGCCATTCGCGAACTGGCGCCCGAGATCGACGTGCCTGCCCTGCTGCAATCTTCCGAGCCGCGGAACGCCGTCGAAGCCGAGCGCATCAAAACCCAATTCCTCTACAAGCGCTCGAGCACGCTGCTGCAGGACATCCGCTACTTCATGAAGGCCAATTTCGGCTTCGGCGAGTTCGTCTTCCGGGATCCCAAAACGCAGGAACCGGTCGCGCGCGCCGCAGATCTCTATCAAATGGCGCGCGTGCTCGAGGACGTCCCGCTCAATTCCCTGAACTATCACGCCAGCCGCAACCACTTCTCAAATTGGCTGCGTGCCCGCACCGAATTCGGCCTGGCAAACATCGTCCGCCCGCTCCAGGCGAGCGACTTTCCGAATTGGGAGGCGCTGCGCCGCTATCTGATCGCCGCGTTTCAGGCGGCCCTGCGCCTGAATCGTCGCGGCGTGATCGAGGACTTCTCGCGCGGACGCTTCGATCCCACCATGAGCTTCGCCCGCATCGGCGGCGGCACGCTGGGCGGCAAGGCGCGCGGCCTCGCGTTTCTCGACTCCCTGCTCGCGCGGCACGGGATCGATCTGCGCTTCGAAAACACCTCGGTCGCCGTCCCGCGCTCGGTCGTCATCGGCACCGATGTCTTCGAAAAATTCCTGGATTCCAACGGCCTGCGCACCACAACGCTCTATCACGCCGCCGACGAATGGATCAAGTACGAGTTCCTGAAGGCGCGCCTGCCCGATCTCATCGTCGAAGACCTGGAGACGTACATCGCGGCCGTCACTCAGCCCATCGCCGTGCGCTCCTCCAGCCTGCTGGAAGATTCGCAGTATTACCCCTTCGCCGGCGTCTACGACACGTACATGCTGCCGAACAATCACAGCGATCCGCGCGTCCGCCTTCAACAGCTCATGGACGCGATTCGTCTCGTCTACGCGTCCACGTTTTTCGCCGCGGCCCGCAAATATCTCGAATCGACGCCGCATCGCATCGAAGAACAACGCATGGCCGTGCTGCTCCAGCAGATCGTCGGCACCGCGCACGAGCAGACGTTTTATCCCAGCTTTGCCGGCGTCGTCCGCTCCTACAACTTCTACCCCTTCGGCGGGATGCGGCCCGAGGAGGGCGTGGCGAGCGTGGCGCTGGGACTCGGGAAAACCGTCGTTGAGGGCGGCGAAGCGCTCCGCTTCTGCCCCACGCGCCCGCACGTTCTGCCGCAGCTCGCCAATCCGACGCAGTTTCTCCAGCAATCGCAGCACGTCTTCTATGCGATCGATCTCTCGAATCCCGGCGTAAGCATGGTCGACGGCGTCGACGCCATGCTCACACGCCTCGATCTCGATGTCGCGGAGCGTCACGGCACACTGGCGCCGGTCGGGTCGGTCTGGTCGCCGGAAGACGAGTGTTTCTACGACGGCATCTACCGCTCCGGCCCGCGCGTCGTCACCTTTGCCCACATTCTCAAGAGCGGCTTGTTCCCCCTGGCCGAAGTCCTGCGGGCGGTGCTGGAACTCGGCCAACACGGTATGAATACCCCCGTCGAGGTCGAATTCGCCGTGAACCTCGAAAGCCGCCCGCGCCAACTTGCGATCCTCCAGATGCGCCCCTACGGCGCGGCCGGCGACTTCGAGCCCGTCGACTTGGAAGACATCCCGCGCGAGTTGCTGCTTTGCGAAACGCAGCAAGCGCTCGGCAACGGCGTCATCGGCGGCGTGCGTGACGTGATCTACGTCAAGCCGCGCTCCTTCGACGCCGCCTACACGCGCGAAATCGCGCGCGAGATTGCCGCGCTGAACGAAGAGCAGAAGATCGAGCAGCGCCCCTACCTGCTGATCGGGCCCGGTCGCTGGGGTTCCTCGAATCGCTGGCTCGGCATCCCCGTGACGTGGCCGCAGATTTCGGCCGCGCGGATCATCGTGGAAACCTCGCTCGACAATTTCAACGTCGATCCCTCGCAGGGCAGTCACTTTTTCCACAACCTGACGGCCGTGGGAACCGCCTATTTCACGGTGAATCCGAAACTCGGCGGCGGATCGATCGACTGGCAGTGGCTCGACTCGCAGCCCTCCCTGCACGAATCGGAATATATCCGTCACATCCGGACCGAAACGCCCATCGAAGCCCGCATCGACGGCCGTACGTCCAAGGCGGCCATTCTGAAATGGTCCGAGCGCGCCGATGTCCGGGCGGGAGACGACGATTGATCCGGACCATCGCCCGCTTCGACGCTGCCCGTGCCATCTCGGTCTTGAGTGAAGCCCGCGCCGCGGCGATCATGCGCTGCGGCGAAAACCAATTTTCCGTTCCGCCGGGGCGTTCCGTCCCGCGGCCAGGTGGGGAATCCGCGTGAGCGAAACGCTGCTGCGAGTGGATGGAGTGCGCGTGCTCTACGGCCGCTTCCTCGCGGTCGACGGCATCAGCTTCGAGTTGCGGGCCGGCGACCTCATGGGCCTGATCGGCTCCAACGGCGCCGGGAAAAGCACGACACTGCGCGCGGCGGCCGGGTTGCAACCGATCGCCGCCGGCTCGATCGAGGTCATGGGCTACGGCGTCTTTGACTACCCGACGATCGTCGGCAATCACCTCGGCTTCGCGCCCGACACGCCCGCCGTCTACGAATCGCTGACGGTCGAGCAGCACCTGCGATTCATCGCCGATTGCTACAACCTGCCGGCCAACCTCGCGAGTGAGCGCATCGATCATTGGCTCGAACAGCTTTGGCTGACGGAAAAGAAGACCGCGAAGATCTCGGCCCTCTCACGCGGCATGCGCCAGCGCCTCGCCGTCGCGCGCACTTTATTGCCCGATCCGCACGTCGTGCTGCTCGACGAGCCCGCCGCCGGACTCGACCCGGCCGGCCGCGTGCAGTTTCGCCAGTTGCTCGCGAGCCTGCGCGACCAGGGCAAAGCCCTGATCGTGTCGTCCCACATCCTCGCGGACCTCGCCGAGTACTGCACGCACATTGGCATCATGGGCCACGGTCAGTTGCTGCAATTCGGCACCGTCGCGCAGGTGGCCGGCGCGCAGTCGCACGATCGCGCCCGCTATCGCGTCGTGTTGGCCGAACGCGTCGGCGACCTCGCCACGCGACTGGCCGCGATTCCGAACATTGTCATCGCGCAGATGGACGGCGACATACTCGCTCTCGAATATGCCTCGGAGCGGTCCGCGGCCGCCGAACTGCTCGTCAAGCTCGTTCAGGCCGGTCTGCCGGTGGCGGAGTTCCGCGCCCTCGCGCCGGACCTCGAACAGGCCTATCTGCGCACGGGGATTCGCCAGGTCGATTAATTCGCTCGAATGCGAAGCGGGAGTCGTGACGATGGCTTTCTTGCCGATGGTCAAGCTGCACTGGAACCTCGCCGGCGGCACGCGCATGGCGCTCCTCCCCCCGTTTGTCTTGCTCGGCATCGTCGCGCTGGCCGCGTCGGCCAGCTTTCGTCTCGCCGAGCCGCGCGATCATCCGAGCGTTGCGACGTTTTGGATCACGATCCTCACCATCGCGCAATCGGTGTTCCTCGGCCTTGTTGCCCCATCAAGCGTGCGCAAATCGATCCTGCGCGACTTCACCAGCGGCATGATCGAGTCGCACCGTCTCACGCCGATGAGCAATCTGCGCATCATCGCCGGATACATCATCGGCGCCGCAATCCCCGCCCTGATGCTCTACGTCGCCAGCGTGATCGCGATGCTCTACTTCCTCATGAATTTCACCGCCGCCCCCGCACTGCGCGGCGCGACGACGCCCTGGGCGGCCGCACAGGTGGGACTGATCATTCTTTCGTTCACCTCGGCCACTATCGTGCTGCTGACCGCGCTGGTCACGGCCGGCAAGACAAACCTGATCGGCGTGTTGGCCCTCATCGGTTTCTTCGGCGGCTGGGCGCTCGTGCGGGTTGTTCCCGGAGTCTCTCTCGTGCTGGGCGTCACGACCGTATCGATGCTCGGCTCGATGCTGGCCCGCGCGCCGGTAAATAGCCAGGCCGCCGCCATCTTCATGGCTTTTTCGATCTGCATGCAAATCTCCATCGCGTTGATCTGCGTGGCCGGCGCGTGCCGCAAGCTCCGCGCCCCCACGCGGCCATCGTTCGGCCTGCTGCTCGCGGGCCTGCTTCAGGTGTTGGTGGGGCTCGCCGCCATCGTCGGCATCGTCAGCGCTCCCTATTCGTCCTGGCTTTTTGCCGGCTTCAGCACGGACGCGTCGCTGGAGGTCATCTTTTCCACGGTCGTTTTCATTCTCCTGGGCTACGACGTTCTGATCGCGGCCGCACATCGCCGCGTTGAGATTGACGTACGTTCCGCCTACGAAGGACCGGCGGCGGCGGGGCCGGCCATCGACGCCGCCCCGCTGATCCTCACCATCGCCACGAGCGTCGTGATGTATGCAATGATGCTCGTCGCGCCGCTCAGCGGCTGGATTCTGCAGCTCAACACGGAAGGCTGGCGCTGGCTCATCATCCTGGCCACCGCGTTTCTCAGCTTCTGGACCGACTACAACTGGCTCTACATCGTGGTCTCGCGCGGCGGAAAGATGTTCGGCGCGATCATCATGTCAGTGATCTTCCTGAAGATCGTTCCCATCGTCGTGGACCTGGCCCTCATCAGCGTGCGCGAAGTCGAACTCGACCGCGGCCCGTCCGTGCTCAATGTCTCGTGCGCCTCGCCCGCCGGCCTGATCGCCATGGCCCCCGTCGCGACGCCGATGCTCATCGTGATCGGCCTCGCCATCCAGATCGCCATCGCCGCCGCCATCACCTGGGCCGCCACCCGCTTCGCCCGCCGCGCCCGCCGCCCGGAATCCCGCGACGCACTGATCGTGGCCAATCCAGTGGCCGGTTGACGGCGACACCGAACAAGAATTGCAGCGACGCTTTGACCGACATAGAATGACGCTGTTCGGCCGGTCCTCTCGGCCCGGCGCGGGCGTTTAGCTCAGTTGGCTAGAGCGCTTCCTTCACACGGAAGAGGTCACAGGTTCGAGTCCTGTAACGCCCATCGGTTCACTTTCGCTCGATTGCGCGTCTTTCTCTTGCCTTGCGGAAAACGCCTGATTTCCCGGCCGAATTTGATGATTTTCGCCGCTCGCCGTCGGTGCGTCTTTCCCGTCCTTGCGCTCGTTTTCGCCACTTAGCGCGACGGATTGCAGCGCAATTGCAGCGCGCTGGAAGTCGTCCCCGGTCGCCGTCAGGTGTGCTCGCGCACGATCGCGGTCGAATGTCCGAGCCAGGCCGCCACGACGTGCGCCGGAAACTTCGCGGCCAATTGGGTCGCGGCCGATGACCGCAAATTGACGAAGAAGTTTCGCCCACGAGGTCAGCCCGGATTGCGCCGGATTCGCTGCGCAACGAGCGTGAAATCTTCGCGGCTGCGCTAAACTCTCCGTCAGGGAAGATCCGCGCGGCCGGCGAGGACCATTGAACATGCAGTCGAAGAGCGCGCTTCCGAGCGTGTGGGTGGCCAGGCATTGCGAGACGGCTTGGAGTCTCTCCGGCCAGCACACCGGCCTGACCGATCTCCCGCTCACGGAACGTGGCGAGCGCGACGCCTTGCGCCTGGGCGAACGCTTGCGCGGAATGAGCTTTGAGCAGGTGCTCACGAGTCCGCTGCGGCGCGCGAGTCGAACCTGCGAATTGGCTGGATTCGCGAAGGTCGCGCAGATCGATCCGGACCTCGTGGAGTGGGATTACGGCCAATATGAGGGGCGACGCGCCGCCGAGATTCGCGCGGACCGCCCTGATTGGCAGATTTTTCGCGACGGCTGTCCCGGCGGCGAGTCGCCGGCGCAAGTCGCGGCGCGCGCCGATCGCGTCATGAATCGTCTCCGCGAGGAAGGCGGCGACGCGCTCGTGTTTTCCAGCGGACATTTTCTCCGCATGCTGGCGGCGCGCTGGATCGGTCTCGCGCCGCTGGCGTGCAGCATTCACCTGATGCTCGATGCCGGCAGTCTCAGTCGGCTCGGTCAACAACAGGATCGACGCCCGGTCATCTGGCAGTGGAATGAAACGCACCACCTGGAGGCCCGAACATGAACGCAACGAAACAGCTCCGCGACGTGGGTCAGAGCCTGTGGCTCGACAACCTGACGCGCGACCTGCTGAACAGCGGCACGCTCCAGCGCTACATTCAGGAATTATCCGTGACGGGGCTCACGTCAAACCCCACGATCTTTGACCACGCGCTGAAGAACAGCAGTTTGTACGATTCCGCGATTCAATCGTCGCAGGGCAAATCCGACGAAAAGCTCTTCTTCGATCTGGCGCTGGAGGACATTACGCGCGCGGCCGATCTGTTCCGGCCGATTCACGAGGCGACCGCCGGCGTCGACGGCTGGGTCTCGCTCGAAGTGCCGCCGGGACTCGCGTATGACACCGCTGGAACGATCGCAATGGCCAAAGACCTTCATCTCCGCGCCGCGCGGCCAAACCTGCTGATCAAAATCCCGGGTACGAAACAGGGCCTGCCGGCGATCGAGGAATCAATTTTCGCCGGAATCCCCGTCAACGTGACACTGCTCTTTTCGAGCGCGCAGTACGAGGCGGCCGCCGACGCCTATCTGCGTGGAATCGAGCGCCGCATCCAAGGCGGATTGAATCCCGAGGTTGGCTCGGTCGCCTCGCTCTTCATCAGCCGCTGGGATGCGGCCGTCGACGGCCAGGCGCCGGATAAGTACGCGGATCAGCTTGGGATTGCGATCGCTCGGCAGGCCTACAAAACCTACCAGCGGCTGCTCGCGTCACCGCGCTGGCAACGCGCGTACAACTTCGGCGCGCGGCCGCAAAGGTTGCTGCTGGCCAGCACGGGAACGAAAAATCCGAAGTGGTCTGATGTGTTCTACATTCGGGCGCTGGCTGCGCCGTTCACCATCAACACGATGCCGGAAGGCACGCTGAAGGCATTCGCGGATCATGGCGAGATCGGGGGGCGACTGACGGCCGACGGCGGAAACTCCGACGAAGTGCTCGCTGCGTTTGCGAAAGCCGGCATCGATGTTGATCGCCTCGCGCAACAGCTTCAGGAGGAGGGCGCGAAGTCGTTTTCGAAATCCTGGGACAACCTCATGAGCGTCGTGAAGTCTAAACGCGCGGGCGGCGGGCGCGCGACGTAATCCTCGCCCCCCGGAATTGCTCACATTCGACCGCCCGATTCGTCCGCCGCGCGTCAGAATGCTCGCGACGGCGGTAAGGAGCGAACCGGATCGCATTTGAAGCACGTGCCGTCGCGAAAGTCGTCGTCCCCACGCCATGGGCGTCTGGGGCAGCGCGAGAGCAGAGGAGAGCCAAGCAGAAAATGGGCACACCATCCCTCACCGAGCGGCCGGCCTGGAAAGCGCTGGCGGCGCACCACGAGCAGACCAGCGCCATCCATCTACGACAACTCTTCGCCGACGATCCGGAGCGCGGCCGGCGTTTGACGGCCGAGGCCGCGGGAATCTATCTCGATTATTCCAAAAACCGTGTGACCGATGAAACGCTGCGGCTGCTGGTACGCCTCGCCGAGGAAGCGGGACTGCGCGCGCGCGTCGACGCCATGTTCCGCGGCGAGAAGATCAACGTGACGGAAAATCGCGCCGTCCTGCATGTCGCGCTGCGCGCTCCGCGTAACGCCGTGATCAAGGTGGATGGCGAAAACGTCGTGCCGGAGGTCCACGCCGTGCTGGACCGCATGGCCGACTTTGCGGGCCGCGTCCGCAGCGGCGCCTGGCTGGGCCACACGGGCAAGCGGATTCGCAACGTCGTCAACATCGGCATCGGCGGCTCTGATCTCGGTCCCGTCATGGCCTACGAGGCCCTGCGAAATTACAGCCAGCGTTCGCTTGCGTTTCGATTCGTGTCCAACATCGACGGCACGGATTTCGCGGAAGCGACGCACGATCTCAACCCGGAAGAGACGCTCTTCGTCGTTTCCTCCAAGACGTTTACGACCCTGGAAACAATGACGAATGCCCAGACCGCCCGCGACTGGGCGCTGCGGGCGTTCGGTGGAAACACGGCCGCGGTCGCGCGGCACTTCGTCGCTGTTTCGACCAATGCCGAAAAGGTCAAGGGTTTCGGAATCGACACGGCCAACATGTTCGGCTTCTGGGACTGGGTCGGTGGGCGCTACTCGATGGACTCCGCCATCGGCCTTTCCACCATGATCGCGATCGGTCCCGACCACTTTCGCGCGCTGTTGGATGGCTTTCACGCCATGGACGAGCACTTCCGCACCGCGCCGCTGGATCGCAATCTGCCGGTGCTCATGGGACTGCTCGGCATCTGGTACGCGAATTTCTTCGACGCGCAGACCGTCGCGGTGCTGCCCTACGAGCAGTATCTCAAGCGTTTCCCCGCTTATCTTCAGCAATTGACGATGGAGAGCAACGGCAAGCACGTCACGCTCGACGGCGCTACCGTCAACTACGACACGAGCCCGATCTATTGGGGTGAGCCGGGAACGAACGGGCAGCATTCGTTCTATCAGTTGATCCATCAGGGCACGCGCCTGATCCCCTGCGATTTCATCGCGTTTTCCCAGCCGCTGCACGACCTCGGCCGCCATCACGACCTGTTGATGGCCAACGTTTTCGCGCAGGCCGAGGCGCTGGCCTTCGGCAAGACGCGCGCGGAAGTCGAGGCGGAAGGCACGCCGGCCGCGATCGTGCCGCACCGCGTGTTCTCAGGCAATCGCCCCTCCAACACGCTGCTGCTCGAGCGCCTGACCCCGCATGCGCTGGGAGCGCTCGTCGCGCTCTACGAGCACGTCGTCTTCACGCAGGGCGCCATCTGGAACATCGACTCGTTCGATCAATGGGGCGTCGAACTCGGGAAGGTGCTGGCGCAGCGCATCATCCCGGAACTCGAAGCGACGGGGACGCCGAATCTCAGCCACGATGGCTCGACCAATGCGCTCATCACGCGCTATCGCGCCCAGAACAAACGCTGACGCCGCACGGGTCACGCGGGAGGAAGCCTTCAATGCAGCTTGGAATGGTCGGACTTGGCCGCATGGGCGCAAACCTGGTACGCCGCCTGCTCGCGCAGGGTCACGAGTGCGTCGTTTCGGATCTTTCGCCGACGGCGGTTGAAACGCTCGTCCGTGAGAAGGCGATCGGCAGCACCGATTTGCCCGATTTCATCCGCAAGCTGGCTCGACCACGCGCGATCTGGCTGATGGTGCCGGCCGCCGCGGTGGACAAGATGATCGCGACGCTCCTGCCGCTGCTGGAGCCGGATGACATCGTGATCGACGGCGGCAATTCGCACTACATCGATGACATTCGTCGCGCCCGCGAGTTGACCGCCCGGAAGATTCACTACGTCGACGTCGGCACGAGCGGCGGCGTGTGGGGCCTGGAGCGCGGCTATTGCATGATGATCGGTGGCGAGCCGGCGATCGTGCAGTATCTCGATCCGATCTTTGCCACGCTCGCACCCGGCGCTGGAAACATCGCACGCACGCCGGGCCGCGCTCAAACCGCTAGCACGGCCGAACACGGCTACCTGCATTGCGGGCCGAATGGCGCGGGCCACTTCGTGAAGATGGTGCACAACGGCATCGAATACGGCCTGATGGCGGCGTACGCCGAAGGCATGGGCATTCTGCGGAGCGCGAACGTCGGAATGCGCGGGCACGCGGTCGACGCGGAGACGACTCCGCTACGAAACCCGGAGCACTACCAGTATGAATTTCGGCTGGACGAGATCGCGGAACTTTGGCGGCGCGGCAGCGTGATCGCGTCCTGGCTGCTCGACCTGACCTCGACGGCACTCGCGAAGGATCCGGCGCTTACTCAATTTGCCGGGCGCGTCTCGGACTCGGGCGAAGGGCGCTGGACGATCAAGGCGGCCATCGACGAAGCCGTTCCCGCGCCGGTGCTGACGACGGCCCTTTACGAACGCTTCAACTCGCGCGGCGAAGCGGATTTCCAGAACAAGCTGCTCTCCGCGCTGCGTTATGAGTTTGGTGGGCACGTCGAAAAGGTCGCGACCTAAAGGAGATTTCGTGAATTCCTCGCTATCCGACGCGCTCGTCCTCTTCGGCGCCAGTGGCGACCTGGCCTACAAGAAAATCTTCCCGGCTCTACACGCGATGGTGCGGCGCGGCACGCTGGACGTGCCGATCGTCGGACTCGGGCGCGGCCTGCCCAGCGTTGAGCATTTGCACGAACGCGTGCGTGAGAGCATTCAGAAGCACGGCAGCTTTGACGAAGCCGCCTACGAAAAGCTCATCAGCCTGATGGACTTCGTGAACGGCGACTACAACGATGTCGAGACGTTCCGCATCATTCGGCAGAAGCTCGGCACCGCGAAGCATCCGGTCTACTACCTCGCGATTCCGCCGGCCGCGTTTACAACCGTCGTCGAAAAACTCGCGGCGACGGGCTGCACGCACGGTGCCCGCGTCATCGTCGAAAAGCCATTCGGTCGCGACCTCGCCTCAGCAACAGCGCTCAATGCGGTCTTGCTCAAGACGTTTCCTGAGACATCGGTCTTTCGCATCGACCACTATCTCGGCAAGAAGCCCGTCTACAACATGCTGTTCTTTCGCTTCGCCAACGGGATTCTCGAGCCGTTCTGGAATCGCAATCACATCGAGAGCGTCCAGATCACGATGGCCGAGAATTTCGGCGTGCAGGGGCGCGGCGCTTTCTACGAAGAAGCCGGCGCGATTCGCGATGTGGTCGAGAATCACCTGTTTCAGATCTTGACGCACCTGACGATGGAGCCGCCGGTACGCACCGACAGCGACACGATCCGCACCGAGAAGGTCAAGGTCCTCAAGGCGATTCCCTCACTGAAGCCGAGCCACGTCACGCGCGGTCAGTTTCGCGGCTACCGCAACGAGAAGGGTGTCGCGGCGACCTCTCAAGTGGAGACCTACGCCGCGATCCGCCTCGAGATCGATTCCTGGCGCTGGAACGGCGTGCCTTTTTATCTGCGGGCCGGCAAGTGCCTGCCGGTGACGTGCACCGAGGTGCTCGTGCGTCTGCGCCAGCCGCCGACGATGTTCTCCGGCTTCGATCTGACGCGGAATCACGTGCGCATGCGTATCAGCCCGGACGTCTCGATCGCAATCGGCACCAATGTCATCTCGCCCGACAACGACAAGCAGTCGCACCCGGTGGAGATGATCGCGACTCGCTATCCAAAGGCCGAGGAGATGGATGCTTATGAGCGGCTGCTGCGCGATGCGATGAAGGGCGATTCGACGCTCTTTGCACGCGAGGACTATGTCGAGGAAGCGTGGCGGATCGTCGATCCGATCCTCAAGTCGCCGCCGCCACTGCACGAATATGAGCCAAATAATTGGGGACCGGCCGACGCGCCCGGATGCGTGACTCCTCCGGGCGGGTGGCATGACCCGGGCGGCAACGGCGCGGCCGCCGTCGCGGAGAAGAAGGCGTGACGATCGAGATCCTCCCGGACGCCGAGGCAGTCGCGCGGCGCGGCGCGGTGTGGATCCTGGCGCAGGCGCGCGCGGCCATCGCGGCGCGCGGGAAATTCGTCCTCGCCGTAAGCGGGGGAACGACGCCGTGGATGATGCTGCGTGCCCTCGCGTCCGAGGATTTGAATTGGGTGGCTGTCGACATCGTCCAAGTCGATGAGCGCGTCGCGCCGGCCGGCAGCTCTGAGCGAAATCTCACGGCCCTGCGCGAGAGTCTGAGCGCTTCCCCACCCGCGCTCTCAAGAATTCACGCCATGCCGGTGGAGTCAACTCACTTGGCGGACGGTGCGGCCGAGTACGCAAAGCTGCTGCGCGCGATCGCGGGTTCGCCGCCAGTGCTCGACGTCGCCCACCTTGGGTTGGGTGCCGACGGGCATACCGCCTCGCTCGTCCCCGGTGATCCGGTGCTGGAAGTCAGCGATGCCGACGTCGCGTGCTCGCGCGAATACATGGGTCGCCGCCGCATGACGCTCACTTACCCGATTCTGAACCGGGCGCGGCAGATCCTCTGGCTTGTAACCGGCGCGCAGAAAGTGGATGCCCTCGCCCGCCTGCGAAACGGAGATGGTTCGATCCCCGCCGGACGAATTCGGCCAGATGCCGCGCTCGTCTTGGCGGATCGTGCCGCGGCCGGCGATTGAAAAACTTTCCCCCGGTGGGCTACGCGGGGACGAAACGGACGGGAGAACATGCGAATCGGCATCGCGACTGATCACGGCGGCTTCGCATTGAAGCAGGAATTGCTCGCCCGGCTTAAAGCGACCGGCCACGACCTGGTCGACTTTGGCGCGCGCGAACTCCAAGACGATGACGACTACCCCGATTTCGCCATTCCACTTGCGCGAGCGATCGCAAGCCGCTCCGTCGAGCGCGGTGTACTCGTCTGCGGCAGTGGCGTCGGCGCGTCGATCTGCGCCAACAAGATCCCAGGAGTTCGAGCCGCCCTCATCAGTGATCATTTTTCGGCTCGCCAGGGCGTCGAGGATGACGACATGAATGTGCTCTGCCTCGGCGGACGGGCGATCGGGCTATTCGTCGCCTCGGACATTCTCGAAGCATTTCTCGCCGCGCGCTTCAGCGGCGCCGAGCGACATCGTCGCCGTCTGGCCAAGGTGGCCGCGCTCGAAGGGGGGACGAACTCATGACCGGCGAATCGCTCGACCTCCTGTGCATCAACACGATCCGCACGCTCTCGATCGACGCGGTGCAGCAGGCGGGCGAATACCGCGACTCCGTCCTGCCCCCGCACATCGCGGCCCGCTCGCCATCGAACAGGCGTCCACGCTTGGCTGGGAACGCCATGTCGGCCGCGCGGGGCGCGTCATCGGCATGAAGACCTTCGGCGCCTCCGCGCCACTCGCGGAACTTCAGCGGAAAATTCGGCTTTGAGCCCGAGCGCATCGTAGCTGTGGCGAAGAGCTTGCTGGGGAAAGAGCGGACATAAGTGGGGACGCCGACGTCGTCTCATGTCGGACGAAACGTTCGGAGATCCTGTTGACCGCTCTGATCCATCGCGCGCGATGCACGCTTTAACCCGCTCGTGCGGCCTCGATCGCGGCGATATCGATCTTTCGCATGTGCATCATCGCCTCGAAGGCCCGTTTCGCCGCGGCCGGATCAGGATCGGAGATCGCTTTCATCAACGCAGCCGGCGTGATCTGCCACGAGATACCCCACTTATCCTTGCACCAGCCACACTGGCTCTCCTGCCCGCCGTCGCCGACGATCGCGTTCCAGTAGCGATCCGTTTCCGCCTGGTCGGCCGTCGAGACCTGAAACGAGAACGACTCGTTGTGCTTGAACTCCGGCCCGCCATTCAACCCCATGCACGGAATGCCCATCACGACGAAGTCGACCGTTAACACGTCGCCCTTCTTCCCGGACGGATAATCCGCCGGCGCGCGGTGCACGGCCGTGACGGACGAATCGGGAAACGTCCGCGCGTAGAACCGGGCCGCCTCTTCGGCATCGCCGTCGTACCACAAACAGACCGTGTTCTTTGCGATCTTCGCCATCGTCATGCTCCCGCACGCCTCGGCCACGCCTGAGCCCGTCGCCCGCGGCAATCATAGCGCGCCGCGCTTCTTTCCGTCGATCTCGCAGCGCACGAGGCGGTAGCCCAGGTCCAACTCCTCCAGAGCCATTAGCGCGCCGTTACGCTCCGCCCAGCGCCCGCTCGAAATATCGGCCTGAAGTTTTTCCAATCCGGAGTCGGCATCGATCCGCGCGAAACTCGAAATCGCACTGCGCACCGTGGCATCGAGATAGCATTCAGGCCTGCGCCAATACGCACAAAGCAGCCCGTCAACGCAATCGTGCGGTATCGGCACCGCCGTCATGCTCGCCGGCCCGACCACGCGCTCCAGCATTTCCATGAGTGCGCCCGCCGCGGGAAAAATCGTGCGGTCATGCGCCAGGATCTCCGGAAAATAATCCTCGGTTAGCCAGAACGGCGCGACGTCCGGCACCCACGTCAGCAGCACGGCCCACTTTCGCGCGACGCGCGCCATCTCGCGGAAACCGCCCTCCAAGTCCGTCCAATGGTGCGCACTCAGCACCGCCATCGCCGCATCGACGCACTTGGATTCCAGCGGCAGCGCCTCGGCCGACCCCTGCACGCACGGCGCGGCCCCTGCCGGCCGCTGCTGGATCATCACTTCCGACGGCTCCACCGCGATCACGGCTCGGCCCCGCGGCTCATACGAGCCGGCCCCAGCGCCGACGTTCACGACGCTGGCCGCATCTCCCAGCGCCGCTTCAATCGCCGCCGCGATGCGCGAATCAGGCCGCCGTAGCGCCGCGTATCCGCGCCCGATCTTGTCGTAGAGCGCCATCTTGCCGCTTACGCCTTCCGCTTCACCATCGCCTCGACCCAAACCGGCACATACGGCGGCGTGCAGCCCTTTGACACCGGCCAGTCGCGGTACAGGCCGATCTTCTCGCCGATGGCGACCGCGCGTTTCCGCAGCTTGGGGTGCTTGATGCCGATCGCGGCCAGCGTGTTGTTCATCGTCCACTGCACTTCAGGCTTGGCCTTCGGCAGCTCCTGCTCGATGCGATCCAGCAGCGCGTCCAGGTCGAGACCGTCGGCCGCGCCCTTGTTCACGCGGCTGGCGGTGAGATTCCATCCGGCCCGAGCGGCCCAGCGATCCTTCTCCTTCATCCACTTCTCGCGCAGCGCATCCTTCTCGGGAAACTCCGCGACCACATACGCATTCAGCCAATCCGCGACCTGCGCGCACGTCGTCGAGCGCGTCATTCGATCAATGTCGGCCGCCGAAAGCTGCTTGGGCTTCAGGATCAGCGTGGCCAGAAGCTGGGCCTCGACGTTGCCGGTATCCCAGAGTTGGAGGGCCAGATCGTGGTCCGACTTGATCTGCTTGGCGAGCGCGCGGAGATCGCCGAGCTTCACGCCGAACTGATTCTCCGGCGCTCCGGCTTTGATGTTGTGCTTGCGGCGCGCGTCGTCGCCGCGGGCTTCGAGCTGCTTGAGAACTTCTTTGACTGTCATGGCCGCGATCATAACGACGCACCGGATCGATCTCGAAACGCCGCGGAAATCCGGGGCCGTCGGAAGTGTCGAGCATTCATTTTTCCCCAAAGACCAGATTGACGGGTATTGGTCCGTTTGAACCGAGCCGCGCACGTAAGTAAGCAGGAACAGCGGAAAATGCTCGACAATCAAGGCCGTCGTTCGGCTCCCCCGCTCCTTCACGGCCGCGGCTCGGTTCAGATTGAGCCGCGAGCGCGTTCCTGCGAACACCTCGTCAGGACCGAGGCAGTTCAGTAGCATCCGGGTGCCCCGCCCTGACGGTCGGGGTTCAGTTCGGCGGTATCCATCGACACGCGTTCTTCGGAGATCGGCATGGACTTTCTGACCCACCTCTGGCTCCCCATCATCGTCTCGGGCGTCGTCGTCTGGATCGCCAGCGCGCTCGCCTGGATGGCCATCGGCCACCACAAAAAGGACCGCGATGGCCTCCCCAACGAGCGAGAGTTCATGGCCACCATCACGCGCCTGAACATTCTTCCCGGCAATTACGCCTTCCCCGACTTCTGCCAGCACGACCACCTGCCGCGGGAAGAGCGCATGAAAGCGATGAAGGCGCTGTTTGATACGCGTCCCATGGGGCTGCTGCGCGTGTGGGCCGAGCCGAACATGGGCGCGAACATGCTCATCACTTTCGTTTTCTACCTCATCACCAGCACGGTCATTGCCTACCTCGGCTGGGCCGCCCTGCCGCACAGCGCAACCTCGGCCGCCATTACGCCCGGCGGAACGTCGCTGTTCTGGAAAGTCTTCCAGGTCATCGGCACGGCCGGCATCCTCGCCTACTGCTTCGCGAGCTTCCCGAATGACCTCTGGTTCCAGACGAAGCGCCGCGCGATCGTGATGAACTGGATCGACGGGATCGTCTTCGGGCTGATCACGGGGCTCGTTTTCGCGTGGCTCTGGCCGAAGTGATTGCGGCCAACGACCCGCCTCAGTCCATTCAGTCGAGTAACGTGTCCCACGCTGCTACAATCGCGAATCGCGAGGGATCGTTATGTGCCGCAATATCAAAACACTCTTCAACTTTGAACCGCCGGCCACCGAAGACGAGATCCGCGCGTCGGCGCTGCAGTTCGTCCGCAAGCTCAGCGGATTCACACGCCCGTCGCGGGCCAACGAAACCGCGTTTGAACACGCGGTGGACGAAGTGACCGAGGCGGCCCGACGCCTACTCCAGCACCTCAGCACCACCGCCGCCCCGCGCGATCGGGAAGTCGAGGCCGCGCGGGCCAAAGAGCGCTCGGCGAAACGGTTCGGGAACTGAGGCGAGCCCCCCCGCGCGCCCCGTGTCGAATCCTCATATCGCGCCCGCCATCAACCATCCAGAAACCTGTGCGCGACGCCGCGGCGCCTCCTACGCCGAAGCCATCATCGCTGCTGCGCGGAGTCCGCCGCCCAGGAATCGAGTTTTTCCTTTTTTCCCGTACAGGTCTGTATTGACAAATATTTTTGTCAATGCTACGCTCTCATCCCATGGTTGATCTCCGCGTCATCGACGACCCCGCTTCCGCCAGCGTCGCGCTCGACCCGGTGCGCAGTCGCCTGCTGTCGGAGCTCCGCACGCCGGCATCGGCCGCGGCGCTGGCCGGGCGCGTGGGGCTGGCGCGGCAAAAGGTGAACTATCACCTGCGCACGCTGGAGGCCCACGGCCTGGTGCGCGTCGAAAGTAAGAAACGCTGGGGCGGGCTGACCGAGCGGCGACTCGTGGCCACGGCGTCCTCTTACGTCGTCTCGCCCGGCGCGCTCGGGCCGGTCGCGGCCGACCCCGAACGCGAGGTCGACGGCCGCCGCATGGACCGGCTCTCCGCGAGCTATCTCGTCGCGCTGGCGGCGCGCGTCGTACGCGAAGTCGGGCAACTGCTTCGCAAGGCCGAGGAACTGGGCAAGCGCCTCGCGACGCTTTCGATCGATACCGAAGTGCGCTTTCGTTCCGCCGAGGAACGGGCCGCTTTCAGCAGCGAACTAGCGGCCGCCGTGGCCGCGCTGGTCGCGCGCTATCACGACGAATCCGCACCGGGCGGACGGCGACATCGTCTGATGATCGGGGCGTATCCCACGCCGGCCGCGCCAGCCACGCCGGCCGGATCGCCAGCGCCCGCGCCGGCGACCGAGAACACCCGAAAGGAACTACCGTGAGCGTGAATCAAGACCCCTCCGGTCGCCGGTCGGTCGAGCTCGAATTCGAGCTTCCCGGAACGCCGGAAGACGTCTGGCAGGCCATCGCCACCGGGCCGGGAATTTCCTCGTGGTTCGTGCCGACCGAGATCGAGGAGCGCGACGGAAAGCCCATCGCGATCAAGCTGAATCTCGGCCCGGGCATGGAATCACGCGCGCTGCTGACCGCCTGGGACCCGCCGCAAAAGCTTGCCACGCAGTCCGAGAGCTGGATGCCCGGCGCGCCGTCCATCGCGAACGAATGGAGCATCGAATCGCGCGGCGGAAACACCTGCATCCTCCGCATTGTGCAGAGTCTCTTCGCCAGCACGGACGATTGGGATAACCAGCTCGAAGCCGCCCGCGGCGGGCTGTCGGGTTACCTGCGCACGCTGCGCATCTATCTCACGCACTTCCGCGGCCAGCGCTCGGCGGCGATGAAGTGGATGGCGCCCTTCGCGGGCACTGAGGCCGAGGCCTGGGAAGTGCTCACCGCGGCCGTCGGACTCAAGGACGTGCGCGTCGGCGAGCGCTGGACGTCGCCGGCCGGTGTCCCGGCGCTCAGCGGCGTGGTGGAATACTTCACGCACGATCCGAACGATGCCCTGGTGCGACTCGATAAGCCGGGACCGGGCGTCGCCGCACTGGGCACGTTCACGATGGGCGGCCCAAGCATCGTGGCGCTGGCCTTCTACCTCTACGGCGACCAAGCGGCTGAGAACGTCGCTCGCGAATCGCCGCGCTGGGAAGCGTGGTTTCAGCAGCGCTTTCCGGCAGAAGCTGTCGTGGCGGATGGGAAGTAAGTAGCGGATGCAAGTTCCGATTCCGCGGAAACCGTAGCGCGCCGTCAGTCGATCGCTCGGCGCATCGTCGCGGGTGGTCAGCAGTGGCTAACGGGATTCATCAGACATGAGCAAATCAAAAACAAAAGCACGGCCCGCGGCAGAGCAAGAATCGGCCGCAGCCCAGTTGCGGGCGCTGATCGCCAAGCACGCGCCCGACCATGCCCGGCTCATCAGCGCCGTGCGACGGGCGCTGCGAAAGCGTCTGCCCACCGCCGTCGAGGTGGTGTATGAGTATCGCGCGTGGATCGTCCTCAGCTATTCGCCCAGCGCGCACGGGTACGAGGGGGTTCTGGCCGTTCGGGCGGACGCGGACGGCGTGAAGCTGTACTTCAATCGCGGCAAGGAACTGCCGGATCCGGAGAAATTGTTACGTGGATCCGGCGGATTGGCGCGCTCGATCAATGTGGAGGCTGCATCCACACTCGCGCGTCCGGCCGTCGCGCGCCTGATCGACGAAGCCATCGCTCACAATCGCGTGCCGTTCGCGAGCAGCGGCGGGTCAATCGTCATTCGCTCGTCGGCGGCGAAAAAGCCGCGAGGGAAGCGCATGGCCTGACATGCGACCAAGTGGGAGAGGCGGCGGTTCTATCCGAGCCGCGCACGTAAGTAAGCGGGGAAGACGGAGTCATTCCGTTATGAACAGATTTGCTATCCCCGCTCCCTCACGGTCGCAGCTCAGATCAGATTGAGATACGACCGAATCGGCTGCGGCGCCTGACAAACGACAAAGACGGGGTAACTCCCGCGAACAAGCACAAAGGAAAGGAATAGACATGAGCGTGAAGAAAGATCCATCCGGGCGCCGCTCGGTGCAGGTCGAAGTCGAAGTTCCGGGAACGCCCGAAGAAGTCTGGGCCGCGATCGCCAGCGGGCCGGGCGTCTCGGCCTGGTTCGTTCCCACGCGCATGGAGCAGCGTCAGGGCGGCGAGATTGTCAGCAACTTCGGGCCGGGCATGGACTGCCCCGCCACGATCAAGGAATGGGAGCCGCTCAAGCGCTTCCTGGCCGAGGCGACCATGGGCCCGCCCGGCTCGCCGACTGTCGCGACCGAGTGGTCGGTCGAGGCCCGCGCAGGCGGCAAGTGCGTCGTCCGCGTGGTGCACAGCCTGTTTGCCACCACCGACGACTGGGACAACCAGCTCGACGGTCTCGAAAAGGGCTGGCCGCCGATCTTCCGCATCCTGCGTCGTTACCTCGAAACCTTCAAAGGCCAGCCGTGCGAGACGCTGCAGTTCGTCAGCTTCGCGCAGGACTCGGAAGCGAAGACGTGGGAGAAGCTGGGCGGCGCGCTCGGCCTGTTGAAAGTGGCCGATGGGCAGCAGTGGAACACGCCGGCCGGCGTCCCGCGCCTGGGCGGCGCGTCGATGGGCCACGCCATGAACGCCAACACCCTGCTCGTCAGCTTGGACGCGCCCGCCCCCGGCACGGCTCACATCGGCGCGTTCTCCTGCGGCGGAATGGTGCAGGTCTACCTGGCCATCTATCTCTACGGCCCCGCCGCAAAAGCGGCGGCCACGCGCGACGAGCCGGCGTGGCAGAAGTGGATCGATGAGAACTTCCCGATGCCGCAGATGGGGTGAGGAAACCCGTGGACCCGGTTTTCATCTGGTGAAAGTGGGCGTGGCGCCGGACCTAACTGTTCGAACTGGTGATTTCGCCCGTGCGCGGTTGACCTGTTGCAATTGGACAGGTGGTCTGCGAGTGCACGGGCGGAACCGCAATGATCCGCACGCGACTCTGCATGCGGTAACATTGAACCGTCACATCAAGGCGCGTAGCCGCACCGTGGAGGAACCGTGCGCCAGATCCATGTCGGCCGTGTCGTATTGGCGGCGATCGTCGCAGAAGCCGTGCCGATCGTATTGCTCATCCTTCTCGTAGCGGTCCTTGGGCCGCGTGAGCCGGCCGGCGCAGAGAAGTACGCGGCCCGGCTCGGGCAGTGGGTCGGTCCGATCGGCGGCGCGGTGATGTGCTTCATTGCCGCCCGTTGGGTTGCGCGCAAGGCTGAGCGGCTGCGTGTTACGCACGGCGCTCTGGTCGGCGCCGGCGCCGCGCTGCTGGACATCGCACTGCTGGTGGGCAGCGGCGCGGCGTTTGAGTGGTTGTTTGTCGTTTCCAATGCCGGGCGTGTCATCGCCGGGGCCGGCGGCGGACTCGCCGCGGACGCCTGGCGTCGCCGCGGAGCTTAGCTCCTGGCCTGGCAAGCGCAAGCGAACGATCTTGCGCCGCCTCGGTCGGGTCTGAGGAAGCGATGCAGCGCGTATTAGCAGAATCAAGCTAGCCAGTGACTTTCGTCACTGGCGGACTTGGCCAACCTGCGTCTCGCCCGGAGGGCGGACGAGCAGCTCACTGCGTCGCGGGTCACGCCGAGCGGCACCTAGTTCTTGCCGCGAAGCGAAAAACGCGCCATTCATCCCAACCGAGTCGCGGAATTCGTATTCCCAATGAGCCCGGCCGTTGTCTCCCAGGGCACAATGCGATCATTGGGGCCGCGACCGGGACCGTGATGACAGACGCAGACGCTCCGCCATTCAAGGAGGCGGCGATGATTTCGAAGCGCTTGTTGTCCATCGCCGCGCTGACACTGGCGCTCGCTTCCTGCACGAAGCAATCCGTTCAAAAACCAGACAAAGCGAGCGGCCCTGCGGCGCGAATCGGGCTGGAGAAATTTGTCGATCGGGACCTGCGCGAACTTGACGCCGCTGCCGCAGAAGAACTTGGAAAAGAAATTACGCGCTTGAATGGCGACGAGCCGGAGCAGCACCGACTCAGATCATTCGAACCGTGGCGGGTCTGGCGGTTTCCCGGCGGGCGGGCGAAATGGGTGCTGCTGGAGGCCTACCCGGGACCCAACGTTCCCGATGTTTCGGCCGTTCGAATACACGTCTTCGATGAGCAATGGGCGCAATTATTCCAGCAGTCGTTTCCCACGGGCTACCGCTTCTTTCTGAATGATGTGACGCTTGACCGAGACAATCCGCTCGGCACCGAGCTGATCGTCGCGAAGACCACGTGTGCGGGCCCGTTTGTCCTTCAGAACGGCGAAAAACACCCTGCGTTTGAACAAGGCGACTTTCAGTTCCAGTACTACGGCCTGCTGGACAACCAATTCGTACTGGTTCGACTGGTCGACAATGATGGCCACCTGGTTCGGAATAACTACTGCTGGAGTTCACCGCCCAAAGGGCCCCCCGTACCCAGGCGATCCGGTGAACAGTGGATTCGTAGTCTCGCATCGGAGAATCCTGTCGAACAGTTGGCGACATTGGTCTGGCTGTCCGGAGTTCATCTCCCCAGCACGCAAGCGCGCCGCGAAGATACGAACGAAGAAGGCGTTGAGGATTCAAGACTGTTCGAAGATGTTCGGGATTCCCCGGCTACTCGGAGTGCGCTGGAATCCGTCGCCAGCTCGAAGAATCCCTGGGTCGCCGAGTACGCGAAGTTGGCCGCCGGAATACCATGAGTTGCCGTATCAACCAGACAAGCACGCGAGTCCGTGCAGGTTTTCCGTCGAGTTCAGCTACATCCGAAGGAGCGGACTAATCTCGCCCGGATTGGTGGCGCCGACGGCCATCCCCAATGTCAGCGCAAGCGGAAGCATCCAGAACGGAGAGTCGGGGTCGAACGGCGCTGGTCAGAACGTCGATTGCCGCGTGACTGAATTGCGGCGCTCCTGCCTCTCGACCACAATCGAAACCGGCGCAAGCGCGACGGGGAGGAGCATGGCGACGCTGGTCACGTGTCAGGAGCTTTCCAAGCACTTTGGTACGCGCGAGCTCTTTCGCGACCTGTCGATCCGCTTTGACGATACCGAGCATGTCGGACTGCTCGGCCCGAACGGCGCCGGAAAGACCACGTTTCTGAAGATCCTGGCCGGGCTCGTGGATGTCGACGGCGGGCAAATCAGCAAGCGGCGCGGAGCGCGGATCGGGCTGCTCTCCCAGGAGGATCACTTCCCGCCGGGCGCGACGGTCGAGTCGGTGCTGGCCGAGGCCCTCGCGGCGCAGCACCTCGAACCGCACGCCCAAGACACCCAGATCAAGATCATGCTGAGCAAATGCGGGTTCGCGGAGCCGGGGCGGACGGTGGAGGCGCTTTCCGGCGGGTGGCGCAAGCGACTCGCGCTGGCACGCGAGTTCATTCGCGAGCCGGATCTGCTGCTTTTGGACGAGCCGACGAATCACCTGGACGTCGAAGGCATCGAATGGCTGGAGGAATTCCTGGGCGCGGCGGCTTTCACGTTCGTGGCGGTCAGCCACGATCGCTACTTCCTGGAGCGCGTAACGAACCGCGTAGTCGAGCTGAATCCGATGTACCCGGAGGGCTACTTCAGCGTCAGCGGCAATTACAGCGAGTTCCTGGAAAAGCGCGCGGAATTTCTCGAGGCGTCGCGCGCCCAACAGGCGGTGCTTAGCGGAATCGCGCGGCGCGAAGCGGCATTCCTGAAATCAAACTCCAAGGCGCAGCGGACGAAATCGAAGTGGCGCATTGATCAGGCATATCAAATCTCGGATGAGCTGCGCAGCTTGCAGCGCCGCAACGCCCTGCCCTCCAGCGCGGGCATCGATTTCGAGGGGACGGGGCGCAAATCGCGGAAACTGCTC
>JBGAJB010000349.1:0-3291 GCA_044225155.1 Phycisphaerae bacterium | reverse complement strand
TTTCGCCCTGGGCCTTGCGGGCCAGCTTGCTGAAACCTTCGATCAGCACTTCGACCGTCTGGCCGACGCACGCGGCGCGGCGCTTGGCGCTGTATTCGCGCTGCACGGCCAGCAGTTCGTTATTCCGGGCGGCCTTCACTTCGTCGGGGATGTCGTCATCCAGGCCGCGGTCGGCGGCCGTGCCGGGGCGCGGCGAGTACTTGAAGACGAAGAGGCCGGCGTATTCAACGCGGCGGACGAGGTCGATTGACGCCTGAAAATCGGCATCGGTCTCGCCGCAGAAGCCGACGATGAAATCGCCCGCGATCGCGATGGCGGGGAGGTACTTACGGGCGGTGTCCATCAGCCGCAGGTACTGGGCGACGGTGTAGCCGCGCTTCATGCGCCGCAACACGGCGTCGGAGCCGCTCTGGGCGGGGATGTGCAGGTAGGGCATGATGCGCGGGTAGTCGCGCATCACGCGGAAGATGTCCTCATCCCAATCGGCCGGATAGCTGGTGACAAAGCGAATGCGCTCGATGCCCCCGACTTCGTGCACGCGTTCGAGCAGCCGGGCGAACGGCACCGGCCGGCCGTCTTCCTGCTGCACATAGGAATTCACTGTCTGGCCCAGCAGCGTCACTTCGCGGCAACCGCGCGCGGCGAGCATGCGGACTTCGTCGACGATCGCCTGCGGCGCACGGCTGCGCTCCGCGCCGCGCGTAAACGGCACGACGCAATAGGTGCAGAATTTGTCGCAGCCGCGCTGCACGCGGACGTAGGACTGCAGCACCGATTCGCCGGCTGCGGGCGTGCGCGATTGGTCGAGCGCTTCGAGGCTGTCGTATTCGAGGGCACGCTGCAGGACTTCGGTGCGGCGGCTGAGCGTGCCGGTGAGGGCGGTCACGTGGTCGTGGCGGGCCTGGACCTCGTCGATCAGGGCCGGCAGCTGGTCGAGCTCGCCGGGGCCGCAAAGCAGGTCAACGTGCGGCGCTTTGACGAACAGTCCCTCTTTTTCGCGCTCGGCCATGCAGCCGATGACGCCAATGATCGTTTCGGGCTTGCGGAGCTTGTGGGCGCGGAGTTCGCCGAGCCGCGAAAGCACTTTGTCCTCGGCGTGCTGGCGGACGCTGCACGTGTTGAACAGGATCAGGTCGGCCTCGCGGAAGCTGGCGGTGGGGGCCAGGCCGCGGGCGCGAAGCTGTCCCTCGACGAGCTGGCTGTCCAGGATGTTCATCTGGCAGCCGAAGGTTTCGAGGAAGTAGGTTGCGCCGCTCACTTTTTTCGAGGCTCCAGGTTTTGCAGACCCCGCAACCGCTTCAGGGCGGGCGGAACGACGTATCTCGGCGCGCCGGACGCGGCGCGTTCATCCCCGCTTCCTTACGGGCGCGGCTCGGATGGGAAGACCGGCTCGGATCTCGGACCGACTCGGATCCCAGACGGATCTCAGATCGGCTCGGTCCCCAACCGGCTCGGATCAAGCGCGGTTCCCGAACTCGACATCATAGAGGAACGCGTGGATTTCTGCGAAAAATGGGCTGAAATGCGCGGCGGGCGCGTGGAGGTAAGTCAGCCCGGGAGTAGCGTTTGATCGAGGACGACGGCTGGGCCAATCGCGTACGATCCGGCTCTTTGTGTCTCCGGGAAAGCCATCATTGACGGGGGCGTGTTGCAAGAAAGGCCGGCGCTGAGTTCGACGAACGGCAATCACGTTGCCCATCGCGCCAGTCGGGCGGGCATGCGCTCCGCGCTGCTGGGGATTGTCGTCAATACGCTGCTGGCGATCGTGAAGGGCGTCGCGGGCGTGTTGGGGAATTCGTACGCCCTGATTGCCGATGCGACTGAATCGACCTCCGACATTCTCAGCTCGTTCGTGGTCTGGCTCGGGTTGAAGATGGCCGGCAAGCCCGCGGACGACGATCACCCTTATGGACATGGGAAATTCGAGCCGATCGCGGCCGCGGTCGTCGCGCTGATGCTGATGGCGGCGGCGGTGCTGATCGCGATCGAGAGCGTGCGCGAGATCGTCGTGCCGCGCCACGCTCCCGCGCCCTTCACGCTGGTTGTGCTGGTGGTCGTGATCGTGATCAAGGAAACGCTTTTTCGGTTCGTGCATCGGGTCGGCACGTCGGTGGACAGCCTGGCGGTGCAGAATGATGCGTGGCATCACCGGAGCGACGCGCTCACGTCGGCCGCGGCGTTCATCGGCATCCTGATCGCGCTGATCGGCGGGCCGGGGTATGAGAGTGCCGACGATTTTGCCGCACTGATCGCGTCAAGCATCATCGCGCTCAATGCCGTGCACCTGTTGCGGCCGGCCATGGCGGAATTGCTCGACACCGCGCCCGGCCAGCCGATCATTGAAGCGGTGGAGCGCGCGGCGCGCGATGTGCGCGGGGTAGTCGGCGTGCATCAGTGTCGCGCTCGGAAGGTAGGATTTGACCTGTTTATCGATCTGCACGTCGAGGTGGACCCGGCCATCTCGGTGGCGGCGGGGCACGCGATTGCGCACGCGGTGAAGGATCGCATTCGACAGGATAATCCGGCGATTTCGGATGCGCTGATTCACATCGAGCCCGCGCCCGAGAAGCGTGCTCATTGAGGGGCAGATCGCTTTGCGGTCCCCGCTCCCTCACGGTCGCGGCTCGGTTCAACGCGATCCGGGATTGCTTCGTCAGTTCGATCAGGCACGGTCGTGGAGCTGTTCAAGACCAGTCGCGATTGAAGTGTGGTCTTTTCAAAATTGAACCGCTGACCGAGGTGCGCACACTGACGCGCTGCGCGTCGAGAGCGCAGTCCCCCCGCGGGACTTTTGCTCCCAAGCACGCAGCGCGGCAACCGGCGTTGGGCGTGATGCTGCGCGCCGGCTGAAGGAGTCGAGGGGCCGTCCGGCTTCGTGATACAAGGGGGCGGCGTCGGGAATACGAATTGCGAAAACTGGCCGGGGTCGGAAAAGCGAAAGAGCGGGCGATCAGCCCGCTCTTTCGCAATCGTCTTAACGGCTCAGCTCGAACGCTTCACATCAATAGATGTGCGTCGATTCGGTTTCCTCGACCGGCGATTCGGTTTGATCGGACTTGAGCGAAACGCGGAAGCGCACGTCGCCCTCGGTGATGCCCTTGGCCACGACGCGAAAAGTCTGCGACGCCTTTGGCAGGAGCGTCGCGAGCGGGGCGAATGTGATGGTCTGTCCCTGTGCGGTTGCCTGCGTCGGGCCATCGCTGCTGACGAACTGCATCTGCGGCGGCAGCGTGGCCACGATGAGGATGTTGGAGTCGAGGGCCGTGCCCTGATTCGTGACGCGGATCTCGT
>JBGAJB010000348.1:0-3332 GCA_044225155.1 Phycisphaerae bacterium | reverse complement strand
CGCCGACGCGCTCGCCATTGACCCAGGTCGTGTCCATGTCGTCGATCGGCCCGAGCTCGACGCGCAGATCCTTGCCGACCCACGCAGCCGGGATTTCCACCGCATGCCGGAAATAGGCGATCCCGTCGTGCGACTTTAGGTCGGGGATGCTCGACCACTCGCCCGGAACGGCCGCCTGGCTCCAACTCGAATCGTTGAATTCCGGCTTGCGCCAATCGGCCGGCTCATTCGCGGCGAGCGAATCCCACCAGCCCTTGGTTTCGGCGATGCGCTTCTTCTCTGCCGCGCCAGGTTCACGCCGCTCGATCTCCGCGACTTCCAGCACCTTCGCGTACTCCGGCCAATCCTTCAGCGTGTCGCCGCTGGTCCACGCCTCGGCCGGCGTGCCGCCCCAATCGGCTTCGAGCAAGCCGATCGGAACCTTCAGGTCCTCCTGCAAAGCGCGCCCGAAGAAATAGGCAGCCGCGCTGAAGTCGGGGATCGATGTCGGAGAGCAGGGGAGCCAGCGCCCTTCGCAGTCGTCCTTGGGACGCACCGACACCGCGTTCGTCACGTTGAAGAGCCGGATTTCGGGATCGTCGGCCGCCGCAATTTCCTTTTGCGCGTCGTTCGTGAGCGACGTCGGCCATTCCATGTTGGACTGACCCGATGCCAGCCACACTTCGCCGCTCAAAACGTTGTTGATCGTGATGCTGTTCTTGCCGCTGATCGTGATCGTGTGCGGACCGCCCGCGGCCGGCGTGCGCAGCTTGACGCGCCACTTGCCGGATGCGTCCGGCTGCGCGGTAAGTGCGGGGCCGCCCCAGCTCGCTTTGACGCTGACGGTCTCACGCGGCGCGGCCCAGCCCCAGATGGGAACATCCGCCTCGCGCTGCACGACCATGTTGTCGCCGATGACGGCGGGCAGCCGAACATCCGCGCGTGCGCCGGCACCCGCCAGTCCACCGGCAGCCAGCGCCGCGCTGAGCCAGCGCGCGACGGGCCGCGACATCATTCCGTTAGTCCAATGAGAGACCGGGAGGGTGAGGCGCCCGTCAAACCGCGTGTTCGCGCAAATCTCGAGGCCGGAAGAACGTCCGGCAGGCGTTGACTGAGCAGGGCGGGTCTCGATCGATTGCACCTGAAATTCCGGGGTGTTCGGTGCCTGAATCTCTCGAACACGGACCATCGGGATTGCTGACATCGTGATCATCCATTTTGCTTGCGAAGACTGACGATCGCTCAGCGCGACTCGCGCCGGCGCGAAGGCGGAATCCTACCGCGATTCCACTATGATCCGCGCATGAGCACTCGAAAAGCCGTCGTTGTCGCCGCGATCCGCACACCCATCGGCCGCTATGGCGGCGTACTGGCCAAAGTCCGCCCCGACGATCTCGCCGCGCTCGTCATCAAGACTGCGGTCGAGCGTTGCAAGATCGATCCGGCCCTGATTGAGGATGTCTACTTCGGCGCGGCCAATCAGGCCGGCGAGGACAACCGCAACGTCGCGCGCATGGCCGCGCTGCTGGCAGGGCTGCCGGAAAGCATGGCCGCGCTGCTGGCAGGGCTGCCGGAAACGGTGCCTGGCGCGACCATCAACCGCCTTTGTGCCAGCGGTCTCGAAGCGGTGAACATCGCCGCCCGCACGATCGAAAGCGGCTGCGCCGACGTGCTCATCGCCGGCGGCGTCGAGAGCATGACGCGCGCCCCGTTCGTGATGGCCAAGCATGAAGAGCCGTTCCAGCGCAACTACGAAATGTTTGACACGACGATCGGCTGGCGCTTCACGAATCCGCGCCTCGCCAAGATGCACCATCCATACAGCATGGGTGAGACGGCCGAGAACGTCGCACAGCAGCACAAGATCAGCCGCGAGGACCAGGATCGCTTCGCGGCCGAGAGCCAGCGCCGCGCGTGCCAGGCAATCGACAGCGGGCGACTGGCGGACGAAATCGTGCCGGTTTCGATCCCACAGAAAAAAGGCGACGCGATCGTCGTCTCGCGCGATGAGCACCCGCGCCCGGACTCGACGGTCGAATCGCTCGCGAAGCTGCGACCTGCCTTCCGCGAGGGCGGCACCGTCACGGCCGGCAATTCCTCCGGCGTGAACGACGGCGCATGCGCGCTCGTGCTCGTCGAGGCTGCCCGAGCGAAGGCGCTGGGCCTGACCGCGCTGGCCGCCATCGGCCCGGCCGCCACCGCCGGCGTCGACCCGGCCTGCATGGGCATCGGCCCGGTGCCGGCGACACGCAAGCTGCTCTCACGAACCGGTCTGACGCTGCGCGACTTCGATCACATCGAGCTGAACGAGGCGTTTGCCGCACAAAGCCTGGCGTGCGTGCGCCAGCTCGAACTAGACGGCGCAAACGGCATGCGCGGCGATCGGCCGCTGGTGAACCCCAACGGCGGCGCCATCGCACTCGGCCATCCGCTGGGCATGAGCGGCGCGCGGCTGGTGACGACGATCGTGCATGAGATGCAGCGCAACGCGGCCATCAAGCGCGGGCTGGCGACGCTGTGCGTAGGTGTCGGGCAGGGCGTCGCGACGGTGATCGAACGGGTGTAGGCGGAAAAGGGCGCGACGGGTTTGACCGGGCCGTAATTTGCACGCTCAATCAGAATGCCGTGCCGCACTCCGGGCAACGCCGTTCCACCAGCCCCTGCAAGTCGTACCCGCAGTGGAAGCAACGATCCTTGTGTTTGAGCAGAAGGCGGTTGCGGAGCGCGATCCATTGGCCGGCCCACAGGGCCCCGAAGACCGGCGTGCCGAGTTCGGCGACGAAGAACAAGTTGTCGCGCGTGACGTGCTCGTACGGATTTCGAGGTCCGAACGGCGACGGTGGCTTGGTGTCGTCGAGCAATTGAACATACTCAATGACGCTCGACACGATGGCGAGATGCAGCACGGCAAAGACGGCGACGGCGCGCCAGGAAAGATGGATTCGCCGCGCGGGCGTCAGCTTCTCCAGCCACCAGGCGCTCAGTCGCGTTCGGTCGTACCACGTGAGCAGCAAGAGCGCCGCAAGGCAGATTGCCGCCGGCATCCAGATAGGCACGGTCCAGCCCTGCCACGCGCGATTCCCACTCCAGTTCGGCAGCCAGGTCAACCCGGGCCAATCGCCATACAAGGAGATGGAGTAACCCGCCGTTCCGTCGTACTGACTTGGCATCCAGCCTTCCGGTCGCCAACCGATGGAAAACGCTCCGCACGCCAGCACGATTTGGTTGCGGAGGTCGCGAGAGGTCCAATCGGCCGCCCTGACCAGGCTGAAAAGAAAAGCACCACAGAACGCGAGAAACGCCAGGAGGAGGACTACGCGCGCAATGGCTCGAACTCGCATCGGTGGAAAGTT
>JBGAJB010000347.1:0-3366 GCA_044225155.1 Phycisphaerae bacterium | reverse complement strand
TTTTCCGCCGGCGCTCGGCCCGCTCGCGCTCGAGCTCTTCCGACCGCCGTGAGCCGCGCCGAGGCTTCCGCCGTGACGAGCCCGGTGAACGTCCGTCGACGATCAGATCAAGGGGCGAGTGAACTTCGGGCGAGCTCATGTTCGCCTGCGAGTGAGAGGCCCGCACGCTTATAGAGGAGCCGGATTCACTCGCTTCCGCCACCGCGATTCCGGCGAAGCAGATCGCCAAGAATGCCGTCAGCGGCAACAGGCAGCGGGTAACGGAGTACGGCCGCGGCGCAAGGACCGCGATCCGTAGCGGGCGGCGGCGTCGCCGGCGCAAGCTCTCTTCTAGTGATTTTTGCATTGCAGTAGCCATCGATATCCCCACGATTGAACGGGATGCTGCAGTCGCACGCGGCGACCGGCGGCAGGTGAAATTGCCTTCCGCACTCCTCCTGGGAATGCCGGTCAAGCGGCCGTGACGGCGATACTCGCCACCAAGGCCCGGTGCGGATGCATTGGCCTAGCCGCAAAGGACCGACCTGCGCTAGGATCAAATGAAATGCGCCCGCCAATCGAAGTTGCTCTGGGAGGATCGCCATGACGATCACCGCGTACACAGTCACCAACCGCTACGGCGTGCTCCGAGCCGAACCCCTCGACGTCCATGAGCTAAGTCTTCCACTGCGCAGCCGAGCGGACCTATTTACCGATCCGCACCTGCTGGTCTGGCGTCCGGCGCCGACGATCGCCGAGGAGCTAGAGCCGAATTTCAGCATCGCGTTTGAGGTCGTCACGGATCGCGCCGGTTGCCGACGCATCGTGCCCCGTGACGGCTACGGCGTTTATTTTCGCTACGCCTGGATGGCGGGGCTGGAGATCATGCGGCGCGAAATTGGGAATGTTTCCGGGGAATACCGCTCGTCGTATTGCAAAATGGGACTCCTTCTCGAACGTCTCCGCAACGGCCGAGAGCATTTCGGGCGCGCGTTTCGGGCCTCCCGCGATCTATACGTGCGGTTCTCCGGTCGCGGCGGCGAGATCGGTGCTTCGCTGCTGCCCGATTACGTCGGCCGCACGGCCGACCAGCGCGGTCGACCGTGGTCGATTCGCCAGCTAACCGAGCGCGGCCGTCAAGCCGCCGTTGCCGACGGAGTCATCGATCCGACGAACGACGTCGCGATTCCGTACGGCTTGACCTTGGCGGCCGAGCTGAATCCGCTCTTCGAGGCGAACCGGGAGAAGATTCGCAGCTTGGTGTTTGCGGCGCTGCTGGACGTCGGTTCCGTGCACGTCACCGCTACGAATGAGATCGTCGACGACGTGGCCGAGCGCGTTTCGGCGGCGTTGCATGAGCACCGTGACGATACCTTAGGTCAATTCGAAGCGTGGTTTTCCGGGCGTCGCAGCAACCTCGTGCAAACGCTGGCGCGTAAGTCGGGCTTTACGCCGCTAGAGCGAAACGTCGTCAAAGCGGCGCTCTTCGAACTCGGCAAACGGAGCTATGCCTATATCACACCGTGCCTCAGCAGCTTCGCGCGGTGGATGGCGCACGGACTCGAACTCACGGAAGTCGAGCGCAGCCGCTTCAGCGCCATGTACCTGCCGCAGGACTGCTACGGCGGGTTGCCGCTCGTGCTCTTACTCGAGCGGAATGACATCATCGGCCGGACCGTCGCGAAGCTGTGGGAACAACCCGACGATCCACAGTTGGTCGGAACGCTCCATCGCTTGCTCGCCGTCTACGGCGAGCTCGCACCGGCGCGACGGGCGGCCGATCGCCGTTTCAAGCAGTTGCAACGCTTGATCCGGCAAGCGGCCGAGCAAAACAATGCAGCTTCCGCGGCGGAGGAGGAAATCGACGAGCAGAATCGACGGCATCTCATCTTAATCGTCGATCAGATCGTTCGAAGCCGAGGTGACGGTTGCGACCAGTGTCGCGAGCCGACCCCCTGGACGATTTCGGTCGAGAACGTCGGCGGCGATATCGTGCGTCTCACCGCCGGATGTGAAGAGCACGGCTTCGAGAAAGAGTACGAGCTTCCCACGGCGGAATTTATGGTACTCGCCCGGCGGATAGCCGGCGGAAGCTCCGCAAGCTAATTCTCCGCCGCCGCGAGTAGCTCTCGGTAACGTGATTGCAACCGCTCCTCGAGTCGGCGCAGCGATGCCAGGGCGTGCGCCGTCTGCTCGATATCGTGGACGATCGTGTCGACGGACTGAAAGTCGATTTCGTCTGCCAATCGGTCTGCCTCCGCTATGAGCGCCGTGACGAACTGAGACCACGATGGCCGCGGCCGCGGCGTGAGATTTTCGACTTGCGCGTCGTCGGGCGGCTGGTCCTGCTTCCGGGCGGCGCGCGGCCGCCGTTCGCGCCGGGCATACGCTTCGGCGACGGTGAGCCCGGCGGTTTGCGCCGCTGTGGAAAACGTCTCAAAGATACGCATCGCTTTGAGCGCGCGCGTCTTTTCAATTCCTAGTTCCTTGAGGTAGCCGATCCATTGGCCGTGGGCAAATTGCTTGCGGGCCAAATGTAAAACTTGTCCGAGTCGCCAGTATCGGGCGGTCGTCGTTTTCTCGGCCGTAAGAATCGCCGCCCATTCTTCCCTCGCGGCGGCGGTCAGTTGATCGAGCGTCCAGCCATGGGACGGTGCGGCCGCATCCAAATGGTGCGAATCGCACTTTTCGTCGTCGCTGGGTCGCTCATCCCGCGAAGATTCAGCCATGTGCCCTATCCGGCTTGCAGGAAAAACATCTCTGCAATGCCCGGGAATGCCGGTCACCCGGCGCCAAGCGATAATCACTCCCAAGTAATTATGACGCAAATACTTACGTTATTTAGAAGGAGTGTCTTCTAGCCCTTCAACGGTTTGACCGGCATTCCCAGGAGGTGCAGAGGGGCGACGTTGCCCCGACTCACCGCGCTCTCCAGGGTCGCCGTCGTGGCCGAAGAATTGCTGCCCCCCGCCGCCGCCGCCCAGCGCCTCGGCATTACCGTCACGACGCTCTACGATTGGCTCGGAAAAAGCCGGATCGGCGCACTGGAAATCCGCGGGCAGCGCGTGACGATCGACTTCTTTCAAGGGGGCGCTCGGGGGCAAGGCCGAATTCGACTGGAGGCCTGCGAAGTGGACCGACTGCGCGAGTTGATGCGCGTGCGGCCGCAGAGGGTCGTCATTCGCCCGCCACCGGTCAAACAAACTCGTTTTCCGGGTATCCACGTGCCGCTCGGCCGGCCGCGTTAACGAAAACGTCGGCCGACCGAGGATTCGCGATCGATTGATCGAGGCGCTAGTGCCAACACGCTCGCTCTTGCAACGTGATGCCGGGCTAGAGCTTCTTCTCCGGAACGTTCGCGAGAAAAATATGACCGCCGGGCGCGAC
>JBGAJB010000346.1:0-3377 GCA_044225155.1 Phycisphaerae bacterium | reverse complement strand
GAAAGCCGCCTATCGCAAACGGTTTCCAGCCGGCCGGTCGGCAAAGAATGCCGAGTTGGAAGCGGCGCACGCCGATTCGCGCCCTTGGATTGGCGAACCGGCGCCCGCCGAGATCACAATTTCCGAGCATGGCCGCCACTATCTCGTGCGGCCGTATGACGGATTCTCGACGGGCATCTTTCTGGAGCAGCGCGACAATCGGGCGCGTGTGCAACAGGCCGCCAAGGGCCGCTCCGTGCTCAACCTCTTCTGCTACACGTGCGGCTTTTCCATCGCCGCGGCGCTGGGCGGAGCAGGGACGATCTTCAGCGTTGACATTTCGAAGCGATTCCTGGAGTGGGGGCGCGCCAACTTTGCTGTCAATGGTCTCGCGCTCGACGACCGGATTTTCATCTGCGACGACGCGCGGAAATACTTGCAGCGTGCAGCGCGCCAGGAGCGACAATTCGACCTGATCATCATCGACCCGCCGACGTTCGCCCGCGTGAAGGGCGGCCCGGTCTTCGAGCTGCACCGGGATCTTCCCGATTTGCTCCGCGGCGCCGCGCAGTTGCTTCCGGATCGCGGAAGAATCCTCTTATCACTGAACCAGCGCGATTTGCCGCCGGCGCGAGTCGAGCAAATGATCGAGGCGGCCGCCGAAGAGGCGGGACCAAGCCGTGCGAAATTCACGCGGCTGGCACTTCCGCCTGATTTCCCGGGCGATCCTGAATACGCAAAGTCGTGGTGGATCGAGTTTCACTGACGCGCGACGGAATTAATCGACCAGCACGCCCGTCGCCCACGTGCTCGGATCCACATTCCAGCCCAGATCATCGGTAACGGTGAGCGATTGGGTGCCCAGCCCGGTGTCCTTCACTTTGTAGAAAAGGCCGATGCGCGTGTGCTCGGCCGGGTTCCAACCGTTCAGGCAATGGGAAGGGATGCCGATTTCCAGCGTGTAATGATGACGTTCCAGGTGCGTAGCGACCCGGATGGGCGACGTGTCGGTAAGCGGCGGGTGCTCTTTCGCGCGGCTCATGCGATGCAGCCCGACGATCGGCGCTTTCCGATCGCGTCCGCCGCCGGACGGCAGGATGTAGAAAAAGTGGCAAAAGCGAGTGCCGCGTTTCACGTCGCGCGCGTCGCGCGTGTCGATGCAGAGGCGCAAACCGTCGCGCGTCCACCACTGCTCGGTGTCACAGGACACGGGGCCCTTGCGATTGGGCACGTCAAACGCGGCGAAAAATCCCTCGTCGTTCCACGCCCAATACACGTCGGCCAGCGTCTCCGCGCCGTCCAGCTCGTGCAGCGACGGTGCCAGATATTCGCGGCCCCATTTCTTGATCGTGCCGTCGATGCGCGGCGACTTGGCCATGCGATGCACGGGGAACTCGAAGCGGAAAAAGGCGCGCTTGGGCAGCGACTCCAGCATTCGCGCAGCATACGGGGTATCTCCCCTCAAAGGAGGCGACGCAGCATCGCAAACAGTCGCGCGGTATCATCGCCGCGCGGAGGTTTTCATGCTCCATCGCCGAATTTCGTACGGGTTCTTTCTCGCGGCGCTATCCGGCATTGCGCTTACGCCGCGTGCCGTTGCCCAAGAGCCGCCGCCCGCGCTGCCGGCTGACAATCGCCCGCGCGTCGCGGTGATCGACATCACCCCCGGCGACGGCGTCGACGCCCGCGATACCTGGATCGGGACGGCCGTGCAGGATGTGCTCACGTGGCGTCTGCGGCGCGTGCCGAAAGTCGTCGCCATTCCGAGCGTGCGTTTCTATCAAGCGCGGCAGGAACTCAGCGACGATCCCAAGAATCCACCCGCCTGGCCGCGCGTAGCTGAATTGCTCGGCGCGACGCAGCGCCTCTCCGGCCATTTCACGGGACTGACAACTGGTGTAACGCTGGACTTGGAGTTGACTCCGGTCGGTGACGGGGCGAAAGCGGGCGAGGCAAAGGCCGCGAAAATGAAGATCGGCCCGGCGCCGCTCTTTGACGCACTCGATGAGGCCACGCGCTGGCTGCTCGCGCGGCTGGACGCGGGCGAGATCGACGACGCGCTCAAGGCACGTATCTTCGGTCCGCCGTGCAAATCGACGAGCACGCTGGAATACGCGACGAAAGCGTCACTGGCCCTGATCGATGAAAACACGCGCGACGCCGTCTATTACGGCGAAATGGCGATTCAATACGACCCGCTCTATCGCCCGGCTCAATTGCTGCTGGCACAGATCGACGTCCGCCGCTCGGCCTCCACGCGTTCGCAGGCGGCGATTCGGCTCCGCCAAGTCGCGATGATTGCGGATCAAACCGGTGATCGGCTCGACCGGATCGAGGCGGAACTTCTGCAGGCGATCGTCTTGCAGCTTGTGCGCTCGGATGAACCGGCCCAGCAGCGCTTTCAAAACGCGCTGGATTGGGCTGATGAAATCCATGATCCCTACTCGCGCATCGCCGCCCTCAGTGCCATGGCCGATCTCTTTCTGACGCGAATTCCGATCAATGCGGCCGATCTGACCGAAGAGCAGCGAACGGAGGCGCGGAAGGCGGATTCGAAGCGGGCGACTTCCTGGCAGCAGGCCGTCCTGCGCGACTTGGCCGCAATTCACGATCAGGTGGCCGAGGCGCCAGCCGCCAACAAGCTCGCGCTCATCTACGAGCAACTGGGCGATTCGAAAGCGGCACTGGAGATGCATCAACGCACGCTCGACGCGTCGCAGCGCGTCGGCTCGCGCCGCACACAGGCGACGGCGTGGATGTTCATCGGACAGTGGTATCGGCGCAATGACAATCTCGATCAGGCCCGCACAGCATTTGAGAAGTGCTTTGAGCTGGCGACGGAATCGGCCAAGCCGACCGTCCGCATCGCGCTGGCCGACATCGAGCAGGCGGCCGGCCACACGGACAAAGCGCTCGACCATCTGCAGAAGGCGTATGACGCGATCAAGGACGGCGATGACCTCGTAAATCAGCTCCGCTGCCTGCGCAGCATGGCCGAGATCTATCACGGGGCCGGGCGTGGGAAAGAAGCGCAGAGCACGTTGCAGAATGCGCTCGACATCGCGACCGCGTTGGAACTGCCGGAAAAAGACACGATTAGCAAGCAGTTGGCGGATTGGCGGGCGGGCAAGCCGTGACCAAGGAATATCTGAAGATGTCGCGCCTCCGGAGCGTGGCGGTCCTCACAGCCATTCTTTTCGTTCTTACGGCGAGAGCGGATGACGGCGTTGAACTGACTCCGCACTGGAAAGCCGGGGACAACGCATATGTCGAGCTGTCCCAGGTAGTCGAGCAACTGGTCACGCCGGACGGAACCGCCGGCGCGCCGATTCGTACGCACATCGAAACGACGCACGGTTTGAAGCGCAAGGTTGTGCGAGCCGGGGCGGATGGCTTTC
>JBGAJB010000345.1:0-3395 GCA_044225155.1 Phycisphaerae bacterium | reverse complement strand
GCCAAAAAAGCGGCCGGAGGCACGATCGACTAGAATCCCTCTGAGTTTCACAGCGAAATGTCGCCGGCCCGCGTGGGCCGCAGGTGCATTCGCTATTCGCTCTTCGACATTCGCTATTCCCCCTATGCCCCCACGCAGAAAAACCCGTCAGGTCCAGGTCGGCGGCATCCCCCTCGGCGGCGACGCCCCGGTTGTACTGCAGAGCATGACCAGCGGCTACACCTACGAGATCGATAAGTGCATCGCCGAGATTCAGAAGCTCGCCCGCGCCGGCGCGGACATCGTCCGCGTGGCGGTCCCCGAGAAAATGGACACCGAGGCCCTGAAGACGATCATCCCGGCCTCGCCCGTGCCGATCGTGGCCGACGTGCATTTTCATTTTCAGCGCGCGTTGGAAGCGATCGAAGCGGGCGTCCACAAAATCCGCCTGAATCCGGGCAATATCCAGGATCGCGACCAGGTGCTGCGCGTCATCGCGGCCTGCAAGGAACGCAACATCCCGATCCGCGTCGGCGTGAACGAAGGCGGCATCGTCGAGCGTAAGGACAAGGATCAGCGGGCCGAGGAAAAGGCGCGCCTGGAGACCGACTACTCCGCGAACCTGATCGGCATCATGCTCGAAAAGCTCGACGAATATCTGCGCATCTTCGACGAAGCGAACTATCACAACATCGTCATCAGCGCCAAGAGCATCGACCCGCGCCTCGTGATCGAGGTCTACACGGCCATCAGCAGCAAGGTCGATTTCCCGCTGCACCTGGGCGTCACACACGCCGGCCCGCCCGAGACCGGCCGCATTCGCAGCATCGCCGCGCTCGGCACGCTGCTGGCCAACGGCATCGGCGACACGATCCGCATCAGCTACGCGGCCGACCCGGTCTACGAGGTCGAAGACGGCAAGGAACTGCTCTGCTCGCTCGGCCTGCGCAGCCGCACCGAACCCGAGCTGATCGCCTGCCCGGCCTGCGGGCGGATCGAGGTCGATCTCTACAAGCTCGTCACCGACGTGCGGCGCAAGCTGGCCGAGGAAAAGCTGCCGCCGCTGAAGCTGGCCGTCATGGGCTGCGTGGTAAACGGCCCCGGCGAGTGCGAAGGGGCCGACGTGGCGATCTTCGCCGGCAAGGGCAAGGGCATTCTCTATGTGCAGGGTGAGTTGAAGCAGACCGTGCCCGAAGGCCAGATGCTCGACGCCCTGCTGCATGAATGCCGCATGCTGGCCCAGGCGGTAGAACGCGGTGAAAAGAAACTGCTCGGCCGGCACAACGTGGACATCAAGCCGCCGGCGCCGCTGCCGCGGGGTGATGGGAAAGTGCCGTTGGGTGTGATGCGGACCTAGCAGCACGCGAATTTTGCGCCGATGGTTGGTATCATGACAGTTGAGGTCCTCACGTGGCGACGATTCCTGTCAAAACAGCAAGACTCTCCGCCGAGGAGTTCGAGAGTCGGTTTGCCGACACGCCCTTTTGCGAGCTTGAGCGCGGGGAGGTGATTCAATTGACGGTCGGTGGGTGGCGGCACAGCGCACTATGCGCTCGGATCGCATGGCTTCTCGGCGACTGGGCGCAGCGCGGCGGGGCGGGTCGCGTGCTTACCGGGGAGGCGGGCGTAATCACGGCGCGCGACCCGGACACGGTCCGCGGAATGGACGTCGCCTACTTTTCCTTCGAGCGCGTGCCGCGAGGGCAGGAGCCGGAGTCGTTCGCTGAAGTCGCACCTACATTGGCGGTCGAAGTCATTGGAAAGGGTCAGGGCTGGAAAAAAATGACGGAAAAGGCGGCCGAGTATCTGCGGATGGGCGCGGATCGCGTGTGGATCATCGACCCCAAGCGCAAGTCACTGCATGTGTTCACGTCCGATCAGCCGCCACGCGAATACGGTGTTGGCGAAACAATTGAGAAGGATACGGCACTTCCTGGTTTGGTCCTCGCTGTGACGGGGATTTTCTCCGACTAGCGTAGTGTGGAATGCGGGACCGCGCTTTCTTGAATCTTTATCGCGGAAACTGGGTGCTGTCGGACGCCTCCGGCCAGCCCGCCGCGCTATTGCTGCACGATACCTGCTGTCATCGCGAGGACTGTTGGGGCGCCCGCATCGCGTCGCTACTGGCGTGGCATTCGAAATCTGACGGCGGAGTACATTCCGATAGTATCAAGCTGACGCGTTTACAATAATGAAGCGGCGAGCGGGCCAAAACTCGTTGCCTCTGGCGGCGCCGGACGAAAGGTTCGCGTCGCGCGAGCGTCCGAGTGGCAGCGGATTGAGGAGCAGTCAAAGCATGCCGAATGGCGATGACTACGTCGACATCGACGCGGCCATGGATGACGACGAACTCCTGGCCGAGGCGTTTCGCAAGGCGACGCGCGAGGCTCTGCTGCGTCACAAACTCTTCGGCGTCCCGGCCGTTGTTTGGGAGAACGGGAAGATCGTCTGGATTCCGCCGGAGGAAATTGATCCGGATGCGCCCTACAAGTCCGCGCGTTAGCTGACTTTGCGGCGCGCTTTCCGATTGCCAACATAATTCCGACTGACCGGCTCGCGAAGAGAGCGATGGCGAAGCAGAAGGCCGTTCCAGCCCGAGTGACCGTCCTGCTCGCGCGCGATGCGCGGGTGGGAGTCATATTTCGCCGCGGCCCGAAGTGGCGAACTCAATTGATTCGCTGGGATACGAAAACTGACGAATTCGAGTTTGGCCAATGGTTTCATGGCCACATTGAAGAATACGACGCAGATCTATCGCCGGATGGACGACTGCTGGCCTACTTTGCCGGGAAACCCCGTAAAGACAACCAGGAACGCTGGTACTGGAACGCAATCAGCCGGCCGCCCTACTTCACCGCACTGGCACTTTGGTTTCGCTCTGATCGGGTGACCCGCCTCTGCCCGACGTTTGTCTCGAACCAGCGCATTGCATTTCTGCCTGAACGCCCACCGGACGAAGGGAGTCTCCCGGAACCATACGGCCGCGACCTACGTGAACGCGCCGGGCACCGCTACAAGCTCCGGCAGAACCTGAACGGTTGGCTGACAGAAGAAGATTGCCCCCAACCGCAGGGTTGGCCCGATGCGCTGCGAAGCTTTTTGGGCTGTCGGCCACAGCCGCGTGGGAAGGCAACTTTGTGGCACATCAACCTCGTGTTTCCCGGCGAGCGCGAGTGGAAATCTCGTTACCTCGTAACGTGGGATGATCAATTCGAATGGAGCAACCTTCTGGCGCTTCCGTGGGCTGATTGGGACCAGCGTGGCCGCCTCGTGTATGTCCAGGATGGATGCCTTTACAGTCAACCGATTGATGATTTCAGCAAGCGGCCCAAGCTGCTGGCGGATCTGAACGAGACCCCAGCCGAGACAGGTCCGGCACCCGATTGGGCGCGCGAGTGGCCCAAGTAGTTCACCCG
>JBGAJB010000344.1:2238-3419 GCA_044225155.1 Phycisphaerae bacterium | reverse complement strand
GCGAGTTCGCCTGGCAGCGGGCCGGCGCAGTCGTCGAGCGCGTGCATCTGCGTGAGGCGATTGAGAATCCAGCAGCACTCGCGCGCTTTCAGATCGTCACGATCCCCGGCGGATTCAGTTACGGCGACGACATTGCCGCCGGCCGCGTCTTCGCGGCGCGCATCGAACGGCATCTCTCAGACGCGTTGGCCGCCTTCGTGCAGCGCGGCGGACTATTGATGGGCATCTGCAACGGGCTGCAAATCCTGGTCAAGGCCGGACTGCTGCCCGATCCCGCACGCCGCCACGGACCCCGCACCTGCACGGTCAGCTACAACGCGCCCGCCGGTTTTCAGGATCGCTGGGTGACGCTCCGTGCAGCCGACGACACACCCTGCGTTTTCTGCGAGCCGGGCCGCGAGTATGAAATGCCGATCGCGCACGGGGAGGGAAGAGTGCTCTTCGCGGATGACGCGGCGCGAACAGCGGCGTCGGACGCCCGACTCGGCGCGCTGCGCTATGTGCCCAGCGCCGACGCAAATGCACGCGAGCCGTACAACCCCAACGGCAGCACCGATGATCTGGCCGGCCTCTGCGATCCGACTGGCCGCATCTTTGGCCTGATGCCGCATCCCGATCGCTTTACGGAGTGGACCCAGCACCCGCGCTGGACGAGCCTGCCGCACCGCGAGAACGGCGATGGCCTGGCGATGTTTGAGTGCGGCGTGAAGTACTTTCGATGATTGTCGCCCGGCGGGGTGCATGTTCGTTGCCAGGCGCCTTAAAGCCTGGTCAGCTGTCGACCGATCCACCTGCCTGAGCCGACCTAGCTCTTCGGCCGCTTCCCGTTTTTCGCTTCTTTCCCACTCGATTCGGCCCCTATGATGCCCGCATGGCCCAACCCGCGCCGCAGCCGGCTGTCGCGCCCGAGCCGCTCGTCGATCGCGAGCGGCGCGACCCGTTTCTGCGACTCACGATGCATCTCGGAATCCCGACGCTCGTGAGCCTCGCGGTGCACGCCGTGCTCCTGCTCGCACTCACCCTCACGACCTGGCACGTCCTCAGCGCGTCGCCGCCGGCCGAGGAGTTTGAAGTCGGCATCGCGTCGAGCGGCGGAGCGGATTCGGCGCACATCGATTTTGGCAACGCGCCGTCGCTCAGCGATTCGCTGGCCGAAATCACGATTGACGCATCGACCCCGA
>JBGAJB010000344.1:0-2172 GCA_044225155.1 Phycisphaerae bacterium | reverse complement strand
TCCGGTGCCGACAGCCGCCACTGCCGGCAACGCGGTCGGTCTGGGCGAGAGCGGACGATCCGGCGTGCTGGGCATCGGCGGCGGCTCGGCCGGCTCGACGCTGGATGGTCTCGGCAGCGGCACGGAGATCGGCGGCGGCTTGGGCGGGGCGGGCGTCTGGGATCTGAAAGCCGCGGGAAAGAACTTTGCCTATGTCGTCGACTTCTCCGGCTCCGTCAGCGTGGTGGCCGACGACCTGAAGCGCGAGTTGAAGCGATCGGTCGGCAGCCTGAAGGCCGTCCAGACGTTCGCCGTGTTCACGTTCTTCAGCTACGTCGATCCCGGCCGCGACGAGGCCGTCACCGAGGCCTTCGCCCCCAAGTTGCAATCGGCGAGTGCGGAAAAGAAGCGCGAGTTCTTTCAGTGGATTGACAAGCAAGCCGCGCGCGGACGAACGGACCCGCTGCCGGCCATCCGCCGCGCGCTGGCCCAGAAGCCCGATGTGATCTTCCTGTTCTCCGACGGCGAGTTCGAAGACCCGCGCGCGGAGGAACTGATCGCCAAGGAAAACGAGAAGTCGCGAACGCGCTTCTACTGCCTGGTTTTTGACGATGTGCTGCTGGAGGACACAAGCGGTTTGCCGAAGATGACGCCCGGGGCACGACGGCTCCAGAAGATCGCCGAGCAAAGCGGCGGGAAATGTAAGATCGTGACCATTAAGGACCTGGGCCGGAAGTAATCTCACACACATTTTTCGACCAGAATTGAACGCTCATGGCTAAACGCGCTGCCGCCACGATGACTCGAAAACAGTCAACTGCCACGAAAAAGTCCGCGCGAAAACCCGCCAAAGCGGCGGCCAGGAAACCAACTGGAGTTGCGGCCGCGATAAGTTCGGCTGACGACTATCGCCCGCGCGCCTGGAAATACGACGTCCATCCCGGCATCGCGATGGTGCAGAACTGGATTGCGACGCTCAAGGAAAAGTCCGGCCGCTCGCTCGACGAGTGGTTGAAACTCGCGAACACCGGCCCGCGCGAAGAGGCCGTCCGCCGCGACTGGCTCAAACGCGAGCACGGACTCGGCACGAATAACGCGACCTGGATCGCCGCCCGCTCGCTGGGGAAGTGCGAAGAGGACGAAGACCCGGACAAGTACCTCGCGACGGCCGCGGGCTGGGTCGAAAAAATGTTCGACGGGCCGAAGGCGGCGTTGCGGCCGCTCTACGACATATTGCTCGAAGCGGGCCGTGGCCTCGGCCGCGATGTACGCGTCTGTCCGTGCAGCACGATGGTGCCGCTCTACCGAAAACACGTGTTCGCGCAGCTGAAGATGTCCACGCGCACGCGTATCGATCTGGGTCTCGCCCTGCGCGACACCTCCGCGCGCGGCATCCTGATCGATACCGGCGGCTTCGCGAAAAAGGATCGCATCACGCACCGCATCGCGATCGAAGCGCCCGCGGACTTCAACACCGAAGCGCACCGCTGGCTGCAAAAAGCTTACGAAATGGACGCCTGATTCTCAGCGACTACCTTCGGCTCTCGCCCGCGGCGCGTCGTCGCAAAGGCGGCCGTCGCAAGCGCGATGAACGTCAGAATCGCGCCGATGAAGAACGCCGCCCCCGGCAGCTTGAACGGCGCGCGAACCGAAACGAAATACTCGAACGCCTGACCGCCGAGAATCGGGCCGATGACGGTGGCCGCACTTTGCAGCCCGGTGATCGCGCCCTGCACGGTGCCCTGCTCGGTTGCGCCGACCGTTTTGGTAATTAACGATTGCGCGGCCGGACCAAGGATTGAGCCGATGCTGGCGATCGCGATGATCACGTAGATCACCCAGCCATAGGGCGCCAGGCCGTAGCCGACATACGCACAAGCGGCCACCGCCAGGCCGAAAAGCATCGAGCGTTTCTCGCCAAACTTGGGAACGATCTTGCGCGCCAAGCCGCCCTGCACGACGGCCGCGCCGATGCCGACGAGCGCGAGCGAAATGCCCACATCGCGCGGCGACCAGTGATAGCGGTACGACGTGTAGAGCACCCAGGTGGATTGCAGCGCGAACTGCGCGATGTACACGAGGAAAAGCGACAGCGCGAGCCACTGCACCATCGGATGCCCGCGCAATCCGGTGAACGCGCCGAGCGGATTGGCCCGCATCCAGCGCGGGGCGCTGCGCATCTCGCGCGGCAGC
>JBGAJB010000343.1:0-3421 GCA_044225155.1 Phycisphaerae bacterium | reverse complement strand
GGAAGTTCGCCAATCTCTTAGGGCGCCTCTCCATCAGCCAGCCAGGTGCGGAGCAGTGTGTACCACTCGCCGGTATCTCCGCCCGCCGCCTTTTCGCCGCGAAGGAAATCCCATCGGCCGTAGGCCCCCTCGGTACCGGCGTCGGGTGTGTACCAAGCGCAGCGCTTCCACGTTCCGGACGCAGGGAAGACGATAAACACGCCGTTGCGACCAGGCTCGAAGCCGTTGTACGCACTCATGCCAAACGACGCCACGACGAACCGATCGACCGCCTCGCCCGCCTCGCGCGCGGCCGCGCGAATCTTGGGCGACAAGTTCTCGTCAGCGGCAGCGCGTCGACAGAGATCGAACAGGTCCACGTAGGGACCGCGGTCGGAGTAGTTCATCGCCTGATTGCGACTATCGAGCATGCGCCCGCGGGAGCCGGGCTGGTCGAGCAGCGTCCGCGCAAGTGCGTTGACGCGCATTTTGACCTCGGCCGCCTGCGACAAATCGTAACAGCCGGCCGACTCGTGACTCACGGCCTCCGCCCCGTGCGAAGTGGCGAGCCGCCCTTGTAGTCCCTCTTCGATCACCAGTTTGCCGAAATCCGCCGCGGACATGGTCGCCGGACTCAGCGGAGGTCGATCCGCGGGCGAATCGTGCCCGGTCGAGCGAATGCGCGCGAAAGCCCGCTCCCAGCTGAGCGGCGGACCTGCGTTTGGAATCGCAAGCAGGACGTCCGCGCCGAAATGCCCAGTTCCCGGACGCCATTGATAGCCGATCTCAATTCCGCCCATTTCGCAGAGTTCGAGCGCCAGAAAATCCACGTGTCCTTCCGGGCCGATCTTATCCGTGACTTCCGCGATGCCCATTTCGTGGCCGCTTTGTTGATCCGGACACATGGTCTGCCCGTTCGCGTGGCTGTAGATCAATAGGCCGTAGTGCTCCGCGGGAGATGTGGCTTTTCCCCAGGCAATAAAACGACCGAGCGTCGATGCGTCGGCGGAATCCAACTCGGCGTCCTTCTCCCGCGTGATCTCGGGAAACTGACTGCCCCCGGACAGGCGTTCCACCGAATTCCTCCGCAGACGGAACAGGCGGCAGCCCGCGAAGTCCTCGCCGAGATATTTGGCGTCATTGGAGAATCCCACGCTCCGATCGATGAAAAGCAGCACGTCGAGCCCGGGATCGTCGTCGATCGCCTTGCAGACCTTCGCGAGGAATTCGAGAATCGGCCCGTCGGCGTTGTTGTCGGCCGCACCGTAGACGAGCAGCGTCCACGGTCGTTTTTCGGCAGCGACGACATTGGCAGAACCCGCCAGGGCGATCAAGAGCGCGATGAATGCGGAGGGGCCAATGCGAATTTGCAGGGTCGTCAGGCGAATCATCGTTTTCTCCTGCGTGACCGCCGCCCCGGGCTTGCTTCCGGCGTCGGGATGTTGGCGGTCTCCTTGAACGTTTTGAGAATCAGCGTCGTGCTCGTGCCGCGCACGTGCGGAATCGCACCGATCTGCAGCCGCACGAGCGCGTGCAGATCGGTCATGTCACGGGCGACGACCTTCGCGATGTAGCAGTCCTCGCCCGCCACATCATGTACCTCCAAGATCTGCGAAATGCGCGCCAAGGCGGACGCGACCGTCGGGCGACGTACAGGCTCGTCGGTGCGAACACGCACGAACGCACAAACGCTCCAGCCGAGCGCGGCACGATCGAGCCGCGCGGAATAACCACGGATCAGACCGTCGCGCTCCAACCGCCGGACGCGCGCCAGCACGGCCGAAGGGGCCAGCCCCACCGCCCGCGCCAGAGCGACGTTCGGCGTTCGCGCATCCGACTGCATGATCGCCAGTATTCTTTTATCGATTTCGTCAATTATTCCGCAGTATTGCTCCATCGCCGCATTATATTCTGCCACCATGGGCGCTACCAGCGAGATCCGAGCGTGCTGTTCTCTGATAGTGATCGCCGCTTGCGTTCCGCTTGTCTACGGGAGGGCGGCGTTCGCCGGCCCGACAACGCGGTCGCCAAGGGCGATCGCCCGCGTGGCCGTCTCCGGGAGCACATAAAGAACGTGCTGGGGGCCGATCGGGGTGACGTCGAGCGCCAGGCCGACGAGCTCGTCCCCGCGCCGCAGAATCCAAAACTCAACACTTGCGTGCTCGTCGATGTTCGCCAGAACAATGCGCGGGTGCGGTGCGTCGGTCACCTTGCCCACCTCAACCGCGGCGGCGCTCTTTTCGCCAAAGCCGGCCGCATCGCCGATTGCAGGTTCCAGCGCGCTTTCGCTCCGCGGCCGCACTACCGCGTGCGCGGGCTGCAACTTGGTGACTTCCAGCTCGCCGCGGTTTTCTCCCTGGCGGAGCCAGGCGGCAACGTCTCCGATGTGCAGTCCATCGTTTTCGCCGGCGTTGATGAGCCAGCCTTCCGGATGTCGCGCGACGACGTGCGCGTCAAATTGCCGGGCGCGCACCTCCGCGCTCGTGCGAATCCGCGCCGCGTCGCCGACGCCGGCCGCAAAGGCCGCGCCGGCGTCCAGCGGCCGGACATACCAGAAACGCACGTCGCGCCGCTCGACCGTGCCGGAGCCGATGTAGCGGTCGGCATGGAAGAATTCGACCTGCGCGTCGGCCGAAGTTTCCGCCCAGGGCGGGGCGGCTACCCAAATGGTCGATCCGCTTGAGGAATTCGCCACATACGCCACGGCGCTGCTCGCCCGCCCATCGCGGCGCGCGCCCGGCGCTGGCCAAAGCTCCACGGCGTCCCCGGAATGGCCAACGAAGCCGCCCGCCAGGGCCGTCACGCGACAGAAACAACTCGCGTCCGTCACTGCGACGACGTCATAGCGCGCCACCGGCTGGCCGCCCCGGCGCTGCCACCAGACGTCGCCCTCTCGGATTCCCGCGCGCCGCCCGCTGTCGATCCAGGCCCGCTGGCCGGGGCTGAGACTTTCCACATGCCCGACGAGCGGCGCGTCGCGCGGCCAGCGCGGCATCAGGCGCGCCGCCGCATCACCCGCAATGACGAATGCCTGATCGGCGAGCTGTGAATCCACCCAACCCGGCCAGCGCAACTCAAAAAGGCCGTCTTGTTCCTGAAGCAGCGCCACCGGCCGACCGTCGCGAATCAGCAGCAGCGCTTCCCCGCCGGCGGCTTTCAGATTCTCGGCGACGCCGGCCGTTGAGAGAGTCGGAATGGTCATGGGGCGCACGAGCGGCGGTTCGTCGGCCCGACCAGCCGGCGCAATGAGGTATGCCAACAACAGCAGCCGCGGGATCCACCGCGTGATATGCATAGCGAGATCGTATGCGGGATTGCGGCCGAATCAGCGGGCTGCGGGTGTCCGATCGGCGAAACGGCCCAGCGACAAGAAGCCGATGGGCAAATTCGAGGTCCCGTCGATCGCCAGGTCGGCGAGCGCCTCGCCGATAAGCGGCGCGAA
>JBGAJB010000342.1:0-3448 GCA_044225155.1 Phycisphaerae bacterium | reverse complement strand
TCTAGGGGATTCCTGGGGAGGCGCGCGCGGGTGCCGGCGCGCGGCCGTTTTTTTCCCACGGCGATGTGCCGCAAGAAGATAGGCGGTCCCCGGCGTCGCCGTTTAGAGTTTCCGCGATTTGAGGAATGCGCATGTCCGAGACCCGCATCGAACATTTCCCGCGCCGCTTGAGCCGCTCGGAGGCGTTTCGCGCCGCGGCGCTTCGTAGCGAGGAACGTCGCGCGCTGGTGACGCTGGGGGTCATCGCGCTCGTTTTTACGATGTTCGCACTACGCAGCTTGTCGCCGGAGTTTGATCGGCGGATTCGGATGGCCGCGTTTTTCGGGGCCGCGCTGCTTGCGGCGCTGCAGTTCGTTGGCTGGCTGATCGTTCGACGGGCGCGCCGGCGGGCAGGATCGGTTTCGACGGCGTTCAGCGTGTCAACAGTCGTGATCGAGTGTCTCGTGCCGACCGGACTGATGGGTTCATTGATCGCATGCGAAGCCCTGAAGCCCTATGCCGCGCTGAGTTCTCCGGCGGTGCTTATCTACTTCCTGATGATCATCCTTTCGACGCTGCGGCTGCGTCCGGCGCTGTGCGTGCTTGCGGGGGCGGTGTGCGCGGCGGGATACGGATTGCTGCTGGCGTACGTCGCTCTTCGCCTCCAGCTGTCGATACCGAGTACCGGTCTGCCGCAGGCGGCGTATGTGAATGTTGCGCTGCTGACGTTCGTGAGCGGGCTCGCGGCGGCGTGGGTATCGCGGGAGATTCGCAGTCACGTGGAGGCCGCGCTGCGCGAGGCGGAAACGCGGCGCGAGATGGAGCGGATTGAGCGCGATTTGTCGGCCGCGCAGACGATTCAGCGGGCTCTGTTGCCGCGCTGTGCGCCGAATATCGCCGGATTCGATATCGCCGGTTGGAACCGGCCGGCCGATCAAACAGGCGGCGATTACTACGACTGGCAAATGCTGCCGGATGGGAATTGGATCATTACGCTGGCCGATGTGAGCGGGCACGGTATTGGTCCGGCGCTCGTGACGGCGGCATGCCGGGCATATATGCGTGCTAGCAGCGTCCATGACGGCGATCTTGCGTCGCTGACCACGCGCATAAACCGGCTGCTGATCGATGACCTTCCTCGGGGCGGTTTGTCACGATGGTCAGCGTGCTGATGCGGCCGCGCGCGCGGCAGATTGCGCTGCTCTCCGCCGGTCACGGTCCGATTGTTTTGTATTTCCAGAATTCGGGCGCTGTCGAGGAGATTCAGCCGCGCGATGTGCCGCTCGCGATCGATGCGGAGGTGAGTTTCGGCCCGGCGGAGACATTTCTGCTATCGCCGGGAGATGTGCTCGCGCTCGTTACCGACGGCTTCGTCGAGTGGGCGCGGCCGGGTGGGGGGGACGGCGAAGAACAGTATGGATTAGAGCGACTTCAGCAATCGCTACGGCGACACGCCGCATTGCCGGCGGCGGCGATGATTGAAGCGATCACGGCCGACGTTTCCGCATTTGCCGGTGAAACGCCACAACAGGACGACCTCACGATCGTGATCGTCAAATGCGCTGCGTGAGTGGGAGCCTCAGTCGCAACTTGGCGGCGACTGCGGGCCGGCCCAGCAGCCCGTGAACTCCGTGAAGTCAGCCAGCGAGAGCACGCCGTCGCCGTCGCGATCCAGGCACTGGCACATGCCCTCGGTCGTCGTGCCGGAAATGCAGGTCTGCAAATCGGCGAAGTCGAGCAGATCGACGTCGGAGTCGCCGTCGATGTCCGACCAGAGCGGCCCGCACAGGCAGGCGTCGCCGACGCCATCGCCGTCACTGTCAGCCTGATCGGGGTTGTAGGAGCCGCGGCAGTTGTCGAACGCGTCGGCGATGCCATCGCCGTCGGCGTCGGTCTGGAACGGTAGGCGGCGCTTGAAGAAGAGCGGATCGACGCTTTCCCAGATGCCGAGCATCAGGAACATGTGATCGACGAAGCCGGCGTCGAACGGAATCCAGGTCGGCGTCGTGGAAGAAACGCGCGTCAGGCCGAAGCGAAAGCGAATGTCCGACGTCGGCGGCTGGGCGGCGTAGAACTCGAGCAGCGTGTCCATCTCGCCCCAGGCCGCAACCGCTTCGGGACCGTAGACGCTGTGATGGTTGAGGATGCGATCGGCGAAATAGCCGGTCGGATCGACGCCGGCCGTGAGTCCGTAGCGGAAGTTTTGTCCGAGATTTGTCGCGCAATACAGCTCATCGGCCCGGCGCTGATTGTCGAAGTAAACGTCAAAGTCGGGATTGAGGGCGATGTCCGTCGAGAGGAAATGAGCATCCTGGATCCAGAACGCCGGCGGGAACGAAGTCACGTTGTCCGTCAGCATCGGAATACTGAGGAAGGTGGCCTTTGGCGCGGTGGCCGGGTTGAGCCACAGATTGGCGACGGCGGGTGCGCGGGTCGCGCCCGGTTGATGCAGGGCGAGACTGACGACGAGCACGTATTCATTCCAGGGTGTCAGCGTGCCGAGGAAATTGCCGTTGGCGTCGGTGGCGAGGGCCACGCGCCCGTCGAGCGCGGCGGAAATCATCGAATCGAAATTGCAGGTGGAATAAACCTCGGCCACGCGCGACACGATGTTTGGATGGTCGATGAAATGGTTTCCGGCCAGCAGCGCTCCGCTGGCGAGCAGGGCGGAACCGATCGTCGTGTAGTTGTCACCCCAGCCGATGGCCGGTGCGCCGGTGTTCACGTCCATCCAGTGCCACCAATGGCCCTTGGTGTTGCGCGTGGGGGTCAGACCGGCGACGTGGCCGGTGTACCCGTTGAGGATGAGCTGCACGTAGTCGGCAGCGTTCGGAATGGTTCCCGCGGCGTCAGCGACGCAAAGGCCGGCAAGCGCGAAGCCGGCAGCATCGGGCGTGCCGGGATGGAAGGGCGCGTCGGAGGGATTCAGCGGTAGAGAGTCGCGGACGAGCCCGTTCGGCTGAATCGCGGCCAGGATGTAGTTGGTCATGCGGACGAGCTGGTCGTCGCGGGCGACGTCGAGATCGGCGGACGCATCCGTGCGCGTCAGCAACCAGCGAGTCCACTGGACGCCGCTCGGCTGACCGGTGCCGACTGCGACGCCCATACCCTGAATCCGAATGTAGTTGGTCTGGCCGGAGACAAACGCGTCGATCGGAATCGTCGCGTTGATGACGCGGGCGGTGCTCAGGTGCTCGACGGCGACTTCCTGCAGGTTTGCCAGCGACGAGCCGGCCAGCACGCTGATGTCGAAGGTCTGCGTGAACTTCAGCGGCGTGACGATGCGGAAGCGGTAATTGCGGCCATCGGGCGGCGGCACGGCCGAGAGCGTAAACGCAATGTCGACGCGATCGCCCTGCCAGCCCATCTCGCCCGGCCAGGTGGCCGTCGTTCCGACGGTTCCGGAGAAGCCGCTGAAATAGGTGGTTGAGCTGGAAAAACCGGTGACGTCGAAGATCGTGGTCGGCAG
>JBGAJB010000341.1:0-3453 GCA_044225155.1 Phycisphaerae bacterium | reverse complement strand
GTGATGGGGGCCGGCGGCTCGCGGTAGTTCACGATGGTCTTGACCGAGATGGTCTTGCCGTCGAAGGTCGTCTGCGACGCCTTCGACTGCAGGAAGTCGAGCTTCTTCACGACGCGCCCGACCTTGCCGATCATCGAAAGCACCGACGACGCCACCGGATCTTTACCGATTTCCGGCGAGAACATCGAGACCATCGGCACCATGGCCAGCATCTGACCCATCTGCTCGCCGAACTGCGTCAGGTCGGAATAGGAAACGCTGACCGCGCCACTGGCCGGCGCGATGCCTTCCTTCTTAAAGCGCTCGTTCTTCGTGATGTTGTCAGACTTGCCCGCGCCCGTGTCCAGCGCCAGCGTGACGGCCGTGGGGCTGCTCGCCAGGAACAGCCAGCCGTCCTTGACGCCGAACGTCGGCTTGACGCTGCCGAGCATCGCGAGTTGCGGCATGTTCAGCGTGGTGAAGCCGGGCGCTCCCTCGATGCCTGCATCATCCAGCGTGCCGTTTTGGCCCATCATCGGCTTGACTTGCGTGACAATTCGATCGAGCATCGCCCTAGCCTTCGCCTCGTCCTTCACGCGCAGCATCCAGGCCGAATTTCCCGGGGAAGCGGGCGTGGGCCCCGCGACCTCGAACGAGCAGTAGCCGCCGTCGATCCAGCTCAGCACGTCGTTCTCGATCGACAGGTTCATTTCCTTTTCGGCGTTCGCCAGTTCCTCGAGCGCCTGCTCACCCTCGGGCACATCGGTCTTGATGAAATCGATCGCCCACTTCCAGAGCGCGAGCAGATTCACGCCGCTGCCGGCCGAGAACGAAGTGGCCGTCGCGGGGATGTACTTGTAGGGATCGGCCAGCGGCGGATTGCCGAACAGGAACCCATAGAACGCGTGCGACTTCGCGTCGTCGCGCAGAACGGTGATGCCCTGCTCGTTCGACTTCATGCCGTCCGTCGTGCGGACCGTGGCGCCAAACTCGAACATATCCGCCGCGTCGATGAGCTTGCCCGGAATCTTCATCGCCTTGTCGAACTGGGCGCGATCCGGCGAACCCTCCGGCGGTGCGTTGTTCGCGATCATCGGCTGCACCTTGCCCCACAGATCGCGGACCTGCGTCATGAGCCGGGCGACATCCACGAAGATCGCGGCGTCTTTGCCGGCCGGTAATTTCTTGAGCGCTTCCTGGTAGCGCGGCGTACTCGCGAGCGGCTTGGCGTCCGGGCCGCCCTTCAGCAGCGCCAACGTCTGTTCGCCGATCTGCGGACCGAACGCAAAGATGATCACATCCTTGTGACGGGCCAGCATGATGCCCAACGGGAACGGGGCGGACGGAGCGGTCACGCGATGCACCGTGAGGTCGCCGCTTTCTTCGGTGTCGAGCTTCAGCTCCTCACCGGCCATTCCGACCAGTGTCTTGGTCATGCCGCCCAGCGCGTCGAAGGTCTCCTTCGTCTTGTCGGCGGCGGGCATGAAGAGGCAGGTGAACTCAACGGTCGGAAAGCCGAGCCGCAGGCCCATCGCATATTCGCGCTTGGCGAGGCCCGACCAATCCACGGCCGTGCAGAGGTCCATCATCTTCTGCCACTGCTCGTCGAAGGCTTCGGGCGTGGTGCCGCCCTTCTGAGCCAGGGCCTTGAACATGCGCTTGAAATCACGGTCGAAGCGGGCCGCTTCGACTTCCTTCCAAAGCCGTTCGAACTGCGAATCGAGCCACGCCTGGCCCTCGTGCGAACGCGTGTTGACGGACAGGTAAACGTCCGACGGTATCGCACTCCGCAGCGTAAAGTCATCCGCGGCACGCGCCGGCGCCAACGGCAGCACGGCCGCCAACGCGACGACTACGCCGCACAGGAATCTCCGATTCCGAATCATCCGCACACGCTCCTTTTCTCGGGGAGAGGGAAGTTCGCCTCCGGTTTCACCAATACAGATCCGGATTCTAAACCCGCGGCCGATCCTTCGCGACGGCCCCGGCTTTCCGCTCCGGTTGGAGGACCGGTCACGTTCCGGTCGCCGATTGAGTGCCTCGCAAAAAAGACCGGTCGGGAGGCCGGTCCCCCAATCATCGCTTGCGCCACGCATCGGGCACGGCGGCGCAGGAAAACCGGCGGCGGAGTGCCTTACGCAGCGCACTCCCCGCCGGATTTCTAAATGGTCGCGGGCGGTCACACCCCACGGCCATTACAAATTGGAAACCGGATTTGAACGGGTGCTACCGCTTCCAGGCGATGCGGGCGAAGACGCTTTGCGATTCGCCGGCCGGGATTTGCAGCGTCCACTGCCACGCACCGGTGAAATCGCCGTGCAGCGGCAGCCCGGAGTTGTCGAGATTCGTAAGGCCCTCGTCGGTCAGCGAGTTCATCAGCGTGCGATAAGGCGTCACTTGATAAGCCTCGGCTCCAGGCGCGCTGAATATCGCGCGGAGGCCGTCCTCGTCGCGAACGCGAATCGCGCCGCCTTCGAGCCAGTGGGCCTTGTCATTTGTGAACGTTCCCTCGGCGTCGATGTCGCCGTAGAAGATCACGGTCATTTCCATGTCCGATCCGGATGTGTTCGTCACGGTCAGTTGGCTTTTCAGGATTCCCGTCAGGTCGCCCGTGCTGGTCACGGTCCAGGCCTGGTCGGCCGTGAAGCCGTCATAGAGCTGATGGACCGTGATCTGATTGCCATTGATTTCCTGCGTTCCGCCGCCGCTCGAGTTAAAGAGGTTTTCGCGCGTATCCGTCGGCAGGCGATAGAACCAGACGACCTGATTGGTCTGGCTGAAGTCCGTGATCTGACCGTCCAGGGCCGTGTAGGACGGGCGAATGATGAGGGGACCCCAGTTGGGAGCGTCGGGCTGAAAGCCCAGGATAAAAATCATGTTCTGATCGGAAATCAGACCGCCTTCCTGGGCCTGCGCACTCGCGCCAAACCCCAATACGCCCAGACCCACCGCCAGCCAACCTAAACGACGTTTCATCTTCGTTCTCCCTGTGCCGGCCCGGCCGCCAAGGACCGCCGCGACGGCCTGACCTGCGATCGATTATGGACGAACGGATGCTCGTTCAGCTTGCGAAATTCGGCGAATTTCGCCGAAGGAAGACTTAGCGCGCGGGAAAATCGCACGCCGCCTGTTATTCTCTGGCGGCTTGTCAGCCGTGGGCAGGAGGCCCATGCTGCTCATCAGGGAGGATCAGGAATGCGCCGCAATATTCCTCGACTCGCCGCAACCGTCGCCGCCGCGCTGCTCCTGGTTGCCGGAGCATGGTGGCTCTGGCCGCGCGGCGCCGCCAAAACGCCGCAGGTCGCGAGCGCGGAAGAAAAGCCGGCCGCCAAGGAACCGGTTTCGCGCCTGCCGGAGGTGCGCTTTGCCGACGGAGCAAAACTCGCGTCCGACACGCAATCTCCCGACAGCGCCGCGACCGATCACACTCCCAAACGCGACGAGCCTGTTAAAACTCCCGCGACACAGAAGGCC
>JBGAJB010000340.1:0-3461 GCA_044225155.1 Phycisphaerae bacterium | reverse complement strand
CCGGCGGAACGACCGGGTTGTTGATGTGCGGGCCATGACAAAGAGCCACGCCCCACCACGCCATCGCACATTGCGGATCCAGCTCGGCCGCGCGCGTAAAGGAACGGATCGCCTCGTCATGATTGAACGCGAAGGCCCACGTCAGGCCCTGGTCGAAGTATTTCTGCGCCTCGCGGGAACTGGTCGTGATCTGGCGGTGGTGATTTCCCATGTCGGGAAAGAGCTGGCCGCGCGCGGCGACGTCTGGGCCGGTGTCGGCGCGGCGGGCCGTGCAGCCGACGGGGACCAGCAGGCCAATGACTGCGACGCCGAGAATCGGACGGAGACGGATGAAGCGGTCCATCGTGAGTTCTCCTCTGTATTCCTGGTAGGACCTACCTGCAGGCCCGTTCATAGACCTCCGCATAGGCGGCACGCAGCGATTCGCCGCTGAATCTCGTGAGCCAGCATCGCCGGCGGCGCTCGCGCTCATCAGCGGTGGGTACAGACTTCGCCGCGCGCAGAACGCGCCGCGCCAAGGCGCGCGGCGGAATCTCCGCATCGTACACGTCGATTCCGTCATCGCCGACAAACACCTCGCGAATCCACGAAGATGATCTCAGGATCATGGGTACGCCGGCCCCAGCGGTCCAGATCGCCGGCTCCGCGGATTCGTAGCCGCATGGTGCGCCGAGAAAGAGATCGGCAGCGCTAAGCGCTTCAGGCCAGCGCGCACATTCAGGTCCGCGCCGGATCACCGCTTCAAAACGGGATGTCCGCGAAAATGCGCGCAGCACGCGATCCTCACGCGCGTCTGGCGAACTCAGCACGACCAGACGGCGATCGGAATGCGCCGCGATCAGAACGCCCCAGCAGAGTTGCTTGGCCGCCATGTCGCCGCCCAGCGCGGGCGATATTGCGATGGCGATTTCGCTGGCGTCGATTCCGAGAGCCGCCCGCTGCTCGATTCGCGACTCCGGGCGAATGCGACTTTCGTCAACACCCGGCGGGATGACGGTGATGTTCCGTGCGGTGAGACCATAGCGCTCCAGGGCCTGCCTGGTCGCCTGCGACGGCGCGACGCAGTGTGCTTCCAGCGCCACGAGCGGAATGCGCTGTTTCCGCTCATCGAAGCGCTCGAAATCCGCGACGAGCTTCGCGCGCTGCCGCGCCGCGAGAAGCGCCGTCAGCCGCAGGAGCGCGCCGGTCGACCAGAAATGCAGGACATCGGCCTTCGAAATCTGCTCGCGCAATGCCTTTGGGAAAACGAGCGAGAACACCCCGCGCCGCAGAGGGATTCGCGCGACGGGAAACCCAACCGAGCCGCGCTGATGTCCGACGTGGATGACGCGCGCATCATCAACATCGCGCAGCAGCGTCTGCAGCCGCCAGAGCCGGTGAGGAGCCGTGTCGTCGCCGATGACGTGAACAACGGTCGGACAGGCCATAGGGGCCGCGCTAGGCCTTGCCGCCGCCGACGACCGGCAGCGCCGTGCCCTTGGTTGCGGAGCTGGCCGCTTCGGGCGCGGGCAACGGCTCAGGCGCCGGATCGAGCGACGCGTCATCAAACTCCTCGAAGTAGATTTCGTCCAGCTCGATGCCGTCGACGCTGCGGCGGAGCAGCAGGTACATGTTCGTACTGCCGGTGAAGAAGAAGCTCACCACGAAGGCGCCGACCAGCGCTACGACCAGGAACACCCAGAAGCTGATCAGCCCGGATGCGAGCCATTCGGAGCCGCTCAGCTCAACCAGGCCGAAGCGGCCCCAGAAATTGTTGTCTCCGACGGTGGGCAGAATGGGCAGATCCTGCCAGCTCGGCATGGTCCACATCGTCTGGAGCTTCGTCATCGACGGCGCGCTCGAACTGTGCCAGAAGCCGAAACCGCTCATGCCGGCGTCGACGGCCGCGTGCGAGCACTTGAGCAACACTAGCGCCAGTCCGCGAAGCGCCAGGAACGCAAAACCGCCGTAAATCAGCAGAGAAATCGTATAGAACGCGACATGCCACGCACGTTGAAACACATAGCTCGCGGCCCGCTGCACGGCGTCGAAAACGTCCGAGCCTTCGACCGCGATCGTCGGCCACATCAGGTGCATACCGAAGACAATTCCGATCAGGCAGAAAACCAGGGCCGCGCCGCCGATCAAGGCGACGAAGAACATCAGCCCGGAAAGAAACGTGCCCACGACGGGAATCGCTCCCACCAGGCCGGCGAGAGCGAGAACGATCCAGACGACCACGAAAATAGCCAGCGGCAACAGCGGGGCACACACCAGGTCGACGAATTTTTCCATCGAAAAGGCGAGCAACTTGCCAATCGCGACGGTCTCTTCCCGCGCCCACAAGATCGCCGCCGACCGACAAACGGCCGTTCCGAAAAGCGCGGCCACGATCAGCGAGAACGCGCCGAAGAAGATGAAATACCATGGCCGCTGCGTCACAAACCAGAGCAATCCCCCGCCGGCCGACGCGACGCTGCCGAGCATGGACGGCTCGGGGTCATAGACGCCGCCCGCGAAGAAAAATCGACCGCCCGCAACGCCGCGCACCGCGGCGGCAAAACAATCCGTCTCGTAAGCAAGCAGCGCGGCGAAAACGCCGCGCGGCGCGGCGCGGCGCGCGTTCAGGATATTGCCGGCATTCAGGAGGGTTTTCTGATACTCAACGAGCGGCTCGACGGCGGGCTTGCTCTGCGTCCGCGGCGCGCTGTGAACTACCTTCTTCACGACATCCAGCAACGTCGACGTGCCCGGGATGACGGGGCGTCTTCCGGCGCCGAAGCTGACGGGCTCGCGCCCCGTAAGCTGCGCCATGGCCTCTTCGTACTCGCGCTGCAAATTTTCGCGTGCGGCGGCCTTCTCGGCCGCGTTCTTTTCCTTGTCCGAGTCAATCGCTGCCAAGTCGGATTCGTGGCTCGAATTCACCAGCGCGATGACGGCCTTGATGTCGTCGCGGAATTTTGCGTCGTCGTTTTTCGCGAACGCTTCCCGGGCCGTGATCGCTCCCCGCCGCCAGTTCTGCCACTCCGCTGAGCTTTGCACGGTGTACGTCTCGATCTCGGTGCGCTGGCGGGCGGCCAGCGGCGTCGGATCGACCAGCACGCCTGCGCCAGCGGCCACCCACATCACGTCCAGGATGCGCCCGGCGAGATAGACGAGGAAAACAGCCACGAAACTCAGGCCGAGCGATTTGAATGAAAGTGCCATTCCGACGGTGCGGAAAAGCCGGAGAAACGGGAAGGCCTCAAGCCACTCGATGCGCCGCAGCAGTCCATCCTCGGCCGCCATGCCGCACTCCTTTTGATCCAGATTCACCGCACCGCCATCACGGCCCGCGGGTGCGACGTCACATATCACACGGCGAGGAATGAACAAACAAATCGGGAAGGCTCGCCGCGCGGTCGCATTATAGATACGCAGGGAGGGCAAACAAGCGCGCACGTACGGAGCGGGCGAAGTACCGCGCCTTTAAGAAGCGGCGC
>JBGAJB010000014.1:0-29800 GCA_044225155.1 Phycisphaerae bacterium | reverse complement strand
GCTTAGCACTGCGGCTACATCAAACTCGCTTGGCGCTTAATACTCCATCGCCGCCGTCTTAGTTCCGTAGCTCCGTGGGGCCTCACCTTGCATCGCTTGACGCGGCGGGAGGTCGCGACTTCGGAAGCCCATGCTCGCCCAAAGCCGCGAGCATGCCACCTTCGGCGAGCACGCCACACGCAAGGAACCCACAGTTTTCGATTCAACGGAGGCTGAAAGATGCGAGCCAGGCTGATTGCCAAGTTCAACGAGGGCGAATTTCACACGACCGCGCACCGCCTCTTTCCCGCCGATCTGCCGCCCAGTAACCGCAGCCTGCTCCTGGAGTGCGCCGACTGCGGCCATGCGGCGCGCTATCGCGTGGGCACAGTTCTGATCTCGCCGCGTTTTCTGGAGGCGTGTGCGACGAGACAGGAAAACGGCCCGCTGCCCGAGATGGATCCCTATTTCAGCTTCACAGCTTATTTGCGCTGCCGCAAATGCAAGGGGACCCCGCTCTGGAAGCTGACCGACCGGGCCCGTCAGGACGTTTTCATGACTTTGACCGCGGCGCGGCTGGCCGACGGCGCGGCCGGCATCCGCATCGCGGAGAACTTTCTCTACGATCGCACGCCCGTGCAGTCGCCCGCCCACGCCGAGGCGATTTTGCGCGAGAGAATCGTTGCCAGCCCGGGCGACGCAAAGCTCTGGCTGAAATTGGGGAACGTGCTGAAAAACGCCGGGCAGCCGCGCCCGGCATTCGAAGCGTATCAACAGGCCATCCGCCTCGACGCCCTGAATCTCGACGCGCACCAGATGCTGGCGTGCCTGCACGAGGAGCGCGGCGCGGAGAAGCAGGCGGTCGAGCACTGGAAAGAGGCACTGCGCGCGGCGTCCCGCGCGACGCACCTGCCCCGGCGCGATCGTCTCGACGCCGTCTCGATTGCGCTGGAGCACTATCTGGAGCTGGGTGGCGATATGAACTCGCTCATTGCCATGACGCAGGAAGCGACCGCGGCCGCGCAGCCAACCTTGAGCGGCGCCATCGCGAAGCCGTCCCAGGGTCGCGCAGCGGAAGTCATACACCTCATGGAATTCGACCTGGGTGATTCCCGCACGTGGCGAAAGTTCTGCGGCACGTTTCTCGGCGAGCCGATGGTAAGCAAGCGCGAGCTGAAAACGCGCGAACGCCTGGCGCTGGACGGGGCGGCGGGTGGGCGCCCTGCGTAGCTTTCGGCCCCGTGGCTGCGAGAGTTTTGGCAACCGGGTGGCCCTCGCCGCCCCGGCTAAACGCTCAGAGGAGCAATCCCGCCCCAACAGCGAAAAGTCGTAAACATCAGCTCCGGTTGCCCAGTAACCGCACCCTGCTCCTGAATGCGCCGCTGTGCGGCGCGCTAGCGCGTGAAGTGCCGAGTCGCAGGATGCGGCTGCGAAAATTTTCGGGTCGTAATCAAGGACAGGGACTTTGGGCGGACAATATGAACGCGAACCGCGTTAGATTCTCGGCATGTGGCCCTTCAAAAAGAAGTTCCGGCCGCTTGAGTCGCTACCGGCCGAAGATTTCTGGTCGGTCGCGTCAGGTAAATATGAGGGCAAGCCGATCGTGATTCGACGAAACACGACCGCTCGAACCTACGCGCGCCATCCCGACCTCCCATTCCGGCTCGGCATCGCGGTTCCTCTCCACAATCCGGATGCCGACGGCTTGGCGCAGGGCGATGAGGTCGAACAACTCCACGAGATTGAGGACCGACTCGAAGTTGCGCTGGGCGCGTTCGGGCGAAAGGTGGTCGTGATCTCCACTGACGGGATGCGCGAGTTCATCAGCTACGTGCGGTCGGCGCCGCTGGCGGAGCGGGTCGCGTCCACCGTCCGTGCCGCGACGGCTACGCACGAAGTTCAGCACTACGTCGAGCCCGATCCGCAGTGGTCGGCTTACTTCGAATTCGCATAGCGCAGTCTGGTATGTGGTCGTGGTCGCATGGTCACATGGCGTAGCCGCAGAGTTCGGCGGCGATTTGCGATGAGAGCAGGCGCGGCCAAGGAGCCCACGCTCGCACAATGCCGCGAGCTTGCCACACGCAAGGATCCCACAGTTCCGTGGTTTGATACGCCGAACCCGGCGTGTGCGTTGAGTGGTTGAGATCCGCGCAGACGTCAGGACGAGGTTCGACGAAGTCCGTATCTACACCGTCGGCACAGTCCCCGAGCCGGCGTCGCTGGCCTTGCTGCTTACGCTCGGCGTGTGCGGCCTGCGCCGTCGCTGAGGGCGGCCAGATAGCGCGGCGCAAGGCTTCCGAAGCGGTGTTCCTCGTGCCCCGCGCCGATCGCCATAGTCGCCACCACTGCTGCAATGCGCGAAACCCAAAGGATGTCGGGCTGGCGCGCGATGACGCCGGCCCCCACAAAGATCCAGCCCACGAGAATCGCCAGCAGGATGGCGAAGCTGCCGAGGAAGATCGCCCGGCCGCGCCGTCGCGCGTTCGTCAGCGAGTCGATCGGCCGCAGTGCCGGCTCGGCTGCTGATCGCAGCCGGTCGGGTGCTGGAAGAGCATGGCCCTCTCCGTCAGAACGCCCCCCGTTGGAAGTTTGTCCATCAGAGGGCTGTCCCTCAGACCCTCCGGCAGAACGCGGTCCCTCGGAACGCCATCCGTCTGAACGCCCTTCGTCGGAACACTGTCCCTCAGAGCGCCCTCCGTCAGAACGCGGTCCGTCCGAACGCTGCCCCAGAGAGCGCCCTCCGTCAGAACGCGAAGCGCAAGCGAGCGCTTACCACGGCGCCCCTCCGGTTGAGCAGGCGGCTCGCTTGCGCTTCGCGTTCTGATGGGCAAACTGTGCGAGTGCCGCCAGCCGCATTCCGAACCGACCTCCTGGGCGGAAAGCGACATTGGATAGCCGCATTGCAGGCATTCTCCGCGCCGCAGCCGCGAGTGGAGTTTTTCCAACGTGCGTTGTAGGCCCCAGCGCCGCATGCTCTTGCCCAGCAGGAAGACAGCGAACGCGATCAGCGCCGTGCCCACCAGCATGATGAATCCGACGAACCCAAAATCCGCGACCCGAAAGTAAATCAGCGTGCCGAACAGAATCGTCCCGTAGCCTGCGAATCCCATGAGAGCTGCATAGAAGAAAACGCCCCATGCGGGCCATCGAAACAGGACGACCGGTTCAGGCCGTTCACCCGCGCCGGAAGTATCCATGGCACGATCACTCGGGGCGAGACGCATGCATGCTCTCAATCGCCGCCAGATAACGCGGCGCATAGCCAGCAAAGCGGCGTTCTTCGTGTCCCGCGCCGCTGGCCTTAGTCGCCACCACTGCTGCAATGCGCGAAACCCAAAGGATATCGGTCTGGCGCGCGATGACGCCGGCCTCCGTCGGAACACTGTCCCTCAGAGCGCCCTCCGTCAGAACGCGACGCGCAAGCGAGCGCTCGGACCACGGCACCACCGGTTTCGAGCGGGCGACCATACGCTCGCGTTCTGATGGGCAAACTGCAGGAGTGCCGCCAGCCGCACTCCGAACAACCTCTTGGGCTGAAATCGACATTGGATAGCCGCACGTGAGGCAGGCCCCTTGCCGCAGGCGGGTTTCGAGATCCTCCGTCATCCGCCGCATCACGCCGCGCCAGATGCTCTTGCCCACCAGGAAAAGTGCCGCCGCAAGTAAGTTGACGGCCGTCAACTGCATAAGCCCGCTGCGCCCCAGAGCTTATATGCAGAATTTCCTTCGGCTCGAGCGGCAATGATGCCGACGCTGGTCATATTCGTGATGAGTACCCCGCCAGGTGGCTGCCCGAGCAGCCGCTCCGGGGGCTATTGTTAACATTGTCGCGGAGCTTTCAGCTCGTTAATCCGCCGCAACCTGCCTGGGCTTGGAGGCCGGAAATCGCGCGGACCTCGATCAACCCGACGATACCGCGTTGAAGTCTTCCAACTCGTCGGCCGGAATCCAGTACTCCAGGCACTCGCGATCGCCGACCTGCTGCACCTCGTAGCGTTCGAGGAACTGCGCCGTACGGGCAGCCAGACGTAACCGACGCACCCTGAAGCAGGATCGTCGTATTCCAACGCGCATGCGGAGGCATAGGCCTCGGTCAGCACGGGATAGAAGATCGGCTGCCCAGGCAGCGGCGGTGCCGCCGCATGCCCGACGCGCGAATCAGGTCGAGTTCGGCCTGACCGACCGGGCGAAAAAGCGTGAGCGTTTCGTTCATGCGCGATCACAGCTCTGTGGGTGCATCTCTGCTGCGTGCCGTGCCACTTCCACGGGCACGGAACTCGCCGCCGACAGCACGACGCCCAAATCGCTTAGATCCGTGTCCCCATCGCCATCGATGTCGCCCGCGCACGCTCCATCCGTGCAGCCGAATCCCGACAGCACGACGCCGAGGTCGCTCAGGTCCACCTGTTGATCGCCGTTCAGATCGCCCGGGCAGGCGGGCGGCAGGGCGATCAGGTTTTCGGGATTGGAAACGCTGCCCGCCAGGCTGAGCGTGCCGTAATAGATGCGACAGCTCGGGTTGTTCACCGTCGCGCCGCTGCCGATCACGACGCGTTCGGCGTACAGCGCTTCGCATGCCGCGGTTCCCAGGCCGTCGTTGTCCAGATTGTCCACGAGCGTGATCGAAGCTCCTGCGGCTACCTGGAACTCCCCGAGCGGGAAATGGCCAGGCTGCGTGCGGTCCAGCCCGGCGCGGCTCGCTCCGATGTCGCGGCTCATGACTTCCAGTGTCTTCCCGGCGCCGGACATTTCCAGCGTGGCCGCCGACCAATCGAGCAGATCGTGGTCGGCAAACACGCTGGTCACGTTGCTGGTGGAAGAGAGACGCGCATTTTCACCGAGGCAGCACGGGGCCGCCGGGTTGCACTGAATACCACGTAATGTCAGTCGCTTCGTTTCGGCCGCGAATGATCTCCATCCCGGCACCGCCGCTCAGGTTGCCGGCCGTGAGAGCGCTGGCCGCTCCGGAGTCGAGGAATCGCTCGGTAAAGGTGGGCGGCGTCGCGCTGTTGTTCTCGTACCAATTCAGTTGGCCGGACTCGGAAGCGACGAAGTCGAGATCGCCGTCGCCGTCGAGATCCTGCACGAGCAGCGACGTGACATCGAATGCGAGCTTGTTAATCACGTGCCGCACGAACGCGGGCGGGCTGCCGCCGACGTTTTCATACCACGCGATGACGTTGTTGTATTGGCCGCGCGCGAGCACGTCCTGATCGCCATCCCCATCGAGATCTCCCGCCGCCACCGCCGGGCCGTCCTCGAGGCCGATGGAGATCACATGTTCCGTGAAGCTCGGCGGACTCGCGCCGTTGTTCTCGGCCCAGGCGATCTTGTCGTCGCCGCTGCCGCCCCACAGGAAGTCGATATTCCCGTCGCCGTCCGCATCCCAGAGCGCCGTGGAGAGGGCGAAAAAGGGGTTTAGGCCCGTGACATGCTCTTGAAAGGCCGTCGGGTGGCCTCCCAAGTTTTCATACCATGAGAGCGCGGTGTCTTTGAAAACGACGATGTCCAGCTTCCGATCGCCGTTGACGCGCGCGGTTTGAACTGACCAGTAGCCGGCGGCCGGCGCCGAGAACGCGATGTGACGTTTCGTGAATGTCGGTGACGCGCCGCCGCTGTTGTCATACCAGGCCAGCTCATCGTCCCCCTTCGAGCCGCTTACGATGTCGAGATCGCCGTCGCCATCGAGATCGCCCAGCGCGATCGTCTCGCAGTAGTTCAGCGGGCTGTACACCAGGTGCTCCGTGAACGTCGGTGGATTGCCACCGTTGTTCTCATACCAGTTCAGCGGCCGGTCGGGGGCCAGCGAACTGGAAATCGACGACCAGGTCCAGATCGCCGTCGCCGTCGAGGTCGCCGGCCTCGATGGCACCACGCGGAATGGCGTGCTTAACGTGCGGATCGAATTCCGGCCGCGCGCCACCCAGCGATAGATTGCCGTCCACCGCGATGGCCGCGCCGTTTTCCAAAGTGGTCGCGCCGCCGAGCGTGAGCTTTGTGATGCCCGTGCCCGTGAGCAGAGCAGAGTCGTGCAGCAGGACGGTGCTGTGTGTCAGAGCGCAAGCGTCTCCGGCGATTTCGCAATTCGCTCCGCTCGGCAGCTCGATCCCTCCGCCGAGTTCGATGGGGCCGTCGGCCGACAGCCGCGCATTGTTCGCCAAGGTAAAGCTGCCGCCGGCGGGCTGGACCAATTCGCCATCGCTTTCGAGCGTGAGTGCCTTGCCGAAGAAATCAACCGCGGGCTCATAGGGAAACGCCGCGTGCGGCGCTTCGAGAACATCTCCGCCGTCAGCCGTTGCCGTCGCCAGGCCGATCGTCTGATGACTTGTGCCTTTGGGGAGATTGAGCACGCGCCGCTGCGCGTAGAGCGCGATGGTATTGTCCGTCGTCGATGCTGTCAGAATGTCCGGGTAGCCGTCGCCGTCGACATCGGCAATTGCCACATGCCGCCCGCCCTCGATCCCCGGGATTACGGGGTGCTCGACAAATACGGGCGGGTGACCACCGACGTTCTCAAACCAGCGAACGCCGGCGCCGAAGTCGTCCACCGCGACGATGTCGACATCGGCGTCGTCGTCGAGATCGGCCGCGATGGCGTCGTACGCGCCATCCACCCCGGTTGAAATCACGTGGGTCGTAAACTGCGGCGGAGTTCCGCCGTCATTCTCGTACCAGGCGAGCTTGTCGTCCGCGTGCGACGCGGAGAGCACGTCCAGATCGCCATCGCCATCGAGGTCAGCGGCCGACACCGAGAAAGCGTTGAGCGCATCCGTGGCGATCGTGCGCTGCGTGAATGTCGGCGATGTGCCGCCGTTGTTCTCGTACCAGGCAATGGTGCCAGTCCACGACGCTGCCACAACATCGAGGTCGCCATCGCGGTCCAGGTCGATCGCACATACGTCGGTTATTCCCGGAATCGATTGCGTCGATATCGGCGTTTTCGTGAACAGCGGCGGATTCGCGCCATTGTTACGGTACCAATAGAGAACGAAACCGTTGAACGCGGCCGCGACGACGTCGAGTTTTCCGTCGCCGTTGACGTCAGCGGCGATGGCGGAGGCCGCGCCGGGCGCGTTCGAATCAATCACAAAACGATCGAACCCTTGGGATTCAGGGTCGTTTCGATACCACGTGACCTTGTTGTCGGTGTAGGACGCCACGAGGACATCGGGCTCGCCATCGCCATTGATGTCAGCCGCCGTGACGGACTCCGGCGCCTGCGCGCTGCTTGTCACGGTGAATTGCGTGAAGCTGGTCGGCATGTCCCCGTTGTTGATGTAGAGCCGCACCAGATTGCTGCCGGCGTTCGCGGCGAGAACGTCGATGCGTCCGTCGCCGTTTATGTCGGCAGGAAAGACGCTGGTCTGGAAGGAATCGGTGTCGTCGACGATGCGCTGATCGAAGATTACATGTTGTGCCGCCGCACGGCCGATTTGCGAGACAACCGTACTCGCGGCCGCGATTCGAAGGGCGACAGCCAGCCTAAGTTGCCAGCGCATGCGACAGCCTCCCCGGGTTGGTGGCTCCGGCAGGTGACTGCGAACGCGACGATTGGATGCCGGAACACAGAATTCATCATCGTAACGAGGAGGCGCAATATCTCGCGCGGAGTTTCCGGAGATTATTGCCGACTCCGTCCTTTTCTCAGAGCGAGCCGCTTGGCTTGGCGGTTTTCGGTAAGACGCGTAAATCGACGGATCGAAACGCCCTTCCGACACACAGCCTCGATTACTCAATCACCGGTAGTCCCTGCATTCCACGCAGCAGCATGATTTGACCCAGGTGATAACAATCGTGGCCGAGGTGGTAGGGGAGTCGTTCGAGCGAGTTCACCGGCGCAGCGATCGCTTCACGGATCGCGAGGTGCGAGGCGCGTAGGCGTTGCAAAGACTTTTGCCAGCCATCTGCGCTGGGGGAGGCTGGCTGGGTGAAGTTGTCGCGCTCGGTCTGCTCGCGCGTCGGCCCGGGACGCCCGTCGACCCGTGTCAGCGTGTACTCGCGCCAGATGCAGACGTGATTCACGTTCTGCCAGATGCTGTGCCGCCCCGGCCCCGGCGTCCACGCCGCCTGCGCTGGCGTCAGATCGGCGACCGCCTTCGACCACGGAGCGATCCAAATGCCCGCGTCCCACGATTCGTCCCAGAGCTTCAGCAGCAACGCGCGATCCATCTCTACCTCCCCGCGCCATCAGAGAGATGGCACATCACGGCGACTGAGACGATCGTAGTCGCAGGGTAGAACTTCGTGCGCGGCGGCAGCCCTCTTTCGTGAGCCCGGAACCGGATTTCATCGCTCAATCGACTCTTTGACCACAGGAGAAAAAAATGAGCAAGCAACCTGTGTTTTTTTAACGAGGCAAGCAGCCCAATTCACCGCCTTCTGACGGTCCTGACGGGCGCGGCTAGGACAGGCGCAAGCTGGGCCACTACCCGTTTTCCGATACGGATCTAATCGCCGCCTTTCTTGACGAACTGGCACGTTGATTGCTATCAGTTTCCCTTGGCGGCGAAAAATCGCCCCGACGTCGGCATCAAACCCCGCACCCGACGCCTCTAGCTGCTTTAGAGCGTGATCGCGCTGAGCAGGTTGACCCACAGGTCGCCCATGGAGGCCCGTCGATGTTAAGAATCTGCGTTGCCTTTTCGCTCTTGGCCGGTGTCACTCGCTTCGGAATACCATGCGCAAGTGCAGCCGACGGCTTCACTTGGCGCGTCATCAGCCCTGCGACGACCGGCATTCCGGGCGAGGAAGTTCGTTTCGTCCGCTTCGGTCCGGACCAGAAGCTCTACGTCGGCGCACGCTGGCCGTTCTGGGGAGATGGCGGGGTTGGCGTGCTGGATCGTGCCAGCGACACCTGGGCCACCTATTCGAACATTGAATACTCCATCCCGTCGGAATACGTGAACGACCTCGAATGGTCGCCCGACGGGACGATCGCCTGGCTCGCAACCGACAACGGCCTGGTGAAGTGGACCGGCGGCACATTCACGGTTTACAACACATCCAACGCGCCGCTCAAGCACAACACGATTATGAATCTGGACGTGGATGCGGAGGGAAACGTCTGGCTGAACAACTCAAACGTAACCTCAACGCTCGCGGCGATCTACAAATTCGACGGCACGAGCTGGACAAGCTGGGAAGTCGGCGCCGGGCTGCCGTGGGATCCGCCCTGGAATTCTCTGGACGACATTCTCGTCGATCACCTCGGCCATGTCTGGGTCACGAATCAGGTGCTGAACGGTGTGGCTGAGTTCAACGGCTCCACCTGGACGCTGCGCGGCAGCGCAACGGGCAGATTCGGCCGCATTGCCGAAGCGACCAACGGCGACATCTGGCTGGTGGCCGGCGTGGGCGGAGGAAATTCGTTCTGGCGCTACAACCGCAGCACGTTTCGCCGTTTCGACATCTCCACGACGCCGCTCTCGATCGGCATCGACGACGACGGAGCAGTTTTCCTTGGCGACTGGGGCGGCACGATCCGGAAGACGACTGACGGCGTGACCCTCACGACATGGGTCACCGGCTTGAATCACGTCTACAACATCGCGTGCGATCCGCACAGCCCCGATCTGTGGATCGGCACGCCGGGAGCGGTCGGGCACTTCGACGGCGCGGGCACTCTGCTGCGCGACTTCAACACCTACAACACTGGGATGCCGGACTATTTCATCGAGTATTTCGGCACGGACCACGCCGGGAACTTCTGGATGAGTTCAGGTGAAGCCGGACTTTCGCGCTTTGATGGCGTGAAATGGCGCAACTGGGGTGCGCACAACGCGGGCAGCGAACCCTACCCCTTCGCGGGCAACGAGCCGATGGGCATCGCATTTCAGGACTCCCGTGGAACGTTCTGGTTCGGCGGCAACGGCATTGCCCGCTGGGATGAGACCACGGGCGACTTCAACGGCTTCTGGAACTGGCAGAACAACCCCGGCATGGGCGTTGATCTCTGGCCGTTCTTTGCCGAGGACATGAATGGGCGCGTGTTCGCCGCGAGCGAATATGGCGCGACCTATCACTTCAACGCAGCCACGCAGCTATGGGATCACGACAGCGTCGCGCCCTACGCGGTGCTCGGCCTGCCGGGGATGAAATCGGACAGTCACGGAAACGTCTGGATCGCCGCGTGGTTCGACATTCACAAGTGGGATGGCGCGACCTGGACCAAAGTGACGCTGCCGAATCCAAATTACTTCTTCGACTTGGGCGGCATCAATTCGTTCGACATCGGCCCGGACGACGTGTTCTGGTTCGGCACCGTCGAGGGGCTGGTGCGCTGGGACGGCGCGACATTTACGCTGTTCAACCGGCGCAACTCACCTCTGCCGACCGATCCCGTGCGCGGCGTGGCCGTGCGCAGCGACGGCTGGATCGGCCTGACGTGCTCGGACTACAGCGCCCAGACGCCGTTTCCGAACGGGGCCGTAATCATCAGCGGCGATATCGCCAATCCGGCGAACTGGTCGATCTGGAGCTACGGCACTTCGCCGATTCCGCACTATCAGCTCGGCCGCTGCGCGTTCGACGCGGCGGGCGATTTCTGGATCAGCGCGGTGAGCGAAGGCACGGCCGTGCTCGACCTGCCGCCTCCGATCGCGCGGCCCGGCGACACCGATGGCGACGGTGACGTGGACCTCAGCGACCTCGGCGTCGTGCTGGCGGCCTACGGCGCCTGTGCCGGGGATCCCGGCTTCAGCGCCGCGGCCGACTTCGATCAGTCCGGTTGCATCGATTTGAGTGATCTTGGCGTGGTGCTCGCGAACTACGGCACTTGAACCACGCATAACCCACGAGGAATTCGACCATGAGAATTGCACGACCTACTTTTGCCCGCACCCTGCTCAAGGCCGCATCGGTCGGAGCGCTCGCGAGCGCAGCGCTGGCCCAGCCTATATACGACTTCACGCTCGTAAATTCGTTCAACGCGAATCCGCTCGCGGGCGAAGCGTATCTGTGGGACATCAATGACTCCGGCACGGCCTGTGGCGTGGCCACGGTCGACAATGTCATCGGCTACCCGGGGTTTGTGTGGAATGAAGCGACTGGCAACGTCCGTGTTCCGGTGGCGAGCCCGCGCAACGTGAATAGCAACGGCTTGGTGGTTGGCATCGGCGCGATTTACGACCTGACGAACGGTCAATCGAATTCGCCGCCGATTCTGCCGGGTACGTACTACAGCCCGAGCTTCGGCGAGATCAACGATGCCGGCGTCGCGGTCGGTACGATCTCGACATGTTCGTGCTCAGATTCCGGCGGAGTCCTCCAGATTCCCTATATCTGGGACGAGGTCAACGGCGCACGATCGCTCGCGATTGCCAACGCGCGCGGCCTGAGCCGCATCAACAACTCCGGGGTCGCGATCGGATGGCTCAACGGCTGGGTGCTGAATGACGGATTCTTCGTGGACCTGGAAACGGGCGCATACACGCTTATGAATGACGTGTTCCCGGCGGACTTCGGCTTCGGACCGACGCGCGCGTTCGACATCAACGACAACGGCGCGATCGTCGGCACCCGCTACGGCAACTTCCCGGTCACCTGGTACGGATACGTCTATTCGCCCGCGACGGGCCTGCAGATCCTGCCGTTCCCCGGGGCCGGCTATCAGCAGTCGGTGCGCCCCCTGGGCATCAATAACGCGGGCACGATCGTGGGGGACATCTTCACGACCTTGGGTTCGTCGCGCGCGTTTGTTTACACCGCCGCCGATGGCATCCGCCCGTTGAACGATGCGGCGCTTGTGGCGGGGATTCCGGCCGGCTACACGATGACGACCGCCCAGAAGATCAACAATTCAGGTTGGATTGTCGGCAACGGCACGACGTCCGGAGGAAAACCCACGGCCTTCGTGCTGAAGCCGCGGCTCATCCCTGGCGACACAGACGGTGACGGTGACGTCGACCTGAGCGACTTGGGGGTCGTGCTGGCGGCTTACGGCACCTGCAGCGGAAATCCGGGCTTCAGCGCCGCCGCCGACTTCGATCAGTCCGGTTGCATCGATTTGAGTGATCTTGGCGTTGTGCTCGCGAACTTCGGCGCTTGAGGCGCAACGACATCGACCTCGCACGGAGAAATCAATTGATCCCAAGGAGGATCAAGGGAATGAGATGAGACGCACACTTTGGGTATCGCAGGTTCTGTGCGCGGGCGCATGTATCACGCACGCGGTGCGGGCGGAATCACTTTGCCGCTCTCCGGGCAAATCCCGCTGACGTTGCCTGTCAGGTCATAGCCGCAGCCAGGGCAGCCGTTCCGTCCGCGGGGCCGCGGGTACGTACCCATTAGCACCAGCACTATCAGCAGCAAGCTGACGAGCCAAATAGGAATGTATGTCCATGTGAATCCATTCAGTCCTACGCAAACTCGTGGCCAGGGCTCCGCCCGCCAAGGGGATTTTTTGGACATCTCTTAGAGTTGAGGCTTTAGTCGCAGGGCCCCCGGATTCTTGGGCTACCAGCACCGAAATCAGCACGGGCACGGCGTCCACTTAGCGCGCCAAGAGCTAAATCATCATTGGTAGACTTCTTCGGTATCGAGGTGCTGAATTGCGACGGACAGTGACCCTCTCCGACCTTGGTCTCATGCTTTTCAACTGCGGTCAGACCGAGCCGTTGGTAATCGGCGATATCAACACCGACGGAATTGTGAATCTAAATGACCTCGTCGCGATGCTTTCAGAGTACGGTAACGGTTGTTCCTAGCGCGACATCCTCGACGCTGGCGCGATCGACCGTGACTTGGACCAGTCAAGCGTACTTAAGCCGCCAGCGGTTGCTTCGCGACGTCTGATCCGTCAGAATTAGGGCTCCACTAAGCATGGAGAAACGTCATGCGAGGATCGATCATCCTGGGCTGCTTTCTCGGCATTCTGTTCGCAAGCTCAATCTCATTCGCGGGAGAATGCGACCGATGGACGCAACCATCCGCGTGGGGATCCAGTGGCCGCACTGGCCACGGAATGGCTTATGACGCAGCGCGCCGAGACGCGGTGCTGTTTGGTGGCGGCGGCGAGTTTGTTTTTGGCGACACCTGGACCTTTGACGGTCAGGCGTGGACCCAGAGATTTCCGGATCACTCACCCCGCGCCCGCTACAACCCCTCCATGACATACGATTCCCTGCGCGGGGTCGTTGTACTGATTGGCGGTACGACTCAGTCGGATCAGGCTGCATTTGAACATTGGGAATGGAATGGCGAGGATTGGACCTTGACCGCAATGCCGGACGTATATCCGGGCACGCGGTTTACCTCTCCGATCGTATTTGATTCCGCGCGTAGCCGCATCGTCGGTTACTTGGCCGAGGATTCTCGCTTCGAAACTTGGGAGTTTGACGGATCGACTTGGGCGCAGGTGTCCACGACGGGCCCGGCGACCTACGGCGCGGCGCTTGTCTACGACTCCGCACGTGGTGTGACAGTGTTGTTTGGAAACTACCACGATACACGGGCAGAAACGTGGGAATGGGACGGAAACTCCTGGGCGCTGCGCGTGGTAAACCAAGGGCCCGCGCCTCGTGAAGAAGCATCGATGTTCTTCGACGGCGAACGCTGCGTGCTTTTCGGCGGTCATTACTACGAGCAGTATTTTGCGGACACGTGGGCGTGGGATGGAACCAGTTGGACAGAAATTACCGACACTGGCCCAAGCGCGCGCGCAGGACAGATTTGCGTCTTCGACGAACCGCGTGGTCAAGCAATCTTATTCGGCGGAAACTCACCCTCCAGCCCAATCCCTTCCGATACGTGGGTTTTCCGGCTGAACTTGGCGGGCGACCTGACTGCCGACGGCGACGTGGACCTCGGCGACCTCGGAGAAGTTTTGTCGGCGTACGGACGGAACGCCGGGGGCGACACTGACGGAGACGGGGATACCGACCTGAGCGATCTCGGCGTGGTCCTCTCCGAGTTCGGCCAGACCTGCCCTTAGCGGCGTCATTTCCTCGCTTCGCGCGCCCACCGACCGTCGCAATTGGCGGGAGTGGTGCCGACATTCGCCTCTCTACGTGCTTGTGCGATCGCAGTTAGTACATCGGCAAAGCGAGGGCACGATGATGAGACAGCGCTCATGGTGTCGGCGGGCGAAATGACGACAGAATTCTCGCCTACTTGCGCCGAGACAACTGCGAACGCCATTTGGCGGGCTAAACCCGAAGCGCGGGAAGCTGAGGCGCGCGCGAATGCCTATATCGGCGAATGGCCCCCGGTGCGGCCGCACCCAGGATCGCTCCGAGTACATTCCATGCCGTACAAACGGTCGCGCAAGTCACGATGATCCGAGCAATCGTGATCATACCATCGCTTACCCTCATATGCGTGTGCAACTGCAGCGGTGATGTCGCATTCTATTTCCAGGAGATGCGATCGGCGGATCAAATGGGCTCAGACGCTAGGGCTCGGGCCGACCTTCGATTCGGCAGAGAGCCGATGGTGCGCAATCGAGCGAAAATGAACCAGTGGGCGGCAAGGGACTCGAACCCCTGACCTTCTCGGTGTAAGCGAGACGCTCTAACCAACTGAGCTAGCCGCCCCGAAGGCCGCTTCGCAGTGTATCGCGCCGGCCGCGCCATCGCATCCGCGCGGCGGCCGCGTGCGACTCAGTTCAAGCCGGTCCGCTGCGCCACCTGGTGTGCTTGCGCGCCCGCGAAACTGGCCACTCTCCGTGCGCGACGGCTATGCTCTGGCCATGCTGCTGACCGACATCTCCGAACTCGTCGCCGTCGCTCGCGGGCCGCGGAAGGGGGCCGAAATGCGCGATGTGACGCGCATCCGCGATGCTGCGATCGCGATTCGGGCCGGGCAGATCGCTTGGTTTGGTCCCAGCCGCGACCTACCGGCGGAATTTACCGCCGAGCCGCGTGTTTCGGCCGACGGTCGGTGCGTTGTCCCGGGTCTGATCGACTGTCATACGCACATTCCCTTTGCCGGGCAGCGCGCGGGCGAGTTCGTGCGGCGCGTCGCGGGCGAGTCGTATCTCTCGATCATGCAGTCCGGTGGCGGGATTCGCGTGACGACCCAGGCCGTGCGCGAGGCGACAGTCGAATCGCTCGTGGCCGAGAATCTCCCGCGACTGCGACGGATGCTCGCGCGGGGCGTCACGACCTGCGAATGCAAGAGCGGCTACGGGCTCTCACGCGAAGCCGAGTTGCGGCAGTTGCACGCGCTGCGTGCGCTCGCGGCCGTTCAGCCCATTGAGCTGGTTCCGACTTATCTGGGAGCGCACGCTCTGCCGGCCGAATTCGAGGGTCGGCCGGATGAGTTTGTCGAGTCGATTGCGTGTCAAGCGCTGCTGCATGAGATCGCTGCCGCCCGCCTCGCCCGGTTTTGCGACGTTTTTTGCGATCGCGGCGCGTTTACCGTCGAGCAGGCGCGGCGCGTTCTGACTCGAGCGCGTGATGCCGGCCTGAAACTGAAGCTGCATGCCGACGAACTCGCACAAATCGGCGCTTCGCGCTTGGCCGGCGAACTCGGCGCGGTCTCGGCCGATCATTTGGAAATGATCGACGATTTTGGAATTGAGGCTCTGCGGGCCGCGGGCACCGTCGCAGTCGCGCTACCCGGCACGTCATTCGTACTCGGTATCGAGCACTGTCCGGCGCGCCGCATGATCGACGCCGGACTGCCGCTCGCCGTCGCGACAGACTTCAACCCCGGCTCTTGCCCAATCGAATCATTGCCGCTCGTCATGCACATCGCGTGCTGCCAGTTGCGGATGCTGCCGGCCGAGGTGCTCACAGCCTGCACGGCCAACGCGGCCGCGGCCATCCGGGAGTCACATCGTCTCGGCGCGATCGCCGTCGGACACGCGGCCGACCTCGCCGTGCTGGACGCGCCGTCGCTGGACGATTGGTTCTATCGCGTTGGGCAGGGGAACGTGCGGATGACGATCAAACGCGGAAATGTCGTTTGGGACGCGGCGGCTCCTTCCGCCCACCAGTGAGCTCTTCGAGTCGCAGTCGGTTTGGCCGCGCGACATGCCACCAATCCCGCTGCTCGCGTCGGCGACGGTTAGTTCTAGAAGTGACTTCTATCTGCCCGCCGTGCCACAGCCGACTTTCCAATTTCGCCGCCCCTGCATATCGTCGCCGCGAGGAGCGCACTGCATGGCCGCTGTGATTCTCGATGGCGTACAAGTGGCCGAGGATCTGCGCAACGAAATCGGCGCGCGGATCGCGGACTACACCATTCGTCACGGGGAAATTCGCCTCGCGGCCATTCTTGTCGGCGAAAACCGCTCCGCCCGTATCTACGCCGAATCGCAGCGCAAACGCTGTCTGCAAGCGGGCATTCACCATGAGCTGATCGAACTACCCGACGCGATCGAGGAGCGCACGCTGCTGTCTCGCATCGACGCGCTCAACGCTGATCCCCGCGTACACGGCATCATGCTGCAACTGCCGCTGCCGGCCGGAATCGAGCCCGCTGTTGCCCAATACCGCATCGATCCCTACAAGGACGTCGAAGGCGTGAATCCCGCCAACATCGGCTGGCTCTTCTACGAACAGCCGATTCTCGCCCCCTGCACGGCGCTGGCGGCCATGGAGCTAATCCGACGCAGCGGTGTCACGGTGCGCGGCGCGGAGGCGGTCGTCATCGGCCAGAGCCGCATCGTGGGGCGCCCGATTTCGGCGTTTCTCACGGGTGAAATGGCCACGGTCACTTCCTGCCACATTGCGACGCGCGACGTCGCGGCCCATGCGCGACAGGCCGACATTCTTGTCGTCGCCGTTGGCCGGCCGCGGCTTGTCGGTGCGGAATACGTCAAGCCCGGCGCGGTCGTGATCGACGTAGGGATCAACTCTATCCGGGAGCGCGATGCCACTGGCGCTGAGGTGCGAAAAACAGTCGGCGACGTGGATTTTGACGCCGTCGCGCCGCTGGCCGGTGCGATTACACCCGTGCCCGGCGGCGTTGGTCCCGTGACCGTCGCGATGCTGCTGCGAAACACGGTGGAAGCGGCTCACAAACAATTACATCGGCGCGATTGACGCGCGACGCTACTTCGATCGACTGCCGAAGCGTCGCGAGCGGCTAGCCGCGGTGCCGAATGGTCCGTTGCTCGATCCGTTTTTCGAACCTCGTGCCTTGGAAGATGAACTGCACGAACACGCCGGGCGTGTGGATGTGGTCGGGATTCAGCGTGCCGGTCGGGACCAGATGTTCCACTTCGGCGATCGTCACCTTGCCGGCCGTCGCCATCATCGGATTGAAGTTGCGGGCCGTCCGGCGGAAGATCAGGTTGCCCGAGTGATCGCCGGTGTGGGCCTTCACGATCGCGATGTCGCCGCGAATCCACTGCTCCATCAGATAGGTGCGACCCTCGAAGACGCGCGTTTCCTTGCCTTCGGCCACGACCGTGCCGACGGCCGTCGGCGTGAAGAAGGCCGGAATTCCAGCGCCCCCGGCCCGCAGCCGCTCGGCCAGCGTGCCTTGGGGCACGAGTTCGACTTCGAGTTCCTTGCTCAGGAATTGCCGCTCAAACTCCGCGTTCTCGCCGACATACGACGACACCATTTTTCGAATCTGCCGGTTCTGAAGCAGGATGCCCAAGCCGAAGTCATCGATGCCGCAATTATTGCTGACAACCGTCAGGTCGCGTGTACCCATCTCGCGGATCGCGGCGATGCAGTGTTCCGGAATGCCGCACAGCCCGAATCCGCCGGCCAGCAGCGTCATTCCATCGCGCAGGCCCGCTTTTTGCAGAGCTTCGCGAGCGTTTTGAACGACCTTATTCATGGTAGCAATTCTGACGCGGGAACTTACGCCGTCAACGGCCCCCTCCATCGCGCCAAAATGACTTCCCGGCGGCTACCCGATAGTATGGGGGCCGCAGGAAGTGCGCGGACCGCTCGATGGACGCATCTCTCGGCCGTCGTCGGCCGACGTAACCCGGAATGATCGGGCGCGCAATTCAACCGCCGCACGGATCGACGCGCATGCGCGTGGCAGTTTCTTCCAACGGGGCGCGACTCACGGAAGTCGCGTGTGATGAAGGCGGCGCCTACATCGGGCGCGCGCGACTGCGCCGTGCACCTGCGGATGACGCACTCGCCGCAACTTGCTGTCCTCTTCGTCGAAGGCGACGAATGGGTGCTTCAACCGCTTGACGAAGCTGCCGGTCTGAAGCTCAACGGCATGCAGGTGGGACAAGATCGCCCTGAAGACGGGCGATCAGATTTCCGTCGGCGTACGTGATCAGGCCAGATCGACGCGCCTCCCGCGCGTCCGCACGCAGACCGTCAGCGTTTCTTCCATGCAGCGATTTGTGCAGTTCCAGCTTCCGCCGGGCACTGTCACGCGCAAGGGCGACGAACCGCTCACCGTGCCGGCGGAATTCCCCGGACGCCTGGGGCCGGATCAACGTCGTGCGCTGTCACAAACTGAGACGCCCGAGCAGCTGATGAACATCGCGCTGCAGGGGGTGTTTGAACTCTTTGGCGCGCATCGGGCGTGGATCGGAATCCGCCGCGTGAATTACGGCGCGATGGAATACGTCGAAGGACGCATGGTTACCGGCCAGGCCGCGGATCTGCCGGAAATCGGCGAAAACCTGAAGCCGCGCGTTCTCGACCGCGCTCAGTTCGCCTTTATCCCGCTCGTCAGCCAGGAACATCCGTGGGGCGTGCTGGCCGGGCCGATGCTCGGTCCCGACGGCCCGCTCGGCATGATCTACCTCGACACGGCCGACGGCGCGCGGCGCTTCTCCGTCGAAGAACTGGACACGTTCGTATTCGTCCTCGGCCTTTTCGGCGCGCAGCTCGACGCGATTTTCCGCTCGATTGCGAAGGTCCGCGCCGCGACGCTCTCCGGTGAAGTGGTCGTGGCGCACGCGGTCCAGTCACGCCTCACGCCGCGCAAACTGCCGCAATGGGAACAACTCCAGTTCGGCGCATTCCGCGAGCCGGGTCGCGAGCGCATCAGCGATGTGTACGACATCGTCCGCATGTCGAATCAGCACGCGGGGATCATGATCGCGCGTTGCATGTCCGGGGGCACGCTGCCCGGCATGTACATGTCGCAGACGCAAGCCGCCTTCCGCTCGGCGCTGATGCACAACGACGGCCCGCACATTTTCATGCGCATGCTGAATGTCCTGCTCTACGACGGACAGAACGATCACGCGGTGGACGCATTCGCCTGCCAACTCGATCCGGTCAGCGGTGAAATCAAGTATTCGCTGGCCGGCAATATCGGGGCCTACATCGTCGGCCTGCGCGGCATCGAGCGCAAGCTCGGCGGCGACGCGCCGCTGCCGGCCCTCGGCACCGGCAAGAGCGCGGGCTATCCGCTGCTCAGCGAACGGCTGGAGCCGAGTGAAACGCTGGTGCTCTACTCAAAGGGAGTCGTCTCGGCCCAGAATCGAAAGGGCGAGCACTTTGGCGAAGAACGCTTCATCAACATTCTGTGCGACGGCTTCGGTCAGCTCGCCAGCGCCATGCTGAAAGAAATGCTCTCCGACCTGCAACACTTCACCGAAGGCGGCCAGCAACCGGAAGACATCACGGTCATCCTGTCCCACCGCGTCTAGGCTGGCGGTAGCGGCTTGCACGCGAATTCGACGTGCTATGAAACTGATCCGCGCCCGTGAGGAACCGTGGAATCCGAAATCCTCTCCAGGTTTCCGTTCGCTGTTATCGAGCGTCCTACTTGGCAGGGTGAAGTTGTGCGCCCTCGCGCTCCAACAAACGCGACGTTTGCAGCGCGTCGCCCACGGTCACGCGAATGTCGCGCCGCCCTTCGGCGATCGCACGTACGAGATGCTGCACCTCTGCCTCGTAGCCCGAAAGCGGTGAAACCGTGATTTCTTCGCCTTTCCCATCGCGATAGAGCATGAGTTGCGGCGTGCGCGCAATATCAAAGCTGGCGGTCGCGCGCTCGAACACGACCAGATACCGCATCGCGAACGGCATTCCCGGCGTGTGATCCCAGCCGCCTTCGGCCGTCACATGCGGCGGCCCGCCGGGAATCCCGTAGCTGGTCGTGAGATGATGAATCGTGCCGCAGCTGCGGACCTCGGCCGGTTCGCCGAAGCACCAGCGAACGAAATCAGCGTCATGAATGTGGAGGTCGATGAGCGCCCCGCCGCTGCGGGCCGTGTCGCGATAAAACTCCTGCGACCAGCTTGGCGGTGACGCGAGCCGCTGAAACGTCGCACTGCGCGGCGCGCCGAAAGTCCCATCGCGCACGCGCTCTCGCAGCCACTCCCACGCCGGCCAGAAACGCATGCACATCGCCGGCATGCACAACGTGCGCGCCGCGTCCGCTTCGGCCGCGAGCCTTTCGACGTCAACGGATTTCACCGCCAACGGCTTTTCTACCAGTACGTGCTTGCCCGCGCGCAGCGCGCGGATCGCAAGATCGACGTGTGAATCGGTGTAGGTGCAGATGCTGACCAGCTGGATGTCACGATCCGCGAGCAGCTCATTCGCGCAGGGATAGCGTCGCGCCGCCGGGCGCGGCGACTTCCGTCTGCCCCGTCTTCAAATTGCCGGTCGATCGAGCGTCGGGCCTGACCGGTGCGGCCACGTCGCAAATGGCCGTGACGCGCACCGGCAAGCCCATGGCTGCGGCTTTTTCATAGCGCCCAGATGGGTTCGCCCCATGAAGCCCAGCCCGATGATTCCAACCCCGATTGTGCTCATCGCGACAGCGCGGTCTCCTATGGGCAGGGAATCCCGTACGCCGACAGCGTGACGCCCAGATCGCTGAGATCAATGCAGCCGCTGGCATCGAAGTCGACTGCTTCCACGAAGCCGCGTCGCCCTTGCAGGAGCCGTAAGCCGAGAGCACGACGCCCAGGTCGCTAAGATCGACATCGCCGTCGTGGTCGACGTCCGCCGGGCAGGCGGGAACGCTCGTCAGCGTCAGATCATCGATCATGCCGCGCGGCCCGCTGTATTGATCGCCGAAAGTGGCATAGAGGTGCAGTGTGTCGAATGTCGCGCCCCCGATGCTCATCGTCGAGAAGGTCGCGTTGTCGCGCCCGCCGAGGTTGCTCAGCACGAATGAATCGCTCGCGACGACCGACCCGCCCGACAGCCCATCGAGGTGATAGACGATGCCGCCCCACGGGCCGTTTTCGTAGTAGGCAATGTCGAGTTGGGCCGCGGTGGCCGGCTGATCGAGGTCCATCCAGATTGACGAGAGCGCGCCGATGCTCAGGTTGTCGCCCGGAATGAACGCGCTGCCGAACGTCAGGCAGTTCTTGCGGCTGCCGTAGGACGGGAACGAGTCGTAGAAGAAGTTCGCGTTCTCAATGATGAATTCGCTGCCCAGGTCGGCCGGCGTGAACGTCGAGCCGTCGGGAAAGACGCCGCCCTGAAGATTCGCATCGCGATAGCTGACGCCGTTGTCGGAAAAGGATGTGCCGAGGAATCCTTCAGGGAATCCCTCGTAAGTGCTGATGGAATCCGCCGTCGCCGCGCCAACGCAAACAGCCGCCGCCAGACAACCGACAAAGCGTTTCATAGTCTGCCACTCCTAGCCGGCGCATCCTCGCCGGCCCTGAAACCCTGCCCCGCGCGGCAAAACGACTTACCGGCGAAACGTGTTCCATGGTAGCGGCTAACCGCAGGAATCCGTCGGCATTGCGGCGGTCAAGATCGCTACGGACATGGCTGCCCATACGCCGACAGCGTCACACCGAGATCACTCAAGTCGATGCATCCGCTCTCGTCAAAATCGGCGGCCGCGACATAGCCGGCGTCGCCGCTGCACGAGCCATACGCCGAAAGAACCACGCCCAGGTCGCTCAGGTCGACGTCGTGATCGCCATCGAGATCGCCGACGCAGTTCTCGACGGCATTGGCGTAGACGCGCAGGGCGAAATTCGCCAGCGTCGAATCGCCGTAGGTGTAGTGATTCCAAACGCCGCTTACTTTCGCCGGAAACCAGCCCTCGCTCGTCCCCACCGTGGGCGGATAGAACGACTGCAATCCGACGCCGACCGGGCTGCCGACGATGTTCGTGAATTCATAGGTCACGGTGCAGTCGTCCGCGGAAAGCGCGACATCCGGAACCGTGAATGTCACCGTCTTCGCCTGATTGTTAATGAAAAATTCCGCCGTGCGTGTCGTGGACCAGATCATCGCGGCGCCGAAAGTAGGATCGCCGTCGTAGAGCCGCACGATGATGTCGGTCGTGACCGAGTTCCCCAGCGGATTCGTATAGAGAATGTCGATCTGCGATACCGCGCGATTCGTGCCCGCGAGGTTGACGTGATCGCCATGCTCATTCGGAAAGCTGTAATTTCCCGGCCAATCCCACGGTGACCAGGTGAAGCGATTCGTCGTGCTGTTGTCATAGACGAGTTCCTGCTGAGCCAGGGCGGGTGCGGCGCAGGTCAGGATGGCTAGCGAGACGATGAGCTTGGACATGTCGGACTCCTTTGAAAGGTACGCGTCGATCATACAGATTCGGCGCTCCGCCTTTCAATCGAATTTCCAGCCCATTTGCCGCTCAGTTGTCGAAGCCGCGCGCGGCTGATAGGTTGCGCCCTGCATGAAATCTCGAATGTTCACGATCTGCGCGGCGCTCTTCGCTTTGATCGCCGGCTGCGGGCGCAGCCCGGGCCCGACCTATCGCCTCAGCCTGGCGGGGGCGCAGATTCCCACTGAGCTCGTAACAAGCTGGCTCAGCAAGTCCGTTTCGCCCGGCTTCGCGGTCGAGATGAAATCGCTTCCGACATGGTCGATGAAGGGCTTTCAATCCTTGGCGCGCGGCGAATGCGACGCCGCCTGCACGGATCGCACGCTCGGCTACAACGAGCTGGGTGATTTCGGCGATACGAAACCCGCCGGCGTGCGCGTCGCGTTCTACGGATTCGGCCTCTACGTGCATCCCGACAATCCGCTCGACAGCGTCTTCGCGGGTCATCTCAGCCTGCTGTTTCAAAAGAAGATCACGGATTGGAAGGAGCTGGCAGGCAGCTCGGGCAAGATCGAGGGGCCGATTCAGCTCTACGGGCCGCGCAAGTCCTCGCGCGGAGGCGATATCCTCATGCGACAAGCCAAGGTCTTCTTCAACAATCCGACCTGGAAGGACTTCGACACTGACGACGAAGTCGTCGCGGCCGTCGCGGCCGATCCGCTGGGCCTTGGCTTCGCGGCGATCGGGCGCGACCACGGCGCGCGCTATCTCGGCCTGCGGATGGAGCGCGACGCCAAACCCGCGTTTCCCTCGCTCGAGGAAATCGAAAGCGAGCGTTACGGCCTCGCGAAAGTGATCTACATCTATTACGTGCCGCCCGCCTCGCCGGCCGTGCAGGCCCTGCTGGATTTCCTGCAAAGCCCTGCCGGCGCGGCCGCGATGCAGGGCACCGGCGTCTGGCCCGTGCCGCGCGAGCGTTCGGAAGTGCCGCCGCCCGCGCCCGGCTCATGACCGCGCCGCTCCGCATTCGCGAGCTGCACGTGCGCCGGCTCGCGATTCCACTGCGGCTGCGCTTCGAGCACGCGGCCGCGCAGCGCGACACGGGCGATCCGATCGTCATCGAGCTGCACGGCGAGGCGCCGCATGCCGGCGTCATCGGCTACGGCGAGACGCTCGCGCGCGCGTATGTCACCGGCGAAACGACCGAAACGGTCATCGAGGACATCGCGCAGTTTCTCGGCCAGCATCTGCTCGAATTTCGCGCCGCGACGTTTGAGGAGGCCGTCGAGCGGTGTCAGGAACTCCCGACGCTCGCCGACGGCCGAATCATCAATGCGGCCCGCGCCGGCGTGGAACTCGCGCTGCTCGACTTGGCGGGTCAGGTCTTTCGCCGCCGCCTATGCGACGTGCCGTTTGTCCTGGGACTCGTCGGGCTCGGACCGCCCGGTGCAATTTCCAGCGCCCGCTACTCGGGGATCGCGGTGGGGCGCTCCCCGACGAAGCTGGCGTGGCTGCTGCGTCTGCAACGGCTCGCCGCCTTGCGCGACTTCAAGCTGAAGGTCGCCGTTCCCGGTTGGGAGCAGCGGCTGGAGTTGGCCTACCGCGTCCTGCGCCGCGACATCGAGCGCGACCGCGCCACATTGCGCGTGGACGCCAACAGCGGCTGGACGCTGGCCGAGGCGCTCGATGCACTGCCCTTGCTCGAGCGCTGCGGAGTCGAGGCGATTGAGCAGCCGCTGCCGCGCAACGACGATCATCAACTGGCGTCGCTGGCCGCGCGCACGCATTGCGACATCATCGCCGATGAATCGCTGCTGACGCTCGAAGACGCCGAGCGACTGATCGACGATTGCGGCGTGCGCGTGCTCAACATCCGGCTCGCGAAGGTCGGCGGCTTTCTGCCGGCCCTGCGGATGGCCCAGGTCGCCATCGAACGCCGCCGCGACGTGCAGCTTGGCTGCCTCGTGGGAGAAACGAGCATCCTGACGGCCGCGGAGATCGCGTTCCTGGAATGCGTGCCGATCGTGCGCTATGTCGAAGGCGCGTTCGGCGGATTCCTGCTGCGGCGCGACGTCGTGGCGAGTCCGATTCGCTTTGGTTTGGGTGGCCGAATTCGGGCTCGGCCCGGCTGGGGACTGGGGCTCAAGCCGGACGTTGATCGCCTCGCCGCGCTGACGGTCGGCCCCGCCCAAGTGATGCGTTTTTAGGGGCACGACGTTCCGCGATCTAAATCCGGCCGGGGCCTGGAATTCGCTTGCAATTCAGGCCGTGATTCTCGATGATCGCGAATCTGGGAGCGGGGCAATCCCGCCGGGGAAGCTGTTTCCGTCGCATTCGGGAATCTCATGACATCGATGTACGCAGCGTTCGCGCGCCTCCGCACTTCTTTTCTTTGGACGTATTTGGTTTCTGCCGTTTTTCTGGCCGGGCCGACTCGTGCCGCCGGTCCGAATGAACCCGCGCTGCGCGTCATGCGCTCCAACGTGACTGGGCAAGCCGCCTTTGTACGTCCGGCCCGCGGCACGGCGACGATCCCGGTTTCTGCCACCGGTGCCGCGCCGGCGACGCCGCTGGATTTCTGGCGGCAACACGGTCCGCTGTTCGGCGTTCTCTCTGCTCAAAGTGAGTTGCGCCAGACCAAAAGCGAGCGCGATGCGCTGGGCCACACGGCCACCAGCTTTCAACAATATGTCGGTGACGTCCCCGTGTTCGGCGGTGTTCTCCGAACCCATCAGAACGCGGCCGGCGCGTTCGTTGCCGCCAATGGCGACTTCTACTCCACAGCGCGCAAGGTAGGCACTACCCCGACCCTGACCTCGACGCAGGCCGGCGAAATCGCGCGGGCCGAGACGGGGCCGAGCGACGCGCACATTGCCCAGAGCGAACTCACGATCGTCGATCCCGGCTGGTACGGCGATCCGCCGCAGGGCGCGCATCTCGCCTACTACGTCATCATCGAAAAGCTCGACCAGATGATCCGCGACGCGTACTTCATCGATGCGCACTCGGGCAAAGTGCTCGACCGCTGGTCGCTGATCTGCACCGCTCGCAATCGGCAGGTTTACAACTCCTTCGACAGCGGCAGCCTGCCCGGCACCCGGGCCCGTTTCGAGGGTGATCCGGCCAACGGCGACTTTGATGTCGACAGCGCCTACGAATACCTCGCCGATTTCTACGGCTTCTATTCGCGCGCCTTTGGCCGCGATGCGATCGACAACGCCGGCAGCACAATTATCGCCACGACCCATTCCGGCATCGGTTGTCCGAACGCCTTCTGGGATGGCTACCAGGTGACTTTCTGCACGGGCGTGCCGACGGATGACGTGGTCGGCCACGAGGGCACGCACGGCGTCACGCAGTACACCGCCGGCCTCATCTATCAAAATCAGTCCGGCCAGATGAACGAGGCGTTCTCCGACATCTTTGGCGAGTTAATCGACCTCTATAACGGCGACGCGGCTTTCCCCGGTCCGGCGAGCGGCCCGACCTGGCCGGAAGTGCATGAGACCGGCCCGACCGGCGATTTTCCGAATGATCTGCGCACCGGCTGCGGCAGCAGCAAGCGCTGGATGGTGGGCGAGGATTCGTCGGCCTTCGGCGGCGCGATTCGCGACATGTGGGATCCCACTTGCTATGGCGACCCTGACCGGGCGAACAGCCCGCTCCAGCTTTGCCAGAACTACGACAACGGCGGCGTGCACTTCGGCAGCGGCGTATTGAATCACTGCTTCGCGCTGCTGACCGATGGCCAGGACTTCAACGGCGTGAATGTGCGCGGCATCGGCCCGATCAAAAGTGGTGCGGTCTTCTATCGCGCCTTGAGCGTCTATCTCACGCCCGCGTCCGATTTTGCCGACGCCGATCAGGGCTTCATTCAGGCTGCCGCCGACCTCGTCGGCACGTTCCCGAACGATCCGCGCACCGGACTGCCCTCCGACAGCGAATTTACGGCCGACGATGCGCTACAAGTGGAACTCGCTGGCCGCGCCGTGGAACTCGACACGAACGGACAGTGCGGCGCGAATCAGCCGGCGGCTCGATTCGACCCCGCCGGTGGAGTGCGCCGATCGCATCGAACTGTGGAGCGACGATTTCGAGGGCGACGTCAGCGGCTGGACTTTCTCCAACAGCGGCCCGCCGACGCCCTACGATTGGGAGTTGGCCGACAATCTGCCCGGCCGCACCGGTCACGCGTTTTTCGGCGCGGATCGCAACATCGGCGATTGCGGCGGCGACGACGAGTCGGCCGTGCACTCGCTCTTCCAGTCCGGTCATCGTGCTGCCCGACAACCTGACGCTGCCTACACTGCATTTTGATCACTACTTCGGCACGGAAAACGGCTGGGACGGCGGCAACGTGAAGATCAGTGTGAACGGCGGCGCGTGGCAGATCGTGCCGCGCTCGGCGTTCTACTACAACCCGTACAACGTCTCGGCGCTAAACACCATCGGCCAGGGCAGCACTGATCCGCTTCAGGGCCAGCCGGGCTTCACCGGCACGGGCACGGCCTGGGCCACTTCGCTGATCAATCTTTCGTCCTTCACGCTGGGCGGCGACTCGATTCAACTGCGTTTCGATCTCGGCAAAGATGGCTGCACCGGCTACATCGGCTGGTACATTGACAGTCTCGCGATCTACGACTGCCCGCTGGGATCCGACTGCAATTCCAACGGCGTGCCGGACGACGTCGAGACCACCCCCGGCGGCGACGGCCCGATCGTCGATCAACACTCGCTGCCGTACACCGGCGCGTTTTCCGATGCGGATTCGAGCGGCTTTACGCGTCGCAGCCGCGCCGAAGACTTCACGGTGCGGAACACGCGGCTGGTCGAAACGGTGACGATTTGGGGCTACTACGCCTATGGCGGTCAGTCAGGAAATGACAACTTCAGCGTCATCTTCCATGCCGATTCAAACGGTCTGCCGGGCGCGACGCTCGCCTCGTTCGCCGGAATTGCGTTTGATCGCGTGCTGACCGGCAACGACATCGGCGGCCTGCCCGAAAACCAGATCACGTTCCATCTGCCGACGCCCGTGCGTCTGACGCCGGGCACGTATTTCGTCGAGATCTTCGACAACACGGTGGGCAACAGCAGCAACTGGGTCTGGACCGCCTCAGACTACGTCGGCGGTTCGGCTTTCGCGCAGTCCGATCAGGCCCCCGGTGTGAACTGGTACGGCGGCACGGCCGACTTCAATCTCTCCCTGCGCATCGAGGGGCCGCCGTCGGTCGAGGACTGCAATCTGAACCATCGCCCCGACTCGTGCGACATCGACGATGGGACAGACCCCGATTGCAACGGAAACGGCCTGCCCGATTCATGCGACATCGCGGCCGGCGCGGATGATTGCAATCAGAACGGCATTCCGGATTCGTGCGAGTTGGCCGATCACGATTGCGATGGCAACGGCGTGCTCGACGAGTGCGACATCGCCGGCGGCGCGCCGGATTGTGACGCCAACGCCCGGCCGGACACGTGCGATCCGGATTGCGACGGCGACGGCAAGCCCGACGCCTGCGAGCTCGCCGACGGCGACGCGCTCGACTGCAACGCCAACGGCGTGCCGGACAACTGCGATATTTCCAGCGGCGACTCCGCCGACGAGAACAGCAACCAGATTCCGGACGATTGCGAGACGGATTGCGATCATGACGGCACGCCGGACGACTTCGCGATCGCCATCGGCCTCGTCGAAGATTGCGACGGAAATGGCGTTCCCGATTCCTGTCAGCCCGATGCCGACTCCGACGCCACGATCGACGCCTGCGACAATTGCCGGGACATCTTCAATCCGGATCAGTTGGACAGTGATGGCGATGGCGTCGGCGACGCGTGCGACCTCTGCCCGAATCTGGCCGGCGCGCCGCAAGTCGACAGCGATGGCGACGGCATCGGCGATGCCTGCGATAACTGCCCCATGGTCGCGAATCCGGATCAACTCGATTCGGACGGCGACGGTGTGGGCGATGCCTGCGATAAGTGCAACGATCTCGCCAGCGGGAATCAGGTCGATTCCGACGGCGACGGTATCGGCGACCTTTGCGACAACTGCCCGCATGTCGCCAACCCGGCCCAGACCGACACCGACGGCGATGGAATTGGCGACGCGTGTGACAATTGCGCGCTGGTCGCGAATCCGGATCAGCTTGACAGCGACGGTGATGGCGTCGGCGACGCCTGCGATCTCTGCCCGCGGGCGGCCGACCCGGAGCAGCGCGACACCGACGGCGACGGTTTCGGCGATGCGTGCGACAACTGCCCGCTCTTCCCGAATCCGGATCAGGCCGACGAAGACAGCGACGGCATCGGTAATGTCTGCGACAACTGCCTGAAGACCGCCAATCCCGATCAGGCGGATACGGACAGCGACGGCGTGGGCGATGCGTGCGACAACTGCGCACGGCCCAACTCGTTCCAGGACGACACCGACGGCGACGGCATCGGCGACGAGTGCGACAACTGTCCGTTCGCGGCGAATTCTGATCAGACGGACAGTGATGGCGACGGCATCGGCGACGCGTGCGATACGACGCCGAACGGTGCCCCGCCGCCGACCGATTCCGGAACCGCTGCGCCGCCGGCCGGCCCGTCTGACGATGGGCAATCGCAGGCGGACGCGCCCTCGACGGACAACTCCAATAGTGCCGACGACGGCACGCAGCCAACCATGCCGCGTTCGTTGTGCGGCAGCGGCTTGCTCGGCGCCGTCTCGTTGTCGCTGCTGAGTCTCGTCATCGCGCGGCCGCGCGGGCGGCGCATGCGTGCGTAGCGGCGGGCGCTAGCGCGTGAGCGCCGCGGCGATGATCATCGGATAGTCCGGATCGCCGTGCTCGATCTGCGTTTCCGAAAGCTCTTCAAACGCGCGTCCATCGAGAAACGCTGATGCGGCTCGTACGTTGCCGAACGTCGCGAATTCCGCGGTGGCTTCGGGGCAACACTCCGCGACCAGTCTTTGCAGGCCTTGCGGCGTAAAGCGCCAGTAGTCGCCCCAGCGCTGGGCGTCGAACTGCGATATCTGGCTGATGCCCGGCACGGTGATCAGCAGCGTGCCGCCCGGCGCGATGATCCGCCAGGCATTTCGCAGGGCCGCTCGCAGATCAAAGATGAACGGCAATGTCTGCGTCAGAATGAAGCAGTCGAATGCTCCGTCCGCGATCTGCGGGCATTCGGCCAGGTCGGCCACGATCGTCGCCCCGCGTGTCGCGTGCTTATGCAAAACGTCCGACGATGTGACGCGCTCGCCACCGAAGCGCCGCGTGTACTGGGGCTCACCGACCTCGAGCACGCGCCCGCGAATCGCCTTTTGATGAGCACGCAGAAAGTGCTCGATGTAGTGCCGATCAATGGGCCGCCCGCGATCAAAACCGAACTGGCGACTGACCGGCTCGACTCCCGCTGAAATCGGAACGCCACCGCTCGTCGCGGCTGAGATCACGGGTCGCAACTCCGG
>JBGAJB010000339.1:0-3484 GCA_044225155.1 Phycisphaerae bacterium | reverse complement strand
CTGATTGAGGCAGGAGGCGCGACGACGTGGCGTCCACAGAGTTGCAATGCCTCGGAGGCACCTTTACGCTCCAGTCGCGGGCTGAGGGAACAGGGCGGCTGATGGGAGTATCGTCCGTCGCCCGGCCGCGCGGCAGTAAGCAAACGGTCGAATCGCGACCGGCGGCCGGCGAAGCCCGTGATGACGAGCGCAATAATCGCGCCCGGCGAGCGAATTCCGCTTTACGCGGGGTGATTCAAAGGCGCCGACGCGTGCTGTTGGCGCGGCAGAGCGGTCGACGGCCAGCCCCGGAGCCATCCCAAGGACTCGGTTGAATGAAGAAGTGGATCGGAATCCTGATTGTCGTTTTGCTGCTCGGCGGTGGGTGGTATCTCGCGCGGACCTATTGGCGCATCACGCCGCCGTGGGACATGCCCAAGCTCGACAAGGTGACGCGCGGCGACATCAAGGTGCCGATCACCGCGGCCGGCCTGATCGAGCCGCTGGAGAAGATCGAGATCAAGTCGAAGGCTTCGGGCGAAGTGATCGAGATCAAGGTGAAGCAGGGCGACTTCGTCAAGGTCGGCGACGTGCTGGTCGAGCTGAAGAAGGAGGATGAGCAGCGGGCCCGGGACCGGGCTCAGGCGGGTCTCGATCGGGCGAAAGCTCTGTTGGCGCAGGCGAAGGTGGACGTGCTGAAAGCGGAGTTGGCCGTCAAGCAGTCGGACGCGCGCCTGATTCAACTGAAGGCGGCGGCCCGCGTGTCGTATGAGGACTGGAATCATAAGACCAACAAGGTCTCGGCCGAGTTTCGAGCCGCAAACCTCGAACTGATGACGCTCGAAGCCAAGAAGGATAGTGACGCCGCGGCGGTTTCCGAGGGTGAGGCAACCCTGGAGGTTTCCAAGGACAATATCGATACTGCGAAAGAGACAGTGAAAATACAGGAAGCTGCGGTTGCCCAAGCGCAAAAGGAACTCGAAGACGCGAACGAGCGTCTGAATGAGACTACGATCCGTGCGCGTCAGGACGCCTTGGTTACCGACGTGAAAGTCGAGCGCGGCATGCTCGTGCAGTCGGGCACATCCGGGTTCACGGGCGGAACGCTCGTGCTCACGCTCGCCAATGTCGAGGAATTGAAAGTCATCGCGCGCGTGGATGAAGCGGACTATGGGCGCGTGGTCGCGATTTCGCCCGTTGACGCGCTGCCCGACATGCCGTCGCAGCGCGAACGAGCCGCCGAGGATGCGGCCATGCTCGCGCGGCGCACCGGAAAAGTGAAAGTCACGGTTGATGCGTTCCCCGAGGAATCCTTCGAGGGCGCGATTGAACGAGTCGAGCCGCAGGGCAAGCTGAATTCCGGCGCGACGATTATCCAGTTTGACGTGCACGTCCGCCTGACCGATCCGAAGCGGTTCATGCTGCCGCTCGGCGCGCAGGGTCAGGTTGAGTTCACCGTCGAAAGCGTCAAGGACGCGCTGGTCGTGCCGGCCGACGCGGTAAAGACGAATCAGTCGCAACGGGGCATCTGGATCAAGCCGGTCGGACCGGCCAAGGCCGGCGAGAACTATCCGAAGAAATTCATCCCGTGCCGCTTCGGCATTACGGACGGCTCGGTGACGCAGGTGATCGAGGCGCTCGGCGATGAGAAGATCGAAGTAGGCATGGAGGTCTACACGAAGTTGCCGAAGGATCGCAAGGACGACGACGAGTAGCCGCCGCGCGACCGGAGAACCGCCGCTTGCCGCTGATTGAAATCCGCAAACTGACCAAGCTCTATCGCATGGGCGACTCGATCGTGCGCGCCCTCGACGGGGTCGACCTGACCATCGAGCGCGGCGAGTTCATCGCGATCACGGGTGCGTCCGGCAGCGGCAAGAGCACCATGATGCACCTGCTCGGCTGCCTCGATCGGCCGACGTCGGGCGTCTACATGCTGAATGGACGCGACGTGGCGACGATGTCGGATTCGTCGCTGGCCGACATCCGCAACCGCGAAATCGGCTTCGTCTTTCAGACCTTCAACCTGATCAATCGCACGAGCGCGCTCGACAACGTGGGCGTGCCGCTTTTCTATGCGCGCCGTGCGAATACTCGCACGCCATCGCACCGCGCATTGGAGCGCGTCGGCCTGGGCAAACGCTCGCACCACAAGCCGAACGAACTATCGGGCGGAGAGCGTCAGCGCGTCGCGATCGCGCGCGCGATCGTGAACGATCCTCTGCTGCTGCTCGCGGATGAGCCGACGGGAAATCTCGACACGCGCACCGGCGAACAGATCATGCAGATCTTTCGCGATCTGAACGCGCACGGCGTGACGGTCGTGCTGGTGACACACGAACCGGATGTCGCCATGCAGGCCCGCCGCATCGTGCAGATGCGCGACGGAAAAATCCTCTGGGATCGTCAGACGGCCGAGATTCAAGTTGAGAGTGGACAGCTCATCATGCCGTCGCCGGGCGTCGTTCCGGTGAGATCGGCCGCCGCGCCGGCCATCGCCCCCTTTCATCCCAACTCGGGAGACTCCCGTGGGGGTGGCAGCGGCCCCGTGAATTTGTCTCCCGGCGCTCCCGTCCTCACACCACCGGTTCAAACACAGGATGCCACCCGCGTCGTGCCTGTAGCACGCGTCGCGCCGACTGCCGTTGCCGTTCCCGACGCGGAGTCGGAACTGCCGCCTGCCAAGCCGCTGCCGGCGGCCGGTCAGGCCATGTGGTTCGCGATCGTGGCGTTCGTCGTCCTAGTTCTATTGATGGTTGGGCAGGCCATCGTCGCGGCTGTTCGTCCCGAATTGATGAAGCCGCCGGACACGTCCGGTCCAACTGTGAAGATCAATCCTGAACAGATTGTGGTCGGATTGGGCTCACTCGCGCTGTGGCTGCTGAGCCTGGTGCTGGGCATGATCGCGCTGTTCCGCGGGCGCTTCGCCCTTAAGCAAATTCGCGAAGAACTCGGCTTCTGGACCGGAACGCGCAAGGCGCGCGTCGGCTTCTGGCTGGGCCTATTCACCGTCGTGATGCCATTCGTGATGCCGCTGATTCGCATGGCGATGAAATTTGGGGCATAAGCCGGCCGCTCGTCGAGACTTCAAGGCGTGCGCGTCGCATCTGCGTGTGCGTTTGTTGGACTACTGACGCGCCGGAAGCGAATGTTCAGCGCCTCCACGAACAATGAGAAGCCCATCGCAAAATAGATGTAGCCTTTGCTGACGTGCGCGCCGCAGCTTTCCGCGACGAGCATCACGCCGATCAGCAGCAGAAACGACAGGCCGAGAATCTTGAACGTCGGATGACGCTCGATGAAACCGCTGACCGCACCAGCGGCCAGCATCATCACGCCGACGGAGACGACGACGGCTGCAATCATTACCTCGATCCGCTGCGCCATGCCCACGGCCGTCACAACAGAGTCGATCGAGAAAATGAGGTCCACGAGCATGATCTGCACGATGGCGGCGGCGAAGGATTTGGCCGCCCTGCCGGTCACCTCGTGAGGCGCTCCTTCC
>JBGAJB010000338.1:0-3488 GCA_044225155.1 Phycisphaerae bacterium | reverse complement strand
CTGCCCGGAGTACAACAGCTCCATCACGGCCGCACTGAAAAACATGATCGACTGGGTCAGCCGGCCCGTGCCGAGCGAGCAAACACTGCAATGCTTTCACGGAAAGATCTGCGGGTTGGTCTCGGCCTCGCCGGGAGGTATCGGCGGCCTGCGCGGACTCGTGCACGTGCGCGCCATTCTCGGAAACATCGGCGTGATCGTGCTGCCGGGGCAAATGGCGGTAGGGCGCGCGAACGAAATGTTTGACGAAGGCGACCAGCTCAAGAATCCGCAGATGCGCCAGGCCGTGATGCAAGTCGGCCAGGACGTCGCCGCCGTCGCCGCGCGCTTGTACGGGGGATAATCTCCCGCCTCGAAATGTCTGATCGTCCGCCGTTTGATCCATCACGCATCGCCGCGCCGCGCGGACCCGAATCCGACGGCGCGCCGCTCTCGCCACGCCAGGTCAACGACCTCGTGCAGGGCGCGATCAACCGCCACATTCCCGCCACGCTGCATGTCACCGGCGAAATCGGCGATCTGTCGCGCCCCGGCAGCGGCCACTGGTACTTCTCGCTAAAGGACGCGACGGCCGAGCTGCGCTGCGTCATGTGGCGGTCGAGCGCCGTAAAGGTGAAATTCGAGCCGCGCGGAATTGGGGCGCTGGAACTCGCATTTCGCCAGTTGCGCGAAAAGCTGGATCGGGAAGGACTTTTTGCCGCGACGAGAAAACGGGCGCTTCCCGCGCTGCCCGAGCGCGTCGCGCTCGTTACGAGCGCGGCCGGCGCGGCGCTGCATGACATTCTTCGCACGCTGCGGCGGCGATTTCCGGCGCTGGACGTTTTGCTTTTTCCGGTACGCGTTCAAGGGAGCGGGGCAGCGGAGGAGATCGCGGCCGCCATTCGGCTGCTGAATCGTTGCGCGGCGCAATTCGGTGGAATCGATGCCGCGATCGTTGGCCGCGGCGGCGGTTCGCTTGAGGACCTGTGGGCCTTTAACGAAGAAGTTGTCGCGCGGGCGATTTTTGAGAGTCAAGTGCCCATCGTCAGCGCGGTCGGGCACGAAGTGGATGTGACGATCTCCGACTTGGTGGCGGATGTGCGGGCGGCCACGCCGACGGCCGCGGCCGAGCTGCTGACGCCGGATCGCGTGCGTCTGTCCGCCACGCTGGCCGGCGCCTCGGCCGCATTGGCGCGTGATCTGAGTCGCCGGCTGCGGTTGGAGCGCACCCATCTGCGCGGTCTGCAAACGCGCGAGCCTCTCGCGCGGCCCGTGCAACGGCTCCGACAACGTCTCCAGCTGCTCGACGAGCTGGCGCGCGACCTGCGTGAGCATCTCGCGCGGCGCGAGTCGCTGTCACGCGGCGCGCTGCATCGACTGGAACTACGCCTAGCGACGTGCGTGTCGAGCGGCGTTTTCGTGCGGCTGCGACACAAGCTGGCGGCACAACCCGGTCTGATCGCCCAAGTTGTCCTGGAAGGGCGGCAGAAGGGTGAGCGGCGGCTGACGCGGCTGCTCAGTCGCCTTGAGCGGCGATCGCCCGGAACGCGCCTGCCGATTCTTTCGGGACAGCTACAAGAATTGCGTCGGCGGACTGACGCGGCGCTGCGCCGCGCGCTGGAACGTCGCGCGGGGGACTTGGCGGCGCGGCGGGCGGAAATCGTGACCGGCGATCCACGCCGCGTGCTTGGACGCGGCTACAGCATTACCCGCGACGCGCGAACGCGGGAGATACTCCGGTCGCCGAAGGATGTGAAACGAGGGCAGCGCATCCTGACGACGCTCGCCGAAGGCGAGTTTCGCAGCACCGCCGATGATCCGCGGCAGGGCAATTTGTTCGATTGATGAGTGACTTCCGCCGCGCGGCTAGTGGGCGGCGACCGGCGTCTTGCCGGCATCGGGCGCCACCTCTCGAATCCGCGCGCACAACTGGAGCAAGCGACGCATTGCAATCTCCTGCCGGTCCGCATTGCCTTCCTGAATCGCGTCGTCGAATTCCTTGGTGGCATCGCCGATCGGCGCGTAGCCGAGCCCGGTTGCGTCGGAACGCAGCGTAGCCAATCGGTTCAGCAGGCCCGCGCGGTCGCTGTTCGTCATCAACTTCCGTAAAGCAGCGACACGGTCGGGCAAGCCAGCGACAAATCCGCGGATGAGATCGATCAGATCCGGATCATTCGCGAGCGTGCTGATAAGCGGCTGACGGCCGGCGAGACTGAGCAGGACGCGCAGCTTGTCGACTGAGACCGGCTTGGGCATCATCGCGTCGAATCCGGCGTCGTGACACTTCTTTTCCATCTCGACTGAGTTGTGCGCCGTCAGCGCGGCAACCGGCACCGAGACGCCCGCCTCGCGTAAGGCGCTCAAAGTCTGGAAGCCGTTCATCTCCGGCATTTCGATATCGAGGATGATCACGTCGTACGTTGTGGCCCGCGCTTTTTCAACGGCCATCGCGCCACCCGAGACGGCATCGACATCGGCGTTGAGCTTTCGCAGCAAGCGCTCGCTGAGGGCGCGACCGAGGTCCTCGTCATCGGCGATCAGGACGCGGCGTTCGACCGCATCGGGAATCAGCAAACCCACATCAATCGCTGAATCAAAGCGAAATTCCACTTCGTGCGCACGCTGCGCGATATAGCGGCAGTTGGCGATGCGGCCGGATAGCGATTGGAGCGTGCGACTGGGGGTGTGCAGGTGGATCGCACCGGCCCGCCCCGGATGGACGAACAAGTTGGCGACACACCAAAGCGTCTGTGGGGATAAGGCGCGCCCGGCCACCGGCAGCGTGACGTCGGTTCCGCCCTGGCCACTGAGTTGCAATTGAACGAAGCTGGGGCGAAAGCGCCACCGCTCGATCTTGCCGTTGCGCGGCTGATAGTGTTGGGGTTCCTGATGGTCGAGCAGATCCGATACTGCGACTAGGGCAGCGTGCAGGCGATTCCGGGAATCCGCCCCAAGCGACATCGTGAAATACCCCGCGACTGAGTCGGTCCCGCCCGACGCCCTCGACTTGTGTATCGTCACTGAGCTGTGAACGGCCCAGCACGAGCGCGAATTCGCAGATCTGCTACGTGTCGACGGCGCCGATCGGCTGGTAATCTTTCTCAACCATGGAACCTGCGTTCACAATTATCGGGGGCGGCCTCGGGGGTGCGTTGCTCGCCGCTCATCTCGGACGTGCAGGCTTTTCGGTCGCGCTCTATGAGCGGCGTGCGGATCCTACGTCCGGAAATTTCACGGCCGGCGGGCGCTCGATCAATCTCGCGATATCGGTGCGTGGAATTCATGCCTTGGAACAAATCGGACTGGCGGAGCCGGTGCTGGCGGCCGCGGTTCCGATGCGCGGCCGGTGCTTGCATCTGCCCGGTGGCGGGATCACGTTTCAACCCTATGACAAGGACCCGGCGCGCTGCATTTATTCGGTTTCGCGCGGGTCGTTGAACACGATCACGATCGATGCGGCGCGGGCGATGCCGAATGTGCGCGTAGCCTTTGATCGTCGCTGCACGGAC
>JBGAJB010000337.1:0-3499 GCA_044225155.1 Phycisphaerae bacterium | reverse complement strand
GCAACAGTCGCGCTTTCGGCAGCGCGTAGCTGAGTTCCTCTTCCAGCTTCTGAATCGCCAAACCGCCGCGACGCAAACGCCCGCCGCAGGTTTCATCGAGGCAGTGGGCCGGCATCGGCCGCTGCCAGCCGCACCGATGGCACTTCAACCCGCCGCCGGTGCGATGCTGCACGAGTTGCGCGCCGCAGCGATCGCAAAGCACGGGAAGTCCGCAGGTTTCACAGCGCAGCGCCAGTGCGTAGCCGCGCCGATTGTGCAGCAGGATGGCCTGCGCGCCGTCGCGGAACGTCTCCCGCAGCGCGTCCAGCAATTCCGGCGAAAGCAACCGACCGACCTGCCCGAGCTGCGGCTTGCTCATGTCGATCAATCGCGCCGCGGGCAGGCGCGCCCCCGGCACGCGCTGCCGCAGCCGCAGCAATCGCCAGGAATCGAGATGGGCCGCGTTGTGCCACGCTTCGAGCGACGGCGTCGCCGACCCGAGTACGACTGGCACGCCTTCGAGTTGTCCGCGCTTCAGCGCCACATCCCGCGCGTGGAAATAAGGTGCGGTCTGGTTCTTGTAGCTGCCCTCCTGTTCCTCATCGACGAGGATTAGACCCAGCCGCGTCGTGGGCGCGAAGACCGCCGTGCGCGTACCGATCACGACATCCGCACGGCCGTTTGCGATCGCCGCGTGCGCGGCCGCACGCGCCGAGGGTGTCATGCGGCTGTGCAGGACGGCCACGCGGCGAAAGCGTCGCGCCAGGCGCGCGACGAGCTGCGTCGCGAGCGCGATCTCCGGCACCAGCAGAATCACCTGCTTGCCCGCTGAGACGGCGACTCGCGCGGCCCGCACATAAACCTCGGTTTTCCCGCTGCCGGGCACACCGAAAAGCAGCAGGGCCGCGAATCGCGCCGACTCCACCTGAGCCTCGAGTTGCGCGATGGCGTCCAGTTGATCTTGGGTCAACGCGAATTCATCTTCCGGCTGGGGCGCAAAATCGATTTCGCTCTCATTCAGTCCGGATGACGAGGGCTCGACGAGCTCCGCCCGATCGGTGATTTCGATGAAACGTTTCCGTTTCAGTGTGAGCAGCGTGGCGCTCGAGACCCCTGACTGCAGCAATTCCGCGCGCTGCCGCGGCCCAGCCGCCACCGCCGCCAGGACGGCCGCCTGACGATCCGGCAGGCCGTCCGGAATTCTCGCGTCCGGCGCGAGCGCAACGTACCGCACGCTTCGAGTGCGCTTTTTTCGCGTCACGAGCGGAGAGAGCGCGTCGAGCGTCAAGCCCGGCGGATAGTGGTAATAATCAGCCAGCCAGAGGCCCAAACGCACGAGGGCAGGCGACAGACCCGCCTCACCGACGATGGCGCGCGTGACCGAGAGATGCGTGTGTTTCCACGCGCCGTGAGAAACATCGATCACCCATCCCGGCGCCGTTCCACGCCGGCGCGAAATGGGGACTTCGACGCGAGCTCCGACCGATAGTGCAGCCTCCAGCTCAGCGGGAATCTGGTAGGTGATTGGCTGAAATGTTCGTAATGAAACGGCGACACGCGCCAGTGGCCCGGAAGCCGGCATTCCACTCGCCGGAAGCAGCCATTCCTGTCGAGCGCCCATGGTGATCCTGTCAGCTTACCGGAACGAAGCCAAGAACTGACGCGGCGTCTAACCCCGTTTGGGATGCCGCAGCACGCGACGTAAGGCCTTTTACAGCCGGTCGCAACAGACCTTAACAAAGTGAACCGATGACCACCTTGGATCACCGCCCAGAAAGGGAAGGATGTCACTACGTCCGCACCTCGTTATCGCTGAGGATCAGGATGAGCTCCGTGCGCTCCTGCAACGGCAGCTCGAAGGCGCGGGGTATGCCGTCACAGCCGTGGCCGATGGAACTGCTGCATATGAAGCCATCCGGAGCGTCCGTCCGGACCTGGTGGTCGCGGATTGGATGATGCCGGGCTTTGACGGTCTCGAACTCTGCCGTCGAATCCGCAAACTCTCCGAAGACAACGAAATTGGATTTACGTATGCGATCCTGCTGACGGCCAACAGCGAAAAGCACCACGTCGTGTCCGGACTGGAGGCGGGCGCGGACGATTACCTCATCAAGCCCTATCACGCCGAGGAACTTCTCGCGCGCGTTCGCGGCGGACTCCGGCTGAGCGAGTTGCAGCGAAAGCTTGCGTCACGCAACGCCGATCTTAGGCGTTCGCACGAGGAAGTGGTCACGCTCAATCGCCGCCTCGAGGAACTGGCCAACTTTGACGATCTTACGGGCCTCTGTAATCGGCGCTATTTCTTCGAGCGGCTGGACCAAGCCTGGAATCAGGCCCGTCGCGAGCAGTCCCCCCTTGCCTGCATCATGATCGACGTCGACCACTTCAAGCAGGTCAACGATCGACACGGCCACGCGGCCGGGGACTTGGTGCTTCGATCCATCGCGCAGACGTGCCGCCGCGCGGCGCGCTCCTACGACCTGATCGGTCGCTACGGCGGAGAGGAGTTCTGCGCCGTGCTCATTCCAGGCGACGGCGCCCGAGGGGGCGCGCTCGCGGAGCGCATGCGCACGTCGATCGAAACCACTCCAATCGTCGTGAACGACGGGACGCTTCACGTCACGGCAAGTTTCGGCGTCGCCATGCTCTACCCCGAACACGAGAGTGCGCGCGAACTGATGGCGGACGCGGACGAACTGCTCTACCGCGCCAAACAGAACGGACGCAATCAGGTCTGGATCCAAGGCCCCGGCCGTCAGCCCGAGCGTTATTCGCGGGAGGTCGCGACGGCGGGCTGACCGCGGAAGAGCAGCATGTAGCTAAGCGCGGCGGCGGCGATCCATCCACCGGCGATCAACGAGGCCGTCCCGGAAGCGTCCTTGTAGACCGACGCGCTGAGCAGCGCGAACTCGCCCAGCACGAACAAGGCCGGGGCGATGGGATAACCGAGTGTGCCGGTTCCGGCGAAACGCTGCGGCTGCGAGCGGCGCAGCAGGAAAACGGACAGTCCCGTCAGGCCGAAGAACACGCCGTCAATCATCACGACGGCACTGACCAGCGTATCCGCGCGATCTTTGCCGAGCGCGAAGAGCAGCACGAGTGCCAGCGTTCCCAGAACGAGAATCGCGCCGATCGGGGTTCCGAACTTCGACACGCGCGCCAAGGGTGAAAGATATTTGCTGTCGCAGGCCATGCGATAGATCAGCCGCGGGCCGGAGAGCAGTTGGGCGTTGAGCACGCCGAACGCGGAAATGAGCACGGCCGCGGCCGTCAATCGGCGCCCCGAATCGCCCCAAACCGCACCAACCGCGTCGGCTGCGAGCGCCTTGCTGCCGGTGACTCCCGCAAATCCGAGGAGATGCAGATACGCCCAGTTCGCCGAGACGTAAACGACGACGACCAGCAAAACGCCGCCGATGATCGCGACCGGCAACACGCGCCGGGGCGCGCGCACCTCGCCGGCCATCCAAAGCGCGTGCTGCCAGCCGCCGTACGCGAAAAAGCAAGGCATCACGCTGGC
>JBGAJB010000336.1:0-3513 GCA_044225155.1 Phycisphaerae bacterium | reverse complement strand
CCAACCGCCCCAGGAGTTCGTCACCGGGCGTGAAAACTCGATGTGCCCAGCCCAGTCGCGGTCGACGGAAAAGCGCACCTCGCGCGTCAGGTGTATCACGCCCTGATCTTACGCGACCCACGCTAACAGATACGAAAAGGGAGTTGCACGCCCGCAACCCAGATCATCGCGCGAGCAGGCGTTTGAGCGTTTCGCCTGGATCGGGCGTTGTGATCAGCGATTCGCCCACGAGAATCGCGTCGTAGCCCGCGTTCGCCAGCCGCGCGGCATCATCGGCCGTGCGGATGCCACTCTCCGAAACAGCCACGACGTCCGCCGGCATTCGGGCGCGCAGGCGGAGCGAGGTTTCGAGAGAAACCGTGAAATCATCAAGATTTCGGTTGTTCACACCCAGAATTTCGGCCTTGGCTTCGGCCGCCCGATCGAGTTCTCGCTCGTCGTGCACTTCGACCAGCGCCGCGAGACCCGCTTCCCGGCCGACGGCCAGTAACTCGCCCATCTGGGCGTCGGAAAGAATCCGCACGATCAGCAGGATCGCATCCGCGCCGATCGCCCGGGTTTCCCAGACCTGATACGGATCAATGGTGAAATCCTTACGCAGTACGGGAAGCTCGACGGCCCGCCGGGCGGCGATCAGGTCCGCTTCACTCCCGCCGAAGAAATCCTTGTCGGTCAGCACGGAGAGCGCGGCCGCACCGCCCTTGGCGTACGACTCGGCCACCTGCGGCGGATCGAGCGGCTCGCGCAGGACGCCTTTCGACGGAGAGCGGCGTTTGATCTCGCAGATCGCGGACAGCCCCGGCCCGCGGAGCGCCGCCGCGAAATCGCGCGCGGCATGCGATGCTTCGCCCCGCAAGCTCGCCTCAGAGCGCGCTCGGCGTCGCTCCCGGAGTTCTTCGCGTTTGCGTGCGACAATGCGCTCCAGAATCGTCTGCACTACTTCGCCCCCAGGCAGTAGATCACGCCGTCGAGCGAGCCGATCACCAGTCGGCCGTGCGCGATCGCCGGTGACGCCCCGAATCCGCCGGCTTCGAAGCTCCAGATTTCGTGGCCGGTGGCGAGATCGAGCAGGTAGAGAGTTCCGTCTCCGCCGGGCACGAAGACGCGCTTACCTGAAATCACCGGCGAGCCGTCAATCCGGCCGCGCGTGACGAAATCCCATTTCTGTTGTCCCGTCTTCACGTCCAGCCCGCGAATGCGTTTGTCGCGTCCGGCAATGACGACGATGTCGTCCTTGACGGCCGCCGACGCCTGATAGGGAAATTGACGCTCCTTGTCCTCGAAAATCCAGAGCAGCTTTTCGGCCTTCCAGTCGATCGCAAGTACCTGGCAACCCTGCGTCGGCAGATAGACGTTGGTCCCGACGCAGGCCGGCGAGCAGCCGGTCACGGACCCGAGCCGGAGTTCGTGCGTCTGTTTCCCGTCGCTTGCCTGGGCGACGTGCAACGCACCATCGCACCCGGCCGCGAGGACGCTGTCGTCGATCAGGGCGGGTGTGCCGTGCAGCTTGTCGCCGGTCTGGAGGCTCCAGATTTCTTTTCCGTCCGCGGGAGAAAGGCAGTACAGCTTGCCGTTATAGGAACCGAAATAGAGCCGGTCGCCGTACGGCGCGACCGACGAGTAAATGCTGCCGCCGGTGTCGAAGCGCCATTTCTGTGAACCCGCAGCCGCATCAACCGCGTGCACCACGCCGGCTTCGTCGCCGACATAGACCGTGCCCGACGCGACCGTCGGTCCAGCCTTAATCGCGTCAGTCGCCTTGTACTTCCAGCGAATCGCGCCATCTTTCAGATTCAGGGCATAGAGGTAGGTGTCGTCGCTGCCCACATAGGCCGTGTCGCCGACAATCGCGGCCGTCGATTCGATCGGTTCCTTCAACTCGACTTTCCAGCGCACGCGTAGCTCGTCCGGGAGTTCCTCGCGCGCGACGCCGGTCTGCGCCAAATCACCCCGAAAGAACGGCCAGTCATCGACTTGCTGTTGCGAAGGCCGAGATGTGGGATGGGAAGCCGGCTGCGATGTCTGGTGAGAAATCGCGGCGTGAGCGAGATTCGCGGCGGTCACGCTGGTGCAGATAAGGAAGATGGATTTGATGAACACGCTTCCACTCCGCCCGCTGGGCTGCCGATAACAGGCGATTGTAGCCGCGCTTCTCACTCGCCTGCTCCATCCGCCCGCTGGTTCATCCGATCTCACTCTAGAGCCGCGCTGTCGGTCGCGCATCGCGCGCGCGACGAATGTGTGGACGCAGGAGTCTTGCTGGTGGATACGAATTCAACAACCCACGTGATCGCGCCGGAACTCGGGACGATCGCGAGCGACGTTCTTGGTGATCTGGCCTTTCTGATTTCCGACGATGTACCGTCAACGCCGCCCGCCGATGCGCCGTGGCTCCGCTGCACGGTGCGCTATATGGGACCTGTGCGCGGGGAGCTAACCTGTTGGGCGACTCCCGAATTTGCCGTCCAGCTTTGCGCGAATCTCCTTGGGCTCGATCCGCGCGATCCGGACTCCGCGAAGTCGGCCGACGACGCCCTCGGCGAATTGATGAACGTCGTCGCGGGTCAGGCCGTGACGGCGTGGTACGGCAAGAAAGCCGTCTTCAATCTCTCGATCCCCCAGGTCGAGTCAATCTTAGAAATGCCGCGGCCGGAAAACTCAGACTTCGTACTGTCCGTGAACTCCGCGCCCGTCATCTTTCGGCACGAGCGCATCACCGGCGACGCGGAGAATTGAGCGGAGGGGAAGCATGGCACTCACGACGGATATCGCCGATCTGACGCGCGCGGAGTACGAAAAGCTTCGCAAGCTGATCTACGATCAGGTGGGAATCAATCTCGGCGAGCAGAAGATGCAGCTTGTGCGTTCGCGCCTCGCGAAGCGCGTCCGCGACGGTAAGTTCGCCGGTTACGGCGAATACATCGAATTTGCCCGGCGCGACGCGAGCGGCCAGGAATTGACGCTCTTGATCGACGCGATCTCGACCAACACGACGCACCTCTTCCGCGAGAACAAGCACTTTGAGTTTTTGACCGAACTGCTCAAGAAATGGTGGACAACCGGCCGCGGCAATCGCAACCAGGTGAAAATCTGGAGCGCCGCGTGCTCGAGCGGCGAAGAACCCTACTCAATCGCGATGACCTGCGACGACGTGCTGCGCGGCTTCAAGTCCGCCGGCGTCAAGATCTTCGCCTCCGACATCTCGACCCGCGTGCTGGAAAAAGCGCAAGCCGGCGTCTACATGACGCAGCAACTCGCCAACGTGCCGGCTGAGCTGCGGCAGCGCTGCTTCACCAAGCTCAAGAAGGGCGGAGAAGAGAGCTTTCAGGTCAACGCGAATTTGCGCGCCATGATCACTTTCTCGCGCCTGAACCTCATGTCCGCCTCATTTCCACTGCCGCAGATGGATGTGATCTTTTGCCGCAACGTGATGATCTATTTTGACAAGCCAACGCAGCAAACGCTGGTAAACAAATTCGCCAAGCAGCTCACTCCCGGCGGATATCTGATGAT
>JBGAJB010000335.1:0-3530 GCA_044225155.1 Phycisphaerae bacterium | reverse complement strand
CCGGCGCAGAAGGCGAGTTGTATTACATCGCCGTCAAGCCCAGCGGCGGCGCTGCCCCACCGTCGTCGCCGGCCGGCGCACCGGAGTCGCGCGGCGACAGCCCGTCGCGCTCCTCACGCGATACGCAGCCGCGACCAAACGAAAATCGCAGCCCAGCGCGCGGAAACCGCGAAGAATCGACAGCCCCGACGCAACCGCGATAACAGAAAGGCCAAGAGGGCAAGGTTCTCGCCAAGCCGTGATGAGCAGTTGCGCCCATCACGCAGCTCGATGTGAGCCTCGCCCTCTGCGTAACAAATTCTAACCCCGTGCTGCGCCAGCAAAGCGCAATTGCGGGCCCTAAACCTTCGTCGCGTAGATATCCATCACCTTCTTTAGCAGCGCCAGCGCCTCCTTCTTCGGCCGCTGGAACGCGTTGCGGCCCATGATCGAGCCGAAACCGCCGCCGGCGTGAATGCTCTTGATCTCGTCGATAATCGCGGACTCATCCTTGGCCGCGCCGCCGGAGAAAATCACGATGTGGCTGCCGTCGAAGGCACTCTGCACGACGTGTCGAATCCGCTCGGTCAGCGTCTTGATCGGAATCTGCTGCTTTTCGTAGACCTTCTTCGCCTCCGCCTGCTCGATGAAGTCGGTCGGCGGCTTAACCTTCACGATGTGGGCGCCGAGCTGGCACGCGATCTGCGCCGCATAGCACGTGACGTCGATGCCGGTCTCGCCTTCCTTGCTGAGGCCCTCGCCGCGCGGATAGCTCCAGACGACGACCACCAAACCGACCTGTTTCGCCTCGGCCGCGAGCTGCGCCAGGATGTCGTACTGATTCTGCGAGTTCGCGGACCCGGGATAAATGGTGTAGCCGATGGCGGCACAGCCGAGCCGCAGGGCGTGTTCGACGGAACCGGTGATGGCCTGGCTCGGGTTCTTATTGTTGTAGAGCGAATCGTTGTTATTCAGCTTCAGGATGAGCGGCAGCTCGCCGGCGTAGGTCCGGGCCCCCGCCTCGAGGAATCCGAGCGGCGCGGCATAAGCATTGCAGCCGGCTTCGAGCGCTAACTCAAAGTGATAATGCGGGTTATAGCTGGGCGGATTCGGCGCGAAAGTGCGGGCCGGGCCGTGCTCAAAGCCCTGATCCACGGGCAGGATGACCATCTTGCCGGTGTCGCGGAGGGTGCCGGTCCCGAGCATGCGCCGCAGGTTCGCGAGCACCCCGCCGTTATCCGCCTCATACCAACTCAATATCTGCTTGACGCGATCGCTCATCATGGCGAAACCTCCCGGGCCGAGTCCAAACCGCGCGCTCCGGCTTTCCCGCCGACCGCGCATTCGTCCGACTCTTATATCGACCGAAATCCGATGCGGCAATTCACGGACCAGCACGAATCGGTAATCAAAGATTCATCCTGTTTCGCCCGCCGCACTCGCAGTGCTCGGGCGAACCGTTATGATCCGCGTTTCCGCGCCGGGCACAGGCCCGTGGCGCGCGGTCGGACCGGGCTGACCCAGTCCGGAATTGGTCCCGAGGTCGCCGCGGCAGGTCGGATGGCGCGCAGCTTCGCACAGTTGCCCGGGTATGAAATCATCACCCGCATCGGCAAGGGCGCCGGGGCGGTGATCTATCAGGCTCGCGCACGCACGTCGCGGGAAATCGTGGCCGTCAAACATGTCGTGCGCCATGGCCCCGACGACGATCGCTTCCTGGCGCAAGCCGAGCTTGAGCATGAGGTTGCGAGCAAGTTCGATTCGCCCTACCTGCGAAAATGCCTGGAACTCGTCCGCATCCGGCGCTGGCTGAAGACGGCCGAGCTGTTCCTCATCATGGAGTACTTCGAGGGCGAGACGCTCGAAAACCGGCTCGCCACGGATCGCAAGAAAGTAACGATCCCCGACCTGGTCGACATCTTTGTCCGGGTCGCCGAAGGGCTGCTCGCCCTGCACCGCGTCGGCTATGCCCACGCGGATATCAAGCCGAATAACGTTCTGCTGAATGAGAGCGGACAGATCAAGATCATCGATTTCGGGCAAAGTTGTCCGCTCGGCCACCGCAAGGAGCGGGTCCAGGGCACTCCCGACTACATGGCCCCCGAGCAGGTGCTGCGCCATCCGATCGATCAGCGCACCGATGTATTCAACCTGGGCGCGACCATGTACTGGGTGCTCACCGGCAAATGGTTCCGCACGCTCATGAGCAGCGCCCCCGCCGCCACGAAGAAAATCGAACTCGAATCACGCGTCGGCAATGATCCGCCGCACATCGTGAATCCCGATATCCCCCTGCCGCTCTCGCAACTCGTCAGCGACTGCTGCGAAATGGAGCCGAGCAGCCGGCCGCGCGAAATGTCAGTCGTTCTTTCGCGGCTGGACATGGTGAAAATGCTGCTCAAGAAGCGTCAGGCGACGTAATCGAGGTGAGCGTGTCGGAAATGCTGGACGCGGCCGCCCAGGCCTGTATGACGTTGCGGGAAGCGGCTCAATTGCTGCGCGAGGATCCGCTGCGCCGCGGCAGCCTGCTGAATTTCGGCTCGGCCGGCCAACTGGTCATGACCGGCGACATGCACGGCAATCTGAAGAATTTCGAGAAACTCCAGCGCTTCTGCAATCTCGAACGCAGCCCGGCCCGCATGGTGATGCTTCACGAGCTGATTCACAAAGAGCTGTCACCCGGCGAACTCGACCTTTCGATCGACCTGCTCGTGAAGGCGGCCGCCTGGAAGGTTCAATTCCCCGACAACGTTTTCATGATGCAGTCGAATCACGAATTGGCCCAGCTCACCGGTCAGGAAATCACGAAGGGCGGCCGCTCGGTCCTGCTCGATTTCGAGCGCGGCGTGGCCTATCGCTACGGTCCGGCCGCCGGACAGGTGCTGAGCGCCGTGAAGGAGTACATCGCCGCCCTGCCGCTGGCCGGACGCACCGCGTCCGGGATTTTTCTCTCGCACAGCCTGCCCGACGCGCTCGCGCTCGCGACGTTTGATCTCAATGTCTTTGACCGCGAACCGACGGCGGACGATCTGCGACCCGGCGGCGCGGCCTACGGACTCGTCTGGGGCCGCTTCCAGCCGGCCGAGATGATCGACTACTTCGCGCGTCGCATCGGCGTCGAGTGCTTCATCGTCGGCCACACGCCGCAGGAAACGGGCTCGAATCGCATCGGCCGCCTGATCATTCTCGCGAGCGATCACAACCACGGCTCGTTTCTACCGATCGATCTCTCCCGCCCCGCCAATGCCGATCTGCTCGAAGCGGGGATTCGCAAGTTTGTCAGCGTCGAGTAGCCGCCATTTCGCGCGGGGCTATGCGGCCGTCGTCTGCGTCGCCGCAGGCGCCAATTCTTTTCGCGGTTGAAGCACGCCAGTCGCCACACCGTAGACGATCCCCACGGCAATGATTCGTGCAAGACCGATACCAATCGATTGCGCGGGGTCGGCGTGGATCGGTGCCATGCGGGCGAGATAGCTTTCAAATACTCCCATCGGCTCGAATTGATGGCCAAGGTAGCCGTGCAATCCGGTCACGATCGCGAACCACATGCC
>JBGAJB010000334.1:0-3543 GCA_044225155.1 Phycisphaerae bacterium | reverse complement strand
ACGCGCCCCGATTCTCTTTGGAACCGCGCAACGAACAACCGCTAGTGCGCGGTCACTGAATCTTCCAGGGCCAGCACCGCTCCCACAATGTCGTCCAGCGCGGCGCGCATCGAGGTGGCCGCCTCACGCTCGTCGCAGTTCGTCTGCATCGCCGCCGCGATTTTCTTCTCGGCATACCACGTCATCTGCGACAGGTAGCCCGGAAACCAGCCCGCGTGGCCCATGCAGCGGCCATGCGGCGACGGCCAGAGAATCACGCCCAGGCCGTACTCATCGTTCGGACCGGTCTTCGCCTTTACGCCTTTCAGTAGCTCCGCACGCGTCGTAGCTTTCAGCACGTCCCCGTCATAAAGCACCTTGGCCCAGCGCGCCAGATCGCGCGACGTGCTCACCATGCCGCCGCCGCACCACTCGCACTGCGGATCGAAGACGAATTTCCCATCCGTGATCGTTTCGCCCTTCCACGGAAACGGACTCCACTCCGCGCTATGCCCGCACGTGAGCCCCGGAAGCTCGCGGCGCTCGGATGGATAGGTGTCGGTCAGCTTGTAGCGGTCGACGATGCGCCGCGTGACTTCGTCAAAAATGCGTTGGCGGGTGACCTTTTCCATCACAATGCCGACGACGATGTAGTTCGCGTCTGCGTAGGACCAGCCCTTATCCGGCGGAAACAGCGGGGGCTTGTCGAACATGAACGCGGCCAGTTCTTCCGGTTTCCACCGCCGCTGCGGCTCCTTCTGCAGCGCCGCGATAAATGGCTCGCTCTCGACGTACTCCTCGATCCCGCTCGTGTGGCGCATCAGCATTCGCAGCGTAAGTGCCGACGCATTCGGCAGCCGTCCGAACCACGGTTCGCCGCCGATCCACTTGCCGATCGGCGTGTCCAGATCGAGCTTGCCCTCCTCCACGAGTTGCAGCACGACGGCCGAGACATAGGTTTTCCCGATGCTCCCGGCCAGCATGCGCGCATCCGGCTTAAGCGGCGCGCCCGTCGATTTCCGTGCTACCCCGCTGGCAATCGAGATGACCTTGCCGCCCGGCAGGATGACCGCGGCCGTCGCACCCGGCGCCTTCACACGCTCACGCCACGCATCGAGCCGCGCTTGCGCGCGCGCGGTCAGATCGTCCCGTTCCGGCGGCTGATCCTCGGACCGCGCGACGGTGACAAGGCAACAGGACACGAGGATCGCGAATGCGCGCAGCCGCGCATAAGCGCTTTTATTGCCAAGCGACATGATTTCTCCGATCTACCGTGAATGACGCCCGGAGACGGCCGAGGCATTCAGAAAACGGATCGTGCGCGATCGGCGGCCGGCTCAGGCGGCGCTGACAAGCTGCGCCAGCGTCGCCCCATTCAGGGATTCGCGCATACGGTCGTAAAGCACCCGCAGCTCCGGGGACGCCTCGATCGAACGCGAGTCCGCAAGGTTCAGCAGATCGGCCACGGCGATGCGCTCGGGCGGACGGGTGGGGATGTAGCCGTGCTCATCCTCCGGAGTGCTCGGGTCTTCCTCGCCCGTCTCGCAGAACAAGCCGGATGCGACGAGCCGCTCGAGCACGCGGCGCACGGACTCTTCCGGAATCCGCGCATCGCCCGCGAGCTGATCCAGCCGCGCCGGTCCTTCGCCCGCGTGAAAACGTCGCGCGATCGCGGCCGCGATCGTGAGCCAATCCGTCGGGCCGAGCAGCAGGTTCTCGGCATTTTGCTCCGCCCGCAGGCGCCCGAGATTCGTCGCGGCGTGCGCGATCTCCGCACCGAAGAGGAAGATCGACCAGGAGATGTTCAGCCAGAATAGAAACAGTGGAATGGCGCCCAGCACGCCGTACACGTTTCCGGGCAGCACGAAGCGCTCCACGTAAATCGCGAAGCCCCAGCGCGCGATCATCCAGACCGGCACGGTCAACGCCGCCCCCCAGAAGGCTGACCGAAACGGCACCCGCGTGTTGGGCATCAGCTTGTAGAGCATCGCCACCACGATCATCCCGACCAGGATCGGCGCGGCCCAGTCGAAAAGCAGGGCTACGCCGGAAATACCCGGAACGTGCTCGAAGACTTCCACCAGATAGCGGCCCAGGTAATTCACGGAAACGATCGCCAGCGGCCCTAAAGTCAGCGCCGTCCAGTAGAGCAGAATGCGCCGTGCCACCGAACGATTGCGCGGCGCACCGAAAACGCGATTGAGGGCTTCCTCCAGCGTCATCAGGAATCCGAGCGCGGTCCAGATCATCAGCAGCACCCCGATCGGTCCGACGCGGCGCACCGTCAATTGCCGCTCGACACGCTCGACCAGCGACGCGATCTGGTCGGCCACGCTGAAGACCACCGACTGCGGTGCGACTTCTTCAGCCGGTTGAGAGGCACTTGGCTCGCTCTCGGTCGTCGTCGGAACGGATCTTCCCATTTCGCCGTTCGGTCGCGAGGTCACGCTGCGCAGCACGTGCGCGCCGGTCTCCCCGTTGATTTCCCGAGACGGCGTGTTCAGCGGCTCGCCCGGTTTTCCCGATTGCGGGGGCGGCGGCGCTTCGCTGGCGACGATCTGCGCCATGCCGGTCGTCACGAGGAAATCCCGCAGCGCGCGTTTTCCGTCGTCGACGACGCCCATCGCCTTCAGCATCAGGAAGACGAGGATGAGCAGCGGAATGAGTGCGAAGATCGTGCGGAAGGAGAGCGCCGCGCTCAGCGCGATCAGATTGTTCTCATGCAGACGCCGCGCGCACAGGTGATAGAGATCAACTTGCAAGCGCAGTAGCTTGCCCCAGCGGCTGAGCGGCGCGGAATCCAATTCCGTCATTGCGGTCCTCGCACGGCCAGGGAAACCATACGGCGCGCGGCAGACCTCCGCGTAGACAGATATTATCGGCGGCGAGACGCAGCGCACGCGAATTCTGCCGTGAATGCGAGTGTCAGGAATTGCGCGGACGGACTGAATTCACACCCACGCCCGGCCATCCGATAGGTCGGGTATGGATCAGGCCGCCGCCGCCAGCCGCGAATATCTGAAGAGCGCCGTGCTGACCGCGGGGCCGGAGCAGCTCCATCTCATGCTGATCGACGGCGCGATCCGCTTCGCGCAGCGCGGCCGGGCCGGATTGGAGGCGCGCGATTACGAAGCCGCTTTCAACGGTTTTGACCGCGCGCAGCAGATCGTGATCGAGATGAACAATGGCCTGCAGCGCGACAAGAATCCCGAAGTGGTTGAGCCGATGCTGGCCCTGAATCACTTCATTTTCCGCCGACTCGTGGACGCCAATGTGCGCCATGACTTGCAGGCCGTGGACGACGCGCTACGCATCCTGCGTCATCAGCGCGAGACGTGGGAGATCATCCTCGACAAGGTCCGCCGCGGAGACGCACCGGCCGCGCCGACGACGCCGACGACCCAATCGAAGTCGGCCAAGACCAGTTCGACCGCGAAGAGCGAAAAGCCGCCCGCCGTGAATGTGCCCGAAACCGCCGGCGGATTGAGCATCCAGGTCTAGGCCAAGCCGCGCCATCGCCGCGCACGATTTTGCCATTCCCGCAACCGGCCGCGCATTTCTTTC
>JBGAJB010000333.1:0-3564 GCA_044225155.1 Phycisphaerae bacterium | reverse complement strand
GCGCTGGAGCGCGAGGACCTGGCCTGGAAGTGGGCGACCGTCTACGACAGCACCCTTGAGCACCACCTGGGGCGCCTCTGGTGGCAGCCGGAAGAGCAGCCGGTGGAATCGGGCGTGGATCGGCCGATTCTGGCGGGCGATCTGCTGATCGTCGCGCCGCAGGATTCGACGAGTATTTACGCGCTCAACCGCTATTCGGGGCAGGAGCGATGGCATATCGACCGGCGCGAGAATTCGTTTGTCGTCGGTATCTCCGATGGCGGACTGATTGTCGGCGGGCCCTACCTGAGCTCGATCGATATTCACGATCCGGTCGGGAAGCCGCTGCACTGGAAATCGGTGCCGCTGGAAGTCTCCGGCCGGCCCGTGCTGAAGGACGGGCGCGTCTACACGCCGACGCGTAGCGGGACGGTCGTGGTTGACGCGCGCACGGGAAAAGTCGTCGCGGAGGACGAGCGCGCGGCCAAAGCCGGGACGCGGGCGCAGTCGGCGAATCTGGTCGCCGGGGCTGACGCGCTCTTTGAGGTGTCCACGCGCGAGGTCGTGAAGTACCCGCGCATCAGCGGATTGCGTCAGACGGCCGAGCGGCTCGCGGCGGAAGGCGACCTGCTGCGGTCGGCAATCGTCTCCGGCTGGGCGGACGTCTTTGACGGTAAGCCCGAGCAGGCGCTTGCACGGATCGAGCGCGAGAAAGCGCCCAGCACCGATCTGGCGAACGCCCGGGCGGCACTGCTGCTGCGCGTGTTCGAGCGTCTGGCGGAAAAATCGGACGACAAGCAGCGCTTGGCATGGCTGCGAAAGGCCGGCGAGGTTGCTGACCGCAGCGGCGGCGGCGGAGCACTGGCGGTCGCGCTCGGAGCGCAGATCGAACAGGCGGCGGGACCGGCCGAGGCCCTGGATTTTCACTTTGCGCGGTTGCTCTCGAACGGCGACGAAACGGTCGCCGATCCGCAGGATGCGACGCGACAGTTTGCGGGTTGGGTACACGCGGCGCGACGTATCGCGGCGCTGCTGCCGAAACTTCCCGAGGCGGACGCGGGCGCGCGCGTGGAACGAGCAATCTCCGCGGCGCGACAGGCAGCACAGCCGGTCGTGGCGATGCATCGGCTACTCGTTGCGACGCGCGGGACGCGCTGGGCGAGCGATGTAGCACTCGCCGCATTGGGACAGAAGGTCGCGCCCGAGCTGGCGGCCGGCTATCTGCCGCTCGTGGACGAGACGCGATTGACGGCCGAGCAGCGGCGAACTCTCGCCGTGACGCGCTGGGAAGTGAGTCTTTCGCTCGGCGATCTTGAAGCCGCCCAGCGCGATCACAAGACGTTGGCAGCGCTAGGGTCCGCGCCGGCGGAGACGCAGGACGATGCGCGGCTCAGCGCGTTGGATGTGACGCAGCGAAAACTCATACAAGCGGCCGGGCCTCCGCTGGGGCCGCGCCTTTCCCGGCAGTGGAAATTCGATTTCAGCGAGTTGCTCTGGGATCCGCATGCGCCGCGCGTTTCCGGGCGGAACTGGGCGCTGGTGCGCGCCCGCGACAAGCTGCGCATCGAGTTGCGGCGCGTGGGCGGCGACGGGTTGGCGATCCAGCAGACCGAAGACGCGATCGTGCATGGCGCGCCGCCGCGCCCCCCGCAGGAAATGCGGCTGCTCATCAATCGCGGGCTGGCGCTGCCCGATTTGAGCTGGCCGATGGTGACCTATGACCACCTGGCGGCCGTGCCGGTGCTGGGCGGACTGCTTTGCGTCGGTTTGGGGCCTGAGCGCTACGCTGGGCGGCGGCTGTGGGAATTGCCCGTACCGGCTTGGACGGGTTTCCCGCGTGAGTTCGCTCGCCAGGGAGCGGGTGGGTCGCTGGGGGTTTATTTCACGCCGCGCCACAATCGCGTCGCGCTGGTCGGCTGGGCGGACGGACAAATCTGGTGGGAGCGCGATTTTCCGAATCTGAACATCGCCTCGCTGAGCGTTTGCGGCGACGACCTCATCGTGCTGGGCGAGGATCACCAGGTCTGGGCGATCGACGCTGCGGCGGGCGATCGGCTCCGGCGGCTGGAACGTCCGGCCGTGCGCGACGCGGAAGTGTCCGGCGATACGCTGCTGGTGTGGGAAGAGGCGAGTGCCGCGACCCCGGACGCGCTGCTGCTCAGTGCCTACCGGACGCGCGACTTTCATTTGCAATGGAGTACGCCGACGCGGGCGATCCGCGGACGTCGTGTGTTCGAAAATGCGGGAATCGTGCTCGCGACGAGCGCGCCGGACGACGGCGTGCGGCTATTGAACGCGGCCAGCGGAGCAGCGGTGCTTCCGAATTCTCTGCGTGACGCCGGTGAGTTGCTGGAGATCGCTCCGGACGGAGATGCAATTTGGCTGGCAGGACGCGCTGTGGATCCGATCGACGGCTCAACGCCGCTGATTCGGATCAGCGTGCTGGAGCGCGGCAACGGTCAGGTCCGCTGGCGGCGCGACGTGCCGAGCGCGTCGACGTTCAACCTGACGCAGCTCACGGGCAATCCGACGTATGTCCCCGTGCTGGTGGAAACGCCGCTGGAGCGCGAGCGGGCCCATGAGCCGCGCCGTCCTCCGCCGCGCATCGTGCTGATCGAAAAGCAAACAGGAAATGCTCTGGAACCGCGTTCGCTGGCCGAGGAGTTTCGGAGCATCGATACGCCGTCCGACACGTTCCTCGTGGCGACGCCTTCGCGGCTGATCGTGCAGGTCGCGGGAAATGTGCTGGGATTCGGGAGCTCGACGGCGGAGGCGACTCCATGAGACGAAGCGCGATTGCGAGGTTGCGTTTCGGCCTGCCACTCATGGCGGCACTCGCGTTCGCGTGTACGGCGAAAGCGCAAACCGATCTGCCGATTGTGGGCGGATTGCAGTCGCGTCCGGCCGCCGCGCCGACGGCGGCGGAAATCGTTCCGCGTTCCGATCCGCCGGAGATCACGCCGGCCGCGCGGCGAGCGATCGACCGCGGGTTGGAATATCTCGTCAGTCAGCAAAATCGCGACGGAAGCTGGCGCACGAAAGGTTCGGTGGGCAGCTATCCCGTGGCGATGACGTCGCTCGCGGGATTGGCATTGATCGCCGGCGGCAGCACGCCGACGCAGGGGCCGTACGCGCGAAACGTCAGCAGCGCGCTGACCTTCATTCTGAAGAGCGCGCGGCGCGACGGACTCATTGCTCAGCTGGAAGAAGAAAGCCATTGCATGCACGGGCATGGCTTCGCGCTGCTCTTTCTCGCGGAGTGCTACGGGACGGAAGAGGACACGCAGCGCGCGGCGCAGATCAAGCTGGCGCTGCAGCGTGGCATCGAGCTAACCGCACGCAGCCAGAGCGTGGCCGGCGGCTGGCTCTACACGCCGGATTCGGGTGGCGACGAAGGCTCGGTAACCGTGACGCAGGTGCAGGCGCTGCGGGCCTGCAAGAACGCGGGCATCGCGGTGCCCAAGCGCGTGATCGACCGCGCGATGAAGTACCTCGATGATTCGACGAATCCTGACGGCGGGATTCGCTACCAGGTGAGCGATACCGGCCCGAGCCGTCCGGCGATTTCAGCGGCGGCGGTCGCGT
>JBGAJB010000332.1:0-3573 GCA_044225155.1 Phycisphaerae bacterium | reverse complement strand
GCAAGAGCGGTGCGACTTCTGGCATGCGCGAGTTCTACTCCTACTCATAACCTAGCTGAAAGCGCCGGCCGATGCATTTAGAAACTGGCGCCCCTTATTGAATCGGCACACGCCGCGTTCACAATTTTGTCAAAACACAGTCCCGGCCCGGCTTGTTCCAAAACGGTGGATATTTCCGAATGCCGCTGGTTGCGTGTGTCAACGCAGTTCGAGACCCGCGGCCAGCAAATCCCGCTCGAATTGCGGTTCCCAGCCGCGATTGGCGGCCGGGCTGGCGGGGCTGGGATGCAGCGCCTGCGAGACGGCGACACGCTCAAAATGGCGCGAATGGTCGGCGGAGAGCGCCTCGCGCGCCCGGCGCGTGGCGTAGGCGCCGATGCCGACGACACGCCCAACGCCAAGCGCTTTCACGCTTTCGCGCAGCGCCGTGTCGCACACCGCCTGCAGCGCGGCGCGTTCCTCGCGGCTCAGCTTGTCAGGCGTGATGTTCGCCCCGGTTTCGGAGAGGAACGCGAGCGGGCAGTAGTTCAGCACGAAAAACTGTCGGAAGAACTTTTCCGGAGAAACGAAGCGCCGCGCCGCCCAGCCCCAGAGCCGCTGGCCGCTGACTTCGCGGCGCGTGCAGGCCAGCCCGAGCACGGGACGCTTCGGATGGGTCGCGCGACGCGGCGTCCGAATCTCCGCACCGAGTTGCAACCAATCGCGCACGACCGTCACTTCGCCAAACGGCACGCCGGTCTGCATCATGCCCCACGGTCCGGGATTCATGCCGAGCAGGACGGCCTTCGCGGATGAGCGCGCGTAGCGCTCGATGTACTGCCGCTGCATCTCGAACGCGTATTCGAGCGGGTTGTAGACGTGCGCCACGGGCGATGCGAAACGCAGCTTGTCGACGCCTTTGGCCAAGCGACGCGCGATGCGCACGAGTTCGTCAGCGGGCTGCGGCACGATCATTCCCGACTGGGTTGGCGGCGAGATTGGCGACGCGAATGTAGGTCACCGAGGCGACCGCCACACTTTTCCCCTGCAAATCGCACAGCTCGACACTGACCGGGCAGAGCGTGCGGCCGAGCTTGATGACGCGCGCGGCGGCGATTACGTCGCTGAGACACGGATTCAGGTAGCGGACGTGCAGGTCGGTCGTGACCAGCGGCTCGTCCGGCCCGGTCTGCGTGACGATCGCGAACCAGGCGGCGCAGTCCGCCACCGTGGCGAGCAATCCGCCGTGAAATCCCGGCTGTACGCCGTCGAAGGCGGGGTCGCGGCGGGCGGAAATGCGGCAAGTCCCCGCTGCGAACTCGAGTAATTGAATGCCCAGAGAATCAATACAAGGTGCGTGACGAATTTTGGCCCGAATCGCGGCCTCAAAGGGATGCGGAGCTGCATTCATGCGGCGAGTCTACTCGCCGGAATCCGGGTTGACGCGTGGCAAAATCCGCCGCGACGACTCGGTACAATTTGAGCCGAGTCACGGGAGCCAATGGCACACGACGTTTTCATCAGCTACGCAAGCGAGAATCGGGCAATCGCCAACGCCGTCTGCGCCCTGCTGGAGCGGCGCGGCCTGCGCTGCTGGATCGCGCCGCGCGACATCTTGCCGGGCATGAACTACGCCGAAGCGCTGATCGAGGCGATCGGGGCCGCGCGCGTGCTGGTGCTCGTATTCTCGTCGCACGCGAACCAATCGCCGCAGGTGATGCGTGAAGTGGAGCGCGCCGTCAGTCGCGGCATGCCGATTGTCCCCTTCCGCATCGAAGACGTGCCGCCGTCGAAGGCGATGGAGTATTACATCAGCGCGCCGCACTGGCTCGACGCGATCACGCCGCCGGTCGAGCGGCACATCGAACGGTTGGCCGACACCGTGCGCGTTCTGCTCGACCCCACGCGCGTGCCGGCCCCGCCGCCTCCGGTGCCTGCACCGCGGCCGCGCAGAGTTCCGCTAATAGCGGGAGTGCTCTCGCTGGCCGTCATTGGCCTGGCGACGTACTGGTTTGGATTTCGGCCGAAGACGCTCAACGAGGTTACCAACGATTCGAAATTGCCCGGTCCACGGGCCGCTTCCACTCAAGCGGCGGCGCCGATGTCGGAGCAGATTGATCGTCAAACAACGCGCCAAACGGAGACGTCGGAGCCGCCTAGGGTCGCGCAGATTGATACGCACAAACCTGGCGAATCAGGTGTCTCTTCGGAAGAAACGCGCCCGACCGAGCACACAAAAATGACGCCGGCTCCGACGGCCGTGGAGCCGAAGACCGACGCGCGGACGAGCAGCGTGGACAGCGCTGACACTCCCGCCGCCAGGGACAGCAAGTCGGCTGAATCGCAAAAGAACGACCGCACAACCGAGCGGCCCAAGACGGCGACACCGATCGAAAAGCCAAACGTGCCGCCCGTGGAAGTTCCGCCAGCCGAAGGCGCGGCGTTCTTTGACGTCGGCTTCGCCGTCGGTCAGATGCAGCAGGCCCACTCTTCCGATTTGTCGGAATTGCTGCTAGCGATCGACCATCGCACTGGCGCGCAGCTCGACGGCCGGCTGTTCAACACGACCATCAGCAATGATCCGGCGACGATACGGGGTACGGTGCAAAGCGCGGTACTGGAATTTGAAACGCGCGAGGGGCGCTATCAGATTACCGCGGACGGCTCGCAAGCTGCGGGGACTTGCACGCAGCGCGAGGCAGCGCTCCAACTGACGCTGGCGCGCAGCGCCGCATCCAACGAACTGCTGGAGGCGGGGACGGTCTGGAGCGGTACGCGCGAAGTCTGGCAATCCAGCGAACCGGACAAGATCACGTTGACGATTGATTGGCGGGCGGATGAAGCGATCAAAGGGCGACTGTTCGCACCGGCACATGGGATTACTCCCCAGGAGTTGAAAGGAATCGTGCTCGGCGGGACCCTGCTGCTGCAAGGGCCGGATCACACGCGCTATGTCACGCAACTCGGGGAGCGTCAGATCGCGGGCCGTTGGGTACGGCCCAACAAGCAATTCGGCGGATTCTTGGCCGCATACAACGCGGGGAAGGCCGACGCGATTCAGGCGGGTTCGGTCTGGGTTGGCGCGCGACAAGCCGTCAAAGATCAGGGCGACCTTCTGATTGTCTTCGGGACGCGCGCGGGAGAGGACGTCACCGGGCGATTGTTCATGCCGCTGGACGAGGGCAACCGCGGCCTGGATTTCAACGGACACGTCGTCGCCGATCGCCTGCTGCTTGAGACCTCCAACCACACTGAGCTGGATGGCGTCGTAAGTGACACCGTCGTGCAGGACGGCGCCTGGCGCCGGGGAAACGATCCCGTCGGCGTCTTCAACATCGCGCTGCGGGCCGAACAGGCGGTGTGGCTCACAACGGGGATGTCGCTGAAGGGCCAGATCGAAGTCCCGCGCAAGGCCGACCTAGCCGAGATGACGATGCAGATCGAGAAGCGCGAGGGGGCCAAAATCAGCGGGAAGATCTCGAACGGCCAGCGAAACGGCAGCGCCAGCGAATTTCAGGGAGAAATCCTGGGGAATTGCGTGCTGCTCACGACACGCACGCACGACGTCTACTATGGAGTGGCGGAGAACAACCA
>JBGAJB010000013.1:0-30800 GCA_044225155.1 Phycisphaerae bacterium | reverse complement strand
CGACTACATCGACTCGATCATCCGGAAGAATGGCGGCGTGACGCACATCGAAGAACCACCGGCACGCCGCACGGCCACCGCTCCGGTGCGGGCGAAATCGCAGCCGGCACGGCCAGTGGGCAGCCGTCCGGCGTCCACGGACGATTGACGGAGTCGTATGGCGCGGCGACCCTTGCTCCCGAGGCTTGCGAAATGATCGCTGAAATCGTCACGCTCGAAGGTCACATCATCGACTCGCGCACGCTCGGGGCCGTGCTCGATGAGATCGTTGCGCACGGCGGCGAATTCACGATTATCGAGGTGCACATCGGCCGCACAAAGCAGGAGCGCAGCCACGCGCGGATCGAGGTGCGGACCGAGACCCAGAATCAGATGCAGGACCTGTTGAAGGTCATCGTCCGCCACGGCGCGCTGTGGCAGGCGTCGCAGGATGCCGAGATCACGGCCGCCGACCTCGACGCCGCCTTTCCCGAGGATTTCTATTCGACGACCAACCAGCAAACGCTCGTGCGGCACAAGGGGCAGTGGGTCGAGGTGCAGGATCAGGAAATGGATTGCGGCATTCTGCACGACGCAAAGGCCAGTCGATTCCGCTGCGTACCGATGGTCCGCGTGAGAAAAGGCGATCGCATCGTCTGCGGCGAGCGCGGCGTTCGTGTCGTTCCGTTTGAGCGCGAGCGCGCTCGCGGTGTCTTCGAGTTCATGAACTCCGAGGTCTCCACCGAGAAGCCCAAGCACACGATCATCCGCCAAGTGGCGCAGATGATGGTCGAGGTGAAGCGCGCGGGCACGAAGCTTCTGCTCGTGGGCGGTCCGGCCATCGTACATACCGGTGCGGTTGACCACGTCGTGAAGCTGATCGAAAAGGGCTATCTCCACGTACTCTTCGCGGGCAATGCCCTGGCCACGCACGACATCGAGCACGCGCTCTTCGGCACGAGCCTCGGCGTCTACCTCGATAAGGCCACGCTCGCGGACGCCGGGCATGAGCACCACATCCGCGCGATCAACACGATCCGTCGCATCGGCGGCATCCGGGCGGCCGTGGAGAAGGGATTGCTCAAGGACGGCATCATGGCCGCCTGCATCAAGCACAACGTGCCGTTCGTGCTCGGCGGCTCGCTGCGCGACGACGGCCCATTGCCGGAAGTCATCACCGACGTGCTGGCCGCGCAGGACGAAATGCGCAAGGCGATCAAGGGGGTCGGTTTCGTGCTGATGGTCGCGACGATGCTGCATTCAGTCGCCGTCGGCAACATTTTGCCCGCGTGGATTCCGGCGGTATGCGTGGATATCAACCCACCCGCCCTCACGAAACTGGCCGACCGCGGCTCGTTCCAGACGATTGGCCTCGTCACGGACGTGGAGCCGTTCTTCCGCGAGCTGCTGGAGGGGCTGGAGGCGATCGAAAAAGGCGAGAAAACCAAGCCCGCTCGCACGCACGCCGCTCCTCGACCGAAGCGCCGGCCCGGCAAGCGCTGAACCTTCCACTTTCGCCATGCGCGACCTGACAAAGCTTCCGACGGAGCTTCCCCAGCCGATCGATGACGGCGCGGCCGCACATCTTGCGGGCATGCACTTACCTGCAATCGCGCTGGAATCGACTGTCGGCCGGCGCGTGACTCTCGAGGAGGCCGCGCGCGCCCCGGCGGTGATTTTTTTCTATCCGCGCACTGGGCGGCCGGAGCAACCTGCGCCGGAGGGTTGGGACGCGATTCCCGGGGCCAGAGGCTGCACCCCGCAGAGCTGTGGTTTTCGCGACCTCTCCGCGGAATTTGCGACTCTCGGGTGCGCGATTTTTGGCGTCAGCACCCAGACCCCGGAGTATCAGCTCGAATTCGCAAAACGGACGAACTTGCCGTTTGAATTACTGAGCGACGCGAATCTAACGCTCACTCGCCGATGCGCTTCAACCATGGAATTTCCAATCGCCAGCGGAGGGCCAACGACGCTGATTCGTCGCATGGCCTGGTTTTGCGAGGAATCCCGGATCATACGGGTTTGGTATCCGGTTTTTCCACCGGACCGGAATGCGAAAGAGGTGCTGCGCTGGCTGGTTTCCCGCGTGTGCTGATGCCGCGACTCACATCATCTGCGAGTCGTCTCTTCCGCTTTGCGATAGGTAACGACCCACTTAGACGCCAAGCCAAGGGCGAGTGCAGAAACGCCGGCGAAGATCAGTCCGCACGCCACGATGTAGGCCAGGAGCTCGGGCCGTGCGAAGATGAGCAATCCCGCCACGATCAGCATCACGCCCAAGGCGGCCGGCGCGTACCAGATTCCCATGTTTCCGGCTCCTTCGATGCTCAGCGGTTTCAACCGCCCTTTTAGATGTTAGCTGTAATTGCGGCCCACGGGTGGGCGTGTCACAAGGCGAGCATTCAGTTCGGTTTCATCCGGAGTCGCCTGGGAGACCCGCCGTTACCATCCGCCCATGCCGCGCAGCATCTATCTGATCGATGGTCACGCGCAGATCTATCGCGCCTATTTCGCGCCGTTCGGCAATTTGTCGAGCCCGACTGGCGAGCCGACGCGCGCGACGCACGTCTTCTCGCAGATGCTGCTAAACCTGGTCCGCGACCGGAAGCCGGATTACCTCGTCACCGTGCTGGACACGTCGGATGAGACCGTCTTTCGCCGCGAGATCTATCCGGAGTACAAGGCGCATCGCGATCCGTCGCCCGAGGACATGGGCATTCAGATTGATCGAATTCTCTCGATTATTCAGGCGGTCGGGATTCCTGTGTTGCGTGTTCCGGGCTTCGAAGCGGACGACATCATCGCGACCATCGCCCGGCGGATCGCCTCGCCGGACACGCACGTCTACATCGTCAGTCGCGACAAGGATCTCGATCAACTGCTTAACGAAAACGTCACGCTCTACGACCCGGCGAAGGACGAAGAGATCACGCCGGCGCGCCTCTTCGAGCTGAAGGGTTGGCGGCCGGATCAGGCCGTCGAGGCGCAGACGCTGATCGGCGACAGCACCGACAACGTGCCGGGCGTCCCGGGTATCGGTCCGAAGACAGCCGCGAAGCTGCTGGAGAAATATGGAAACGTCGCCGGCGTTTTTGCCCACGCGGATGAACTGACGCCGAAGCAGCGCGAGAATGTGCTGGCGTTCATGCCGAATGCCGAGCGTACGCGGCAGCTCGTTACACTTCGCACCGATGTACCCGTGGCGCTCGATCTGGCGAGCGCGGATCTCGCGACGTTTCGCTGGAGCGCCGCGCTCCCGATTTTCCGCGAACTCGGTTTTCGCCGCCTGATCGACCAATTGCCCCAAGGCGCGGCCGCCGACCCGGACAGCCCCGCACCCGCGCGCGCGCCCGAGCTGACCACCGCCGAAGACGCCGACCTGCTCTTTCCGCCGCCGGAAGCAGATGGCGTCGAGAGCGCGGTCGACGCCGATACGCCGGTCGACGATCGCACGCAATTCATGCCGCGCGCCGCCTCCTCCGCGATCGACGTGCAGCTCGCGCAAAAACTCGCGCAACCGGACGGCGGCAAGTACCGCATGGTCGTGACGCCTGAAGACCTCGCGTGGCTTGCCGACGAACTGAAGAAAAGCCCGGCGCTGGCGATCGATACCGAGACAACGGGCGTAAATCCGGTCGACGCTGAATTGGTTGGCATCTCGCTCGCATGGAAGCATGGTGAAGGCGTCTACATTCCGATCCGCTCCATCTACGGACAGCCGCCGCCGCTCGCGCAGCTGCGGGACGCCCTGGCCCCTGCGCTCGCCGATCCGGCCAAGCTGAAGATCGGCCACAACATCAAGTACGACATGATCGTGCTGGAGCAGGCGGGGCTGCTGCTTGTCGGTCCACTCTTCGACACGATGATCGCGGCCTTCGTGCGCCGATCCGATGATGGGCTCTTATCGCATGGATTCAATCGTGCAGCGCACAACTCCCGCGCTACGATGATTCCGATCACCGATCTAATCAGGGAAAGGGCGCGATCAGCCGCATATGATCAAGGTGCAGCTCGAACACATCCTGGAGTACGCGGCCGAAGATGCGGACTACCACGGCTCGTATGCAGACTGTTTCCCGCCTTGCAGGGCAGCGACCTGCACACGCTCTTCTACGACACGGAGATGCCGCTGGTACGCGTTTTGGCCCGCATGGAGAGCAACGGCGTCAATCTCGACGCGGCGTTTCTCGGGGAGATGAGCCGCGAGATGGCCCGCCGCATCGACGCCCTCACCGATGACGCCCATCGCATCGCGGGACAGAAATTCAATCTCGATTCCCCGAAGCAGCTGGGCGAAATTCTTTTCGACAAGTTGCAAATGCGCGTCGTCCGCCGCACGCGCACCACCCGCTCCACCGACGCCGACACGCTCGAAGCGCTGGCGACGGAGACGAACCATCCGATCCTCGCGGTGCTGCTGGAATATCGCGAATTGCAGAAGCTGCGCGGCACTTACGTCGATCAACTTCCCGCGTCCCGCAGCCCGCGCACCGGTCGCGTGCACACCAGCTATCACCAGACCGGTGCGATCACCGGCCGGCTGAGCAGCAGCGAGCCGAATCTGCAGAACATTCCGATCCGCACGGAGCTGGGACGCCGCATTCGCAAAGCGTTCATTCCGCGCACGCCGGACGATTTACTGATCGTGGCCGACTATTCGCAGATTGAGCTGCGCGTGCTCGCCCATTTTTGCCGCGATGAGGAGCTGATTCGCGCCTTCGCCGAGGATCGCGACATTCACGCTTTCGTCGCGTCCCAAATCAACAACGTCGCGCTTGAGGATGTCACGCGCGAGATGCGCGGCCGGGCCAAGGCCGTCAATTTCGGCCTGATTTACGGACAGACCGCGTTTGGTTTGGCGCAGGGCACCGGCATGGGCCGGAACGAGGCGCAGGCATTCATCGACGCCTATTTCCGGCGGTATCCGCGCATCCGCGGCTTCATCAATCAATGCATCGAGGACGCGCGCCGCGATGGGTTCGTGCGAACGATTCAAGGCCGCAAACGTCCGATTCCGGACATCGAGTCGCGTAACCGCTCCCTGCGTGCTCAGGCAGAACGGCTGGCCGTCAATACGGTCGTGCAGGGCTCGGCCGCCGACCTGATCAAGATCGCCATGATTCGGCTGGATGAACGAATTCAGGCGGAAAAGCTGCCGCTGCGCATGTTGCTACAGGTGCACGATGAGCTGGTCTGCGAGGCTCCGCGCGACCGGGCGACCGAGTTGGCCGGCGTCGTATCGGTCGTGATGAGCTCGGCGATGCCGCTGCGCGTCCCGCTGAAAGTCGACGCGCACACGGCCGAAAATTGGCACGACGCCAAGTAAGCAGCAACCGAAGTCTACAGATTCCGATTGCTCGGGACTCAAAATTCGGACTGTGGCGGAAATTCCGCTTTTCGCCTACGATCCTGACCAGATTACGAGCAGAAACATTCCGCTCGCGCCGTTTCGGCCTTCCGCCGCCTTCGGGTGGTTGCGATTCTCCAAGGCCGGCGTGGCGCGGCGGAATGTCTTTCTCTCCGGATCGCGGGAGCAGGCATGGCGACGTCGGAACTGATGCAACTGGCGAGAGATGGCAACGTCGATGCTTTTGAGAAGCGCTGCCTCGAAGTGCTCGAAGGCGGCGCGGATCTGGCAACGCTGGCAACTTCCTTTCAGCAATTCGAGCGCAAAACGCTGACGCAGAAGGTCGCCACCATCGGCCAGATGGTACTGGAGAATCGCGACTCGGCCACCGATCCGGCCGCCGCGCTGGCGATCGCCCGGGTGGCGCTGCTCGCCGATCTGAACAGTGAGACGCTTCGCACACGCGTGGCCGAACTCTACCGCCGCGTGCACGGCGAGACGCCGGGCTTCCATCAGCTTCTGGATCTGTCGGGGCTGGAGAGCGGCCGCCCGCCGCGCAACGCGCTGCGCCTGCTCGACTTCTGCCTGAACGTGCATGCCGGTGACGTACTCGTGAGCCGCACCGAGGGCCACGTCTGCGAAGTGCTCGATGTGTCGCTGGCCGACGGTCAGATCACGATGCGCCGCGATAATCGCCCGAAAACCGTCTCGGCGCTGGAGCTTTCGCGCGAGTTCGACCGCGTCGACGCCGACGATTTCCGCGTGCTGCGCCAGCTTCGTCCGCAGCGCCTGCTGGAATTGCTCGAGAGCAATCCGGCCAAGGTCATCATCGACCTGATCCGCGTGCACGAAAACGTGCTCGATCAGAACCTGCTGAAGCGCGAACTCTGCCCGCGCTACATCGACGAAAAAGACTGGAACAAGTGGTGGACGGATGCACGGGCCGTGCTCAAACGTCATCCAAACGTCGTCATGGAAGGCCGTTCGCCCGTCGTGCTCTCTTATCGCGAAGTCGCTCTGACGGTCGAGGACGAGCTTTGGACCCAGGTGACGGCGGCCAAGGATCCCAAGAAGTGGCTGGCCCTGGTCGAGGGCTACCTGCGCGAAAAGAAGAGTCACAAAGAGCAGCCTTCGCGCGAGACGCTGCAGCGCATCCACGGCCACATCGTGAACTTCATCAAGGCCATCGGCGACAAGCGACCGGTCGAGGCCCTCGGCTGCGCGCTGGTGGCCGAGAAGCTGGACGAAGAGTGCGGATTGCAGGGCGACGACGTCAAGAAGCTCGCCGTCGACATGCTGCGCAAGGCACCGGACCCGGCCGCCCTGATTGCCCGGATCGAAGACGCGGCGCTCTGGGAGCGCGTTCTGCCTACGCTCGGCACAGCCCGGCCGGAGGAAGCCGCACGCGTCGCCGTGGCGCTCATTCCGATCGCGCCGGCCAGCCAGATTGACGATCTGGTGGAGATGGCGCGCGCCGGTGGGCGCGTCGCGGAAATTCAGCCGCACATCGACGCGGCGTTCACAAAGCCTCACGAGTACCCCGAAGTCACTTACTGGCTTTGGAAGGGGCCCACGAACAAAGAAGGACTGAAGCTCCCGACCGAGGGCGAGCTGTTTACGCGGAATATCCTGACGCTTTCCTCGCTCGGGCGAACGCTGCTCGTGCCGACGGAGACGGTGAAGCGCTATCGCCACCGCATCAAGGCGGCGATCTCGTTGAAGGACTTCGGACTCGCGCGGCTGGCCATTGCGAAAATTGAAGGCCCGGCCGCGATCACGCTGCGGGGACAGCTTGAGCGGCTCGATGGGCTCGGCGACAACACGCCGGCCAAGCTGCTCGACATCCTGCGTGATGTGCATCCGGATATGTGGCGCGTTGTGCAGAAGCGTATCGAGCAGTGGGACGATTCAGAAACGATCTACACCACGCGCGCGGGGCTGCAGAAGAAAACCGAAGAGCGCGACACGCTCGTCAACGTCACGATGCGCGACAATGCGCGCCGCATCGGCGAGGCGGCTTCGTATGGCGATCTGAGCGAAAACTCGGAATACAAATTCGCGCTGGAAGAACGCGACCTGCTCCGAGCCCGCCTGGCGCAGATGAATAACGAACTCTCGATCGCCCAGACGATCGAGCCCGAAGAAGTGCCGACCGCGACGATCGGCGTCGGTTCGCGCGTTACGTTTCGCCGCACGTCGGACGGCAACATGCGCACCATCACGTTCCTCGGGCCGTTTGAGGCCGACGTGGAGCGGGGAATTCTCAATTATCGCGCCCCGGTCAGCCGCAAGCTGATGGGCCTCACGCAGGGCGACCGCGTTACAGTGGCGCTTGAGGGTTCGGACGCCGAGTTTGAGGTCATTTCAATCGAAAACGGATTGAAGTAAGCGGCGCACGTCGCTGAAAAAAAATACGCTGAGCAGGCCCGAATTCGCCTGCTCAGCGTTTTTCGTTTTTGCGTCCTTCGATCTTCAATTCTTCCGCGGAATCAGTCCGATTCGGTGCTTTGAGTAATCCAGCACGAGCGTTACGTCGCTCAGAAATCCAGCCCCGATGGTCCCATCGCGATCGTTGCCGGCCGCGTTGCGGCGGGCTTCAGTCGCGAAGGTGGCATCAACGTTTTCGCGGTGAATGCCTCCCAGATCGAGCGAAGTCAGCCTGCCGCGCCTGGCTGAAATGAATCCGCCCACGCCGCCCAACTTGGCGTCACGGAGTTCGCGTCCGTCCAGCAGCTTCAGCCTGCGTACGGCCGGCTCGGCGAAACTGACCACGTCGTTCGACCCGGTGTCGAGCATGAAGCGGCCCTCCCGACCTTCGAAGCGGGCGGTGACGATCGGCACGCGCTCCGCCAGCGAGACGGCCGTCCACTCGCCGCTTGGCAGCGTGTAGCCCTTTTCGTCGTGCAGCACGATGCGCGGCTTCGTGAGATCCATTTCGACGACGCAGGCCGACAGCACGCCAAATCCGAGCACGCCCACGATTTCGTCTTCCATGTGCTGCTTGAGGAACGAGAGGTCGGTGCTGATGAATGGCTGATCTCGGAGCGTCAGCGGACCGAGCACGAGCTTATTTGCCCGCAGCAGCGGAACATGGCTGGATCCGCCGACTCCGGAGGCCTCGATCGAGCCGTCGGTGCGCAGCGAAAACTTGTCGATGTGCGGAGTGGATACGACGCAAATGCCCGCGCCCGTGTCGTAGATGAACCAGCCGGCCGCGACGCCGTTCACCACCGGCTTTACCAGCAACTGCCCGGTTTTCGATCGTTTGACCTCGATCTCGGGGTTCACGGTCGAATCGAAAGTGGAATCGCCGGCCGTCAGGTTCGGGCCGCCGTCCGTCGTTTTCGAACTGCTCGGCGCGGATTGCCCGTGTGCCGTCGCCGTCAGCCCGATCACCCATGCCGCCATCGCCCATGCGCGCTGACTCGTCATCGCTTGCCCTTTCGTGTGGATTTCCCCTCTGGCGCCTTCGCCGTTTTTCGCTTCAATTTTGCTTCGCCCGCCGAAGAAGTCGCTGCCGGCGCGAGTATGAAGCTGAGCGACAGCGGTGTTGTGCCGCGGCCCGGCCGACCGGCGCGAATGACCGCCAGCAATTCTTTCAGCAACTGATTGACGCGCGTCAGAGCGTCCGGGTCGACCCAGCCCTTGGCACGCCCGCCCCAGAGCGTTCGCTGCGGCCCTTGGCTGACGCCTGCGCCGGCCGCCAGCGCCCGGCTGTATTCGCGCCACGTAAGGCGCTGCGCGCCGGCCACGACGCGTGCGATTTCCTTGGGACGGACGGGCGAGCCATAGGTGAGTCGCGGCAGGACGCGCAGCGCGTACACCGCCCCGCGTTCGGCGTCGTCGCTGCGCGCGCCGATGAGTCCAACGCGAACAAGATGCCTCAGGTGGTGATAAAGCGCGTCGGGCTTGCGGCCGAGCAGCCGCGCCAGCGCCGCGACGGAGCCGGGCCCCGCGGATTCGAGGCCGTCGACGATTTCCTGACGCGTGGGGGCCGCCAATGCCCGCACCTGTTCCGGCGTGAGCGGCGCCCCGCGCGCCGCTGCTGAATCGCCAGATATCCGTCCCTGTCTCATGTTTGAATATCATTATAAATATTCAAACCCAGGTCAAGAGGCATACGCTGTCGCGTGATTTGCGGTGTATTCAGGAGGCGGGCTCAGCGCGAAGTCGCTCGCGGCGGGCGCCGGCTCGCCGCGGATCGAAAAAAAAAAAGAGCGAGCGTTCGGCTCCCGAAACACCCGCTCCGGCTCCCCTTGGTTGTCTCATCCGCCGCAGTCAGCTCCTTTTCCGCGCGGACTTCGAAGTCGACTTGGCCGGCACCTTGGCCCCGGCCCGCCGCGCTTCGGACAGTCCGATCGCGACGGCCTGCTTGCGGCTGGTCACCTTTCTGCCGGTGCTGCCGCTGCGCAGCGTGCCTCGCTTGCGTTCGTGCATGGCACGTTCGACCTTTTTGGAGGCGGCCTTCGAGTACTTCGCCACGGGTTTACTCCTCATCCTCGTCCGCGCCGACGCCGACGCCTTCAGCGGCCGAGAGCACTTCGGATTCCGAGATCTGCGTCAGCTTCTTGTCCGCCGCGCCTTCCTCGTCGAGCGTGGTCTGGAGCAGCTTGGCGACATCCGTGCGGCCAAGGCGCTGGGCCATCGCCCGCGCGGTGCCGTAGGCAGCGATCTCGTAGTGCTCCACGCGCTGGGCGGCCGCGATGATTGCGACGTCGATCAGCAATTCGTCGCCGTCTTCGTCGAGCGCTTCCTTGCCTTCTTCGATCAGACCTTCCATAGCTTTGCACTTCTTTCCGGTCACCTTGAATTCCAGCAGCTCGCCGATTCGCTCGAGGCGTTCGACGTGCCGCCGCGTTTCCTCAAGGTGCTCGGTGAAAGCCGTTCGCAGCGTCGGGTTCGACGCGGCTTTCGCCATCTTCGGCAGGGCCTTCACCAACTGGTTTTCGGCGTTAAAAAGGTCCTTGATCTGATCCTCAAACACCGCCTGCAATGAATCAAACATCTCGCTACTCCTTGTTCGGCGGCTGCCATCGCCGCATTGGAATCACCCGGACGCCGCCCGTGCGTGCACAAGCTTCGGCTTGCGCCCGATGGGCGGTCGATCAATTCGCTGTCGTGGTTTCGGATGGCGCGCTTCGGGCGTCACACGCACCTTCACCGCCTCGCGGCCGCGGATCGATTGCTGGATGGCCTCGATCACGCGCACGTCCGCGAGGCCTTCCCAACCGGAAGGTTCGGGAACGCGTTTGCGACGAATGCAGTCGGCGAAGTAAATCAGTTCCGCGGCGAACTGGCCGCGCTTGTTGAATGCCCGTGTCTGCTTCTTGTCGCCGACGGTGATCTGCAGCGTCAGCCCCTCGGCGTATTCGTAGGCGGGTTCGAGCCGCAGACTGCCCTTGGTTCCGAGGACTTGGTACCACCCGGTGGCCGCTGCGCCGAAGCTGCACAGCAACTGTGCCACTCGGTCTCCCGGGAACCGCAATTGGGCCGTAACGGTCTCATCGACTTCCCGAAAACGCGGATCGCCGCTCTGCAGCGACCAGGCCTGCACTTCGGCCGGCTCAGCAGCAAAGACCGTGCGGGCCGCGTTGATGCAGTAAATGCCGATGTCCGCGAGCGGTCCGCCGCCCAGGTCGCCGCGCAGCCGAATGTTCGAGCGGTCGACGATCTGGTAGGAGAACGCAGACAGGAACGCCCGCGGCTCCCCGATGCGACGCGAGCGAATCAGCTTCAAAGCAGCAAGATTCGCGGCTTCGAAGTGCAGGCGATAGGCGGTCATCAGATGCACGCCGGCGGCTTCACATGCCCGGATCATCGTCAGGCATTCCCGCTCCGAAACGCCCAGCGGTTTCTCGCAAAGCACATGCACGCCTCTGCGGGCGGCCGTCAGAACGTGCTGAACGTGTTCGGTATTCGGCGTGGCGACGTAGACCGCGTCGATCGACTCTTCAGTCAGGCAGTGCGTAAGCCCGGCGTAGTCGTAGAGGGCGTCCACGCCGTAGCGCCGGCCCAACTCCTTTAGCTTGCCGGCGTCGTCCGTAACAAGCGCGGCGAGTTCGGCGTGCCGGCGCGCCTGTGCGAATGCCGGCAGCACGGCGGACTGGGCAATGTGACCGAGTCCGACTACCGCGAAGCGGACGCGCTTGGAAGGAGCGACGGAAGCGCCGGCCGTCCGATTTCGAGTCCGTCGGGTTTTGCCCGTTTCGCCCCGCACTGCCAACTCCACAAAGATTGGATTCGCCGTTACGTGCGGAGCGGAAATCCCCTCCATACCGCACCTCCACTAGGTTGGCGTCTGCCCATGACACGTGCCTGAAAATCACATGAAAGACGAATCACGCGAAGGGCTTTCGGATGTCGGGCGGTTTGTGAATGGGCCGCTATCATTCCGCTCGACCCATGCGAAGCCCGATTGCTGCATTGAAAGACTGGCTGGCCCATCCGCTGACGCGCGGTATGGACATCGACGATCCGCGCACGACTGAGCTTCGCCGCCGCATCGTGCGTCAAAAGCCTTTCCTGAAAGCGATTTACGACGAGTGGTACGGAAGGCTGGCAGGCAGCGTGTCCGCGGGCGCGGGCGGCGTGCTCGAAATCGGTTCGGGCGGCGGGTTCCTGCGCGACCTGATTCCCGAACTCATTACGTCCGACGTCTTCGCCTGCGAGGGCGTCGATCGCGTGCTCGATGCCCACGATCTCCCGTTCGCGGCCGGCGAGTTGCGGGCGATCCTGATGACCGACGTGCTGCACCATTTGCGGGAGCCGCGGCGATTCTTTGCATCGGCGGCGCGGAGCGTGCGGCCGGGCGGATCGATCGCAATGATCGAGCCCTGGGTCAGCACCTGGTCACGCGTGATCTACACCAGGCTTCATCACGAACCGTTTCGTCCGAACGCGACGGAATGGGAGTTTCCGGCGTCGGGGCCGCTGTCGGGGGCTAATGGCGCTCTGCCCTGGATTCTGTTTTCCCGCGACCGTGCTCAGTTTGAAACCGAATTCCCGCAGTGGCGCATCGAGCGGATTGAGCGAATGATGCCGTTTCGCTACCTGGTCTCGGGCGGCGTCTCGATGCGCAGCCTGACACCGGGCTGGTCATATCCGCTCTGGAAGGGCTTTGAGGCGGCGCTCGCGCCGGCCGGCGGTGCGCTCGCGATGTTCGCGCATATCGTCGTGCGGCGCACGGATGTTCCGGCGGGAGCGGCACCAACGCAGCCACGCTCGCTGAACGCGGAGCACGTCGATCGGGCAAGTGCGAACGATGGTCAGCATTCGATACGCGAGGCGGCCCGATGAGCATGGCCGAGAACGGCGTTTCTTCGGCTCGTGTCGTTGCCCCGGGTGCGCCCCCGCGCCGCTTCGATGGCTGGCTCGTCGGCGTGCTGTGCATCGCATTAGCGATTCACGTCGTCTATTTCGCGCTCGGGCATCCGAGCTTTCACTACGACGATAGTTGGTACGCCGAGTGTACGAACCGCCTGATTGATCGTTGGGCGCACGGCGGCGTGACGGAAGCGTATGACTACTTCACGCGCGTCGCACTGGGCGGAATCAAGTCGCCCTTTATCCTGCTGCCTGCCATACCGATGGTGCTGTTGCTGGGCCGAGTGGAACTGGCCTACATCCTGACGAGCGTTTGCGGCTGGCTCATCGCATCGTCGTACCTCTTTCATTTGATCGCGCGCTATACCGAGCGCTGGATCGCCGCGGCGGCCGTGCTGCTCTTTTCGCTGATGCCGCTCACGGTCGACATGACGCGCCAGTTCTTCGTCGAGACGTGGCTGACCGCGCTGACCGTCGCCTTTGTCTTTCATTACCTGAGATCGGATGGTTTTTCGCGCCGCGGCGATGCGCTGCTGGCGGGAGCGGCCGGCGGCCTGGCGCTGCTGGCGAAGGTGACCTTCCCGGTTTACGTCGCCGGAATTGTGCTGCTCGATCTGGCACTGCGCCTGCCGGGTAGTCGTTCCTGGTGGCGCGACGTGATCTTCGGCCTGTTGATTACGCCTCCGGACCGGTGCTAGGCTTTGCGGTCGGTCAAAAGCTCTCGCCCGATTGGTCGCTGCTCGGCGGTCTCGTGCTGTCGGCTGTCTTACTTATCCTCAATCTTCGTGGACCGGAGTTGCGTCGCCGTTGCGGCGGCTTCCGTGCGCTGGGACTCTGGCTTGTTCTTCCCCGGTACGCCTACAACGCGCAGAAGATTTTTCCGTTCGCGTTCTCCGCGGCCTCGGGCGATCTCAGTGTCAATTACGGGGATCGCGAATACCTCACGCTCGCGTCCATCGCGCGCTATTGGGTGTCGAATCTCAACGTCGGAATGGGCCTCTCCTTCGCCGCTTCACTTGGCGTCGCCTGCTTGCTGGCTTTGCTGACGGCCATCGTTCGGCGCGGCGATGAGGAATACCGGCGTCGCTGGCGTCGTGGCCTGCTGATCGCCTTGGCCTGGCTGCTGGTCGGGGCGCTTGTTTGCACGGGCGTGCGTAACCGCACGACGCGCTACATCCTGCCGCTGATGCCGGCCTTGGCATTGCTGCTTGCGTTGTTCTGGCAGCACATTGCGTTGCGAGCACGCGGGCTGGCGGGTGCACTGATCGCCGCAGGGCTGGCAACGTCGCTGACGGCATGCATCCTGTTCAGCTTCACGACGCGATCAATGGGCTGGCGGGAGTATCGCTTTGCGGATCCTGGGCTGACGACCGCCGGCCTCCCGCGGCCGGAAAAAGTTCCGCTGCGCGACGTGATTCATGTGACGATGCGCGCGGTCGGGCCGCAGCCGTGGCTGCGCGAGCCGATCGTGTTCCTGGTCTCGGAGACGAGCACCGTCAATCAGAATTCGCTGACCTTCAAGGCGACCTGCGAGCGCTCTCCGGTTGCTTTCGGCATGGTGCCATACAACACGACATTTGAGGCCGCCGTCAAAGAACTTGCACGGGCCGACGTATTGATCGCGATCGAAGGCGGCGAAGACAGGCTTTACTCGGAGTTTGTGAACAAGAATGGCCGGCAGGTCTTGGCCGATATCCGAAGCGGCAAGCTCGGCGGCTGGCACTTCCGCGAAGATTTGGCCGTTCCATTTCCGGATGGCTCGGTGGCGCGCTATTTTGAGCGCGTTCCGACGACCACGCAGAATTCGCCCTAAGACCTCGGTTCACTCTTCTGTCAATGGCTTACGCCGGTAGCAATCGTTCGGCGATTTGCACGGCGTTGAGCGCCGCGCCCTTCCTGAGCTGATCGCCGGCACAGATGAACGCCAGGCCGCGTCGGTCCGGAATGCTCGCGTCGGTTCGGATGCGTCCGACCAGCACTGGGTCGCGCCCCGCCGCGCGCAGCGGTGTTGGAAAAACGCCGGCCGCCACGTCATCCACGATTTCGATCCCCGGCGCGCCACGCAGCAGCTCCCGCGCGGCTTCGGGATCGACCGATTCCTGAAACTCGACGGTGATGGATTCCGTGTGCGCCCGCTTGACCGGCACGCGAATGCACGTCGGCGAAACTCGCAGCTCCGGCGCGCCGAGAATTTTGCGGGATTCCTCGACCATCTTGCGTTCCTCGCCGTTCAAACCATCTTCGCCGACCGGCGTGTTGTGGCTGAACACGTTGAATGCGCACGGCTCGCGAAAGACCTGCGGTACCGCATCGCGGCCGGACAACACTTCCCGCGACTGTTCTTCCAATTCGGCAATCGCGCGCGCCCCCGCGCCGCTCACCGCTTGATACGTGCTGATCACAACGCGCAGCGCCGTCCATCGGCGGTGGAGCGGCGCCAGCGGCATCAGCAGGATGATCGCGGAGCAATTTGGATTGGCGATGATGCCTGCGTGCGCTTCCAGCGCGTCGGGATTTACTTCGGGTACGACGAGCGGGATGTTCGAGTCCATCCGAAACGCCGACGAATTATCCACCACGATCGCCCCGGCACGCACCGCCGCCGGCCCATATTCGCGGCTCACGCTCGCGCCCGCGGAAAAGAACGCCAGATCGACTCCATTGAACGCATTCGGCCCCAACTCTTCGATCTGAGTTTGCCGGCCGTTCCATTCGATCGTGCGTCCTACGGAGCGGGACGATCCGAACAGTCGAAACGACGCGGCTGGAAAACGTCGCTTGCGCAATACCGACTCGATCTCAACTCCCACCGCTCCGGTCGCGCCGACGACGGCGATGCGCGGCGTGCGGGTCTTCAAGCGCTGCATGCTCGCACCTTGGGTCCGATGTTCAGGCGGCCTGAATCTCACTCGTGATTTAAAGGCGCGCTCACGCGCCCGGCCGTCCGATATCTCATCGTTCCCGATCTTGCCACAGGTTGCAACTGATACTGGGCCGGCCGCTGGTCGATGCACTCACCGGGAGTTCCTCTTCCGGCGAGCTGTGTTGAACAGGAGCGCGCGTGAGCGAGTCGACCACCAAGAACGTGCTGACCCTACAGTTGGCGGACGATCCCGACATGCGCGACCTGGTCGAGGAATTCGTCGGCGGGCTAACCACGCGCGTCAGCGAATTGCGCGACGCGTTTGCCCGGCATGATTGGGACCTGCTTCGCACGCTGGCGCATCGTCTGAAAGGCGCGGGCGGCTCGTATGGCTATCCCGATCTGAGCCATCTGGGCGCGACGATGGAGGATCAGTTCAAGAAGCAGCAGGCCGAGCAGTTCGCTGACTGGGTTCGTCAGCTCGACTCGCTCGCGGCCGCCGCCCGGGCGGGCCTGGACCAATAGCACTCACGTATCGGGCGGGCTCATCGTTCGTCCGTCGCCTATCGACTCAGGCGGCGTGAGTTTCGACGCGACAAGTGCCAAATCCGACATCTGAGAGCAATACCTCGCGACGCTGTCGATTCCGTTTCGCGCCCGCGCCGCTGCCCGTCCGCCATACGCAATGACCGTTCTTGTCTCCCGGCCGACGCTGAGCAGCCGCTCGAACCCGCCCGCAATCGCAGCGGCGTCGCCCGCCCAGCAAACCGACACCCAGAGCAATGCCGGCCGAGTGCTCAGCAGCAAGCGCAGCATCGACTCCAGCGGAATGTTCGGGCCGTAGGACAGCGCCCGCCAACCCATTTCCCGCAACGTCAATTCGGCCATCAGCGAGGGCAACACGTGAGCATCCCCCTCCCAGCTGCAGCCGACGGCGCGAAGTCCGCTCTCGGGGACTACGGGCAGCAAAGAGCACAGACGGAACAGGGCGCGCATGCAAATTTCTGACGCGCGGCGCTCCTCATAGATGTCCAGCGATCCTGCTTCCCACAGCTCTCCGATGCGCCACATGGCGGGTGCGATGGTCTGATCGCAGATATCCGCTACGCTTAGCCGCGCCAGAAAAAGATCGAAGATCACGCGCTCCGCCCGTTGCTCGTCCACCGCGAGCAGCGCCTCCAGCAGCACCTCGGCCGCCCGATCCCGAATGCCCGCGCCGCCGCCCGTGGTCGAGGGAAGCGAAAGAAGTTCGGGGCGCACCAACGGTCGGCCGGTTCGACGGAGAAATTCGATCACCGTCGGGATCGAAAGACGGCGATGACCGCCGGCAGTGCGAATCGATGCAAGAACGCCGCGATCGCACCAGCGTTTCAGAGAGGCTTCGCTCACGCCAATCGCCAAAGCGACTTGCCGAGGTGTCAGTAGCTGCGTTGGATTGACTGGTCCGAGTCCCATGGGTGCTTGACTGCTGAACCGCCGGCGACGCTGGTCGGGATCACGATCGCCAGATCGGTCCGGTGAATGGTAGTCGTTTTTCCCGCGCAGGGTTGGGACTCGTCGCAAACGCCAAACATTGGCGGCGGATTTCCGAATACTGTTTTTTCGGGGCCGCGATCGAGGTTATGCGCCCGGTCGACTTTTGTAATCCGGCCGCGCAGCAGCGCTGGTAAACTACAGCGCAGTCGGTTTTTCGGAGGAGCGCCCGCGTGGAAACTCCCGGCTTCGGATTTCTCGGGCGGTTGAGCGAGAAGGTGCTCGGCTACATCGCCCTCGCGCTTGTCGCTCTCGGCGCGCTGGCCATCTATCAGATTCCCGGCGAGACGAAAGCGGCCATCTGGAGCGGCGTCTGGCGGAGTGTCGTTTGGGGCCTCTTCTCCGCCGCTTGGCCGTGGACGTCCTGGTTCTACATTCGGCGAGTTGCGGAGGCGGGCACGAACTGGGCCGGGTTGACGCTCATCGGCGGGCTGACGGCCGGAAATCTGGTCGCGGCCGCGCTGCTGATGACGGGTTGGCCGCTGGGGGTTTGGGGTTGGCTGGCGAGCCTGACGGCGCTGGGTCTGGCAGCCACCTACAATTATCTGGTCGCCGAATATCTGGCGGAGACCGGCGGATGAATTGCGCGACTTCACGAATTCACGGCGGCGGTCGCACGCGAAGCGCACACGTTCCGTATGGATCGTGAGGGGAGTCCACCATGGCCACGAAGTACCAGCCTGGGACGCGCGTCAGCGAGTATCTGCTGGAGAGCGTGCTCGGCGTCGGCTCGTTCGGCGAGGTGTGGCGGGCGCGCCATCACGTCTGGGAGGGCGAGCGCGTCGCGGTGAAATTGCCGACGCAGCCTGAATACGTGCGCTATCTCCAGCGCGAAGGCGTGGTGGTCCACGGCCTGCGCCACGCGAATATCGTCCGCGTGCTCGGCCTCGATCCCTATGCCGACGTTCCGTATCTCGTCATGGAGTTGGTCGACGGCCCTTCGCTGGCCAGCGTGCTGCAGGAGCATCCGAAGGGGCTGCCCATCCGGCTGGTGCTGCGCGTCTTGCGCGGGGTATTAACGGGTCTGGCCGAGGCGCACCGTAACAACATTGTCCATCGGGATCTGAAACCGGGAAACGTGCTGCTGAATCTCGGCGGAAAGCCGTTGACGAACCTGATGCCCGAGGATGTGAAGCTCTCGGATTTCGGACTCGGGGCGCGCAATGCGGACGCGCTGCAATCCATCGTGCAATCGGCGTCGCTCGACCGCGACAACAAGCTCGTCGGGACGCTCGCCTATCTCGCGCCGGAATTGCGCGACGGCGCGCGCCAGGCAGACCCGCGCACCGACCTCTTCAGCCTCGGTGTGATGCTCTTTGAAATGATCACCGGCGAACGGCCCGCCGGTGCGGAATTGCCGAGCACGGTTCGTCCGGACTGCTCCGAGGCCCTCGACGAAGTCTTTCGGCTGCTTTATTCGCGCTACGACCGGCGCTACGCGAGCGCCCAGGCTGTCCTGGACGACCTCTCGAAGCGCTTCGCGGACGTCGTCGCAGCGCCGCCTCTTCGGCACGCGCCGGACCGCCACGGACAGCTACCGCCGCTTCCGGGCACAGGCGAGACGGTGTTTGTGTATCGCGCGCTGGATGACGATGGAGAAGTCGTGGGCGGCGAGATCTTTGCGCGAACCTGCGAAGAGGCGGAGCACCGCATTCGCATGGACCGCGGGCTCGAACCGCTGCATGTCGCGACCCGTGTGAGCGTCCCGGGAATCACGGGGCCGAGTCGGCCGGATTGCGGCGGCATACTCGGTCCGGGCGCCGCCGACGCGCGGCGAATTGGCGTGGTGCCGCCGCCGATCCCGCAACCGTGTCCGGCCTGCCGCCGGCCGGCCAACGCGGACGATCAGTTCTGCACTTCTTGTGGCCGGCAATTGGTGAGCGTGGTACGTCGCTGTCCGACGTGTCGGGCCTATCCTGGGCCGCGCGACACGTTCTGCATCGCCTGCGGGACCCGGTTGGAAGGCGTGTGGCCGGGAGTGAGGTGATCCGATGGTCGTAGCCGAGTTCGGATTCGTCCTGGTGCCGCTCGTCATGCTGGTCGGCGTGATCGCGTTTTTCGTGTTCATCGCCACCGTGGTGTTCAAAGCCATCGCCGGCGGCTTCCGGGCGATCTTCGGAGTTGGCCCCGATGCGCCTGCCGAATGGAGCCAGGAGCGGGGGATCTGTGCCGCGCGCAATTGCGAGGAGCCGCGCTGCGGCCACTCAAACCCGCCCATGGCCCGCTTTTGCGCCCGCTGCGGATCCCGGTTGCGCCATCGGGATCTGTTCGGCTAGGCAAAGATTGGCCCCCCGCGTTACGAATACCATGTCGATAGGCGGGATGGATGGACGAGCGCAGCCGACATCGTCAGTTTGAAGACCAGCTCATCAACCAGATGCGCGCCCGCGCCATGGCCCTGACGCAGGGCAAGTTGGCGGCCGACCGCGTGTTTCTGGAAAACACGCGGGAAGGTGCTGATGCCCTGAGGGCGCAGCTTTCGCGACTTGGTGTCTACGATCGCGACGCGCTGGAAAAACTCGCCGGAGCCCGTAGCGGCGAGATGACCTTCGCGAAGAAGTATCTCTATGGCATCTACTTCCGGCCGCTGAAACGCATTCGCGTCCGCGTGCTCGCGCCGGTGCAAGAGCTGCTCAAGAATGAAGCGGCTGGTCCCGCGACGCGCGAAGATGTGCTCGACGCACTCGCCTATTACGACGTGCTTCCCAATCGAGCGCGGCCGGACGCGGTCGTGCTTGCCAGCGCGACCGGCTTTTCGCCGGAGGCTAAGGCGCTCGTCGAGGCGCGCGGCGCTCAGGCCCTCGTGCTGATCGGTGGTCGCGAGGATGGCGGCCTCGACGTCACGCTACCCAGCGTGATCCAGAAAAGCGCCTGGGCCGAGTTGTTCGCGCTCGAATCGACCGACGATCGGCTCAAACGGCTCATGTATCATCTTGAGCAGGACGCCGCCGTGCTCGACTCCCGCGGCATCCCGCTTCAGGACGTGGCCGCGAAAATGGGCATGGCGCCCGCGCAGGTCGAGTACCTCATTCGCCAGGCGTGCCGCACGCAATCGCGGCTGATGACTGTCGTGCATGACGGTGTGACGCACGTGTGCCGCACGCCGCTGGCCGAAGAAGGCGGTTCCATGAGTATCTGGTCGCGAATCCGCAAGCTGCTGCGTCTGAAGCCGACCGTTGCCGAGCGCGTCCGCGAGATGACCGGACAGCGCGTGCAGCTGGAGCAGAGCCGGCACGGGCTGGATCAAAAAATCGAGAAGCTCGAATCTGACGAACGTCAGGCGCTCCAGCAGGGCGCGGCCGCGGCCAGCGACGCCGAGCGAAAGCAAGTCGCCGGCCGTCTGATGCGTGTCCGCACGGAACTCAAGCGGCAGCGCACGCAAGCCCAGCTTTTGACGCAGAGATCGACATCATCGGCACGCACATTCATCACCTGACGCTGGCCGAGCAGGGCCGGCGGCTTGAGCTGCCCGCCGCCGAAGAGCTGACGCGCGAGGCCGCCCAGGCCGAGCAGGTGATCTCCAACGTGGCCGCCAACGCCGACCTGCGCGGCAGTATCGAGGTTAGCGGTCCACGCCGCTGATGCAGGAGCAGGAAGCGGCGATTTTCGAGGAGTTCAAGCAGATCGCATCGGCCAAAGAGACTTCCGCGACTCCGGCGTTGTCGGCAGGTCCGCAGAAAGCCGGTCCGGCTGCTGCGGCGACTGCCGCGAGGCGACTCCGGTCGCGGCGAGCTTCCGCCGCTTCCAACGGACAAGAGTCGGGCTCGGCCGGAATTGGGTTAGTTCACGCCGGCTGGAACTCCATGAAGCCGCGCTCAGCGAGCATGGCTTGGTATGCGGGTGCAGGGTCGGGATAAGAATCTTTCGGCGGTAGATTCCACTTCGCGAACAACTTCTCGTTGTCGCGGGTGGCAATCGTCAGGTCAGCGGTTTTCCGTTCGTCGATCAATTCTTCGTGATCGATGAGGGCCGCACGGCAACCGACGACGCGCAGGCCCGCGATCTTCTGCACTTTCAACGACAGGTCCGGATCCCAGGCACAGAAGTAGTAGCGCTCGTCGAGGTAATCGAGTTCCTGCAGCAGCGACCGCCGCAAAAGCCCGAAGTTTGCGTAGGGCCAGCCGCGCACGTTGTACATCGCGTAAGTCCGGCCGGCGTGTTCGACGGTGTCGAGCCGGTTGCGCGACTGATCAAAGTTGTGATAGAACGCGACCACTCCGACGTCACCGCAATCGGCGCGTTGGATGAATTGCAGCGCGGCCTCGACGGCCCCGGGCAAGACGCGCGCGTCGTCGTTGAGCCACATCACGTATTGGCCGCGTGCAGTGCGGAAGCCCTTGTTGTAGGCGCGCGTCGCGCCTTCGCGCCGCTCTTCGCGAATGACGCGCAAATCCTGCTGTTCGCCCAGCCAGTCGAGCGTTCCGTCGCTTCCATCGGGGGTTACGACGATTGTCTCGCATGGAGTGCGGACGTGCAGGCGAATGGACTCGATACAGCGCTGTAAACGCGGGAGCCGGCGGTAGGTCGCAACGATGATGCTGAGCATGGGGCCGGCCGGCATGGCTTCCTCCGAGCGTCTCATCGGTCGATATGGGGCCACTGGCAAAGCGGAACCGGCCGCTTATCGCGGCGTGTATGTAGCGCCGGTAGCCCCCTCAACATAGGCGGCGAAGTGACGAGCCCAATTATCCGAGCGCGGGTCATCGAATGGCGCGGGGTAAAAAATGATATGGTGCATCACGGAAAACTCTGACTGCTGCACGGACGTGCGAGTCAGGCTCGAGTCATTGAGAATGGCTCCCATATACCAAGCGTATCCCGGATCATAGTTGTAATCGCAGGCATAGTACGCATTGCCACCGAGCTCCGGCGGAGCTGGGTACCCCGCCCCGAGCGCCACCCAGGGATTCAGTTGGAAGGAATTGGAGTTGCCGCTCAATGCGTATGCTCGCCAATAGACGTTATCCAATGCCGAGGCGTTTCGCTCCGGCGTGCCGGCGTAGAACAAGCTATTTGAATAGGAGTCGCCCAGCTCATTGCCCGGCATCCAGGTGTAGGGTGTTCCGCGTTCGAACCAGTCGATCGTCGCCGATGGGAATACCGCTTTGCAAGCCGTATACATTGCGTCAATCTTCTGCTTGATCGCGATGTTCCAGGGGTCCGTCCAGTTCGGATTCGGCCATCCGCTGGCGCGCCAGTTTTCTGTGTCAAGCAGCAGCACCGCAACCTGGATGTTCGCGCCGTGAGCGCTGTTTGCACTGTCGATGTAAGTCTTCCAGCTCGTCAGTAGTCCACTAATTCGATTGATCTCCGTCTGCTCCTCTGGGCCCGAGTACCAGGGGGGCAGTCCGCCCCAGAATCCCATCCAGTACGGGGAGGCGCAGATCGCAATCGTTGCGGGAATGGCGGGGCTCGCTTGGTTTTCCGCTTGGCATATCCGAACCGCCACGTCAGCGGCGGCGGCATCCGGCGTTCCCGCGTCCAGCGTAATTCCGTGAGTGAGACGAACGAACTCAACCAGCAGCGGATCATTCGCGTCATCCAAGCGTTGCGGGCTGAGATACCACGAATAATGTGGCCGTGGGAGAGGATTCAACCCCGTGAGCCACCCGGTGACCGTACTGTCATCAGGTCGGCTCGGCACGTCGTAGCTCGCGGTCAACGATGCTTGCGCGCCGTTGCCAGCGGTTATCGTGACCGTAGTTGAATAGGTTCCGGGCGACCGACCAATGCAGCGATTAGCCAGCATGACGACCACGGTTGAATTGTCGGTCAACGTTCCCGTCGCGACATATGGCGAGAGCCAGCCCTCCCCGACGGACACGGTGTAGTTCATCGAACCCGTACCGGCGTTGCGTAACGTGAAAGTTCGAACAAGCGTTTCCGCACCAAAGTCAAGCGATTGCTGATCCACCTCGGGAATGGCGCCCGGATCACCGCCGCCAGTAACCAGAGGAGCGTCCCCGACATTCACAACAATCGCGATCGAGATGCTTTCAGCGGAATCGGTCACCAGCGTCACGGCGCCGACGTGCGTACCTGGCGTGAGCAGCGATCGATCCACGCCGACCGTGATATCGTCGGCTTCGCCCGTGGACGAGCCACTCGGCGGACTGATCAAGATCCAATCTTGCAGTGAGTTGATCGTATAACTTACCGCCGACGTGCTGTTGCTACGAACGTGGAACATCAGCGACTCGTCGGTGTCGCCGAAATCAAGTTCCGTCGTCGAGACCCACAGCGAACTCAACGCGCCCGCGTCCGGCACAAATGCACTAACGGGGACGGCAAGCCCGCGCCCGTCGTCCAGCGACACGATGATGGAAGACGTGCTCTCGCCGGCCGGCAGACTATTACGGTCGATCGTGACGAGCACGGAAAACGAGCTGCCGACAAACGTGCCGGCCGTGCGCGATACATGCACCCACGAATCGCTCGGCGTCAGCGTGTACTCCGGGTTGCCGCCGCTCTCGTTGATGATCGTCAGGGAGATCGCCGCGTCCGTGATGCTGAAATCCAGCCGCTCGGGATCGGACCCGAGGCCCGCCGAATTCGTGATGTTGTTCGGACCGCCGCCGCCGCTGGAACTCGATCCACCGTCGTTTTCGATGGTCTCGCCGGCCACGACCGTATCGCTGTCGCTCGGCCCGTTTCCCAGAACGTCATTGACGCCCGGCCCCGAGCCATTGCAGCCCCACAGCGACGCGAGCACCAAAACGGCCGCACCCGCGGCCGCGACGCGGCGATGTTGATGCGATGACATACTCCCCTCCGAAGGGGAGCATGCGAATTGCGGCAAGCTGGGGCAATCTGCGAAAGCAAGGATGCGTTTGCGGACGCACGGAAGCGAGCGCGAGGTCCGGTAGCAAATGCGAGTGCGGGATTGATGTCGCGATTGGCGTGCATCACTCGCCGGGGACGGGGCGTTCTTCGTCGGAAACTTCGCCGGCTTCCGGTCCGGGGGCCGGGGATTCCCGCTTTACCCGACCATGACGCCGTAGCGAGTCGCGCAGCAGGAATTCGATCTGAGCGTTCAGACTGCGAAGATCGTCGCGCGCCCAGAGCTGCAGACTTTCGAACAAGTCCGGCGGAAGCCGCAGCAGAAATGACTTGCGCTCTGCCATCGTCGCAATCCACTTACACGAGGAACAAAGCTCCCGCTCCGCCGACCAGGCGGGGCGCCGATCCGTCGGTCTGCCGCGCTGTTTGTGTTCCGCGGGCTGCAGCCGGCCGGCGCCGTACCCGCTTCTTCGCGTTTTTTCGTTTTGGCGCGCCCCTCATTCTTCCATCCCCGCCGCGCATGACGCGAGGCGAGCAGCGCCCGCCTCGCGTCACCTTCAGCCGTCAGTTGTAGAGTGAGCCCGCATGCACGACTGGGTGTACGCTCTTATCGCCGCACAGCACCACCAGCAGGTTGTTCACCATCGCCGCGCGACGTTCTTCGTCGAGCTTGACCGTCGTGTGCTTGTCGAGCTTCTCCAGCGCCATCTCGACGATGCCAACCGCGCCGTCGACGATGCGCGTGCGGGCCGCCACGATCGCCTCAGCCTGCTGCCGTTGGAGCATCGCGCCGGCGATTTCCGGGGCGTAGGCCAGGTGACTGAGTCGCGCTTCTTCAATCGTCACTCCCGCCCGCGCCGCGCGATCTTGCAACTCCCGCATCAGCGTGCCGGAGATCTCGTCCATGCTGCCGCGCAGTGAGATCTGGTGGTCTTCGTTCGAGTCATACGGATAAGCGCTCGCGACGTGCCGCAAGGCCGCCTCACTCTGCACGCTCACGTAGTGCTCGAAGTTGTCCACGTCGAAGGTCGCCTGGGCCGTGTCCGAGACGCGCCACACCACGACCGCTGCGATCTCGATTGGGTTGCCGCGCTGATCATTGACCTTGATGCTCTGCATGTTCAGGTTGCGGGCGCGCTGCGAAACCTTGATCTTCGAATAGAACGGATTCGCGAAACGGAAGCCGCTTTGGTGGTCCGTCCCGACGTATCGCCCGAACAGCACCAGCACCGCCGCCTGATTCGGCTGGAGGGTGAAGAACCCGTTCCAGCAGATCGCCCAACACACGCATACCAGCCCCCAGGCAATGAATGCCAAGGGAAGTTTCATGAGCGCCAGCGGGTAGAGCAGGCCAGCCATTCCGCCTCCCCAAAGGAGCATGAATCCCAGCCAGCCCCAGCCGCTCGCCGACGCCACTCTCAGTTCCTGATTCCGCATTGCGTTCTCCTCTACCAGAATGATATCACAAAAATATCGAATTGAAAATACGATTTTGCAGGCTGAATTATAACGTTCGATGATGTTTTTATAGGACCTAACAACGCGGAGGTTGACGCGGTGTCCTAACATACTTGAGCGTCAACGGATGCTCTCTGGCCAGAATCAACCTAAGGGATCGAAATGATTCTTTCCGCCATCCGCGCTCCGGAAAATGCCCGCAAACCCCGCGTCGGCTTCGAATGGCTCGCGGCGGTTGCTTGTCTCAGCCTGCTGGTTGCGCCATTCGGCTGCCAGATCCAGCAACAAATCGACAACCCGACCGATAACTCGGCCGACAAGACTTCCACCGGACTCTTTCTCAATGAGAACATCGCCGATTCAGCGATCATCGCCGGACGCAGCGAGGCTGGCGACACCTTGTTCGTCTACGGCACGCGTACGTCCAGCGGCGGCCTCGGAGAGGTCGATTCGATCCTCGTGAGGTCGGCGGCCGGGGACGAGTCATTTGTCCTGTTCGAATCAGGTCGGCCCGTGCATGCCGAAGGTCCGGACGGCAGCTTTGTGAACGTCGACTACAGCAGCGTGGGCGCGACCATGCTGACCGCGATTGTCAATGTGTTCGACGCCGGCAGCGGCCAGACGAATTCGTACGACGTGGACATTGATCTCCAACGGGCCGTTTCGCAGGTTGCGGATGAGGTTGCCCAGCGCACCGGGCAGCACATTCAGATCATCGATCCCGCCACGATCGCCACGGGCAAAGCCGTGTCGCGCTCGGATACGAAGATCACGATCTTCAGCCCGCTGCTCACGATTCTTGTGCTGCCCTTCGTCGCGATTGTCACTTTGATGAATCTCGTGCTGGGTCAGATTCTGACGATCCTCTACGCGGTGGTGATCGCGACGATCCAAGCCGCGCTGGTTTTGGCGCTGGCTCCGGTCTTCCTGATCGGCGCGCTGCTGGGTGACACGATCGTGAACATCCGGCTGCTCTCGTTCGGCGACGTGTTTGATTCGGAGCCGGATCCGCCTGTCATTCGATGATGAGCGCCTAAGCAGGCAGGTCGAGTTTGGCGGCGGCGGCGTGGAAGCGTTCCCATACCACATCGTGCGTCTGAGGCAGCATCCGCACGTCACCGACGACGGCCATGAAATTCGTGTCTCCGCCCCAGCGGGGCACGATGTGCCAGTGGATGTGGTCGGGGAGTCCAGCGCCAGCGCAGGGTCCGAGATTCATGCCGAGGTTGTATCCCTCAGGGTGCAGCATTTCGTCCAGCACGCGCTTGGCGTCCACGAGCCGTTGGGAAAGTTCAGAGAGTGTTTCGGGCGGAAGCGACTCCAGCTGCGCCGTGTGCGCGGTCGGAGCGATCAACAGATGCCCATTCGTGTATGGGAAGCCATTGAGCAGCGTCAACGTCCGCGGCGTGCGCCAGAGTACGAAGTTCGTCGCGTCCTCGTCAGGCGCTGCGGCATATCGACAGAGGAAACATCCCGGCGAAGTGCCACCACCCGCGCGCAGGCTTTCCAGATACTTCATGCGCCAGGGCACGGCGAGATTTTCGTTGAATTCCGGCATTTGCGGATCCCGGAGTTGCGTGAAAATCTCTCACGCTCGCCAAAGAAGTCGCCTACTGGCTGGCGCTGACAGTGCCGACCTGCGGCAGGACGTCGACCTTTCGCGTCACGCGGTACTGCTGGCCATCCGACGTCGTGACGATCAGCGCCAGCTCATATTCGCCGGCCTTCGCTAGCGTTCGTTGGCCTTGCACGCCCGCACCCATCGACTCGCCGTTGATCAGCCACTCGAAGTGGGCCGTGCTGCGCCAATCGGAGGGGCAATCCGCCCAATAGCCCAGAAGCAGGGGCTCGACTCCGACACGCGACGAGACGCCGATGTTTACCGGCGCACGACGCGCCCGCGTCGGCGCCGGCTGGACTCCGTTGCGATCCGGAGTCACGGAGGCGACATCACTACTGCGTCCGGATGGTTTGCTGACGGTCGGCGAACCGACCCGCGCGCCGCGCGCTCGCGCTTCGACCAGATACTCCGGCACTGGCGGCGGCTCGTCCCCGTTTCCGGCGGCCGGTGGAGCGTCCGTGTTTCGCACGGCTGTTTCATAGTTGGCCGGCACCTGCGGCTCGGGGCGGTGCGTCGGCGTCGGTGCGACAGGGTGTACGACGGGCTTCTCAGTGGCGGCCGCCAATTCGCCCTCGTGTCGCACGAAGTCGCCGGAGCGGCCCGACAGCAGCGCCAAGCCTTCCGCATTGCCGTCGATCGCCTGTCGCTGGGCGAGCGCGGTGGGCGCCGTCCTCGGCTTTACGCCCGCGGATCGGCCAAAGAAGTCAGCCGCCATGTCCGGCGTGCGCTCGTGGCCGAGATTCTTGATCTGCACCCAGGCCACGTTGTGATAGCCGAGCGATTTGTACCAGTTGAGGCCCGCCTTCGATTCCTCGATGCAGACCGCGAAGTCGTTTTGCGTGTTGACGATCAGGATCGGGGAGTATTTCGCCTGCTCGCTGACATTTCGATCGAGCACGTCGGCCGAAAAATTCGACTGCCGCACGGCCAAACACGTGAAATAGTCGGGATGGCGATTGAGCATGTAGTGGGCCCAATATCCACCATACGACCAGCTCGTGGCCAGGATGTTCCGCCGATCGGCGTGCGTAGTGGCGAGCACCTGATCGATCGCCTTGATGGCGGCGTGCTCATCCGCGAGGAATGTTGGGCTGCGCGTGCGCCGCGGGAATTCGGCCATGACGTCGGCCGTATCCATCTCGGGACTCATGACGACGTAGCCGTAGCGATCCGCTTCCTGTTCCCACTCGCGCGCCTGTGCGGCCGCGCTGTCAAAAGGCTTCATGCCGTGAAACGAGACGACCAGCGGCCACGTGCGCTGCGAAAGCGTTCCCGCCTTATCCGCGGCGACATAGTCCTTCGGCAGGTAGAGCCAATAGGGCCGTTTGGTCTCCGGCTCGATGCGGCGCTCGGCCATACCGGCCCCGGCCGGCTGGGGCACGACGCAGCCCGTCGCGAGCAGCAGCGCAAGTCCCAGGATTGAATAGGCGGAGAGCAGTGCGTAACGCGCGTGGAAACGATCCATCGGTACTCCCTGATACACGCTGCGCCTCCTTGCGCGGCGTCTCGAACATAGCGGACCCCCGACCGGCGCAACTTTGCGGGTCGCCGGCCGGGCTTACTGCCCCATGGCCGAATGTATCGGGGCGAAATTATAGAAGAATCCCCGTCGCACCGCCACGCAAACTTCCGTCGGATCGCGGACCTCGGCTGGGGCCGCCGGCTTGATGCGGCCTTCTTCGCGCCGCAACAGAGACCCTCCTTCCTATCGACCGGCCGCTATCATTGTCGCGCACAAATCGTCGCGGAGGGATGGATGCCGCCGCCGGAAGTGATGTTTAAAGGCCGCAAGTTTCGAGTGGAAGCGCAGACCGTCGCGCTCCCGGGCGGCGAGAAATTCCGCATGGAGATCGTGCGGCATCCCGGCGCGGCCGTCGTTCTTCCCGTTCTCCCTGACGGACGAATTCTCCTCATCGACCAACTGCGCCGTTCAGTCGATCGCCGCCTGCTCGAACTCCCCGCCGGAACGCTGGACGACGGCGAAGATCCGGCCGAATGTGCGCGGCGTGAATTGGTCGAAGAGACCGGGTACGCCGCCGGCCGCCTTCAGCCGCTCGTCGATTTCTACTCCACGCCGGGAATTTGCGACGAACGCATGTTCGTCCTGGTCGCGACGGATCTAACGGCCGGAACCGCCGCGCCCGAGCCACAGGAAGACATCCGGCTTTGCCCGATGAAGTATGCGGAAGCGCTGGAGGCCGTGCGCGACGGGCGCATTCGCGACGCCAAGTCACTGGTCGGGCTGCTTTACTACGATCGTTTCCGCAGGGACGCGTAATGGACTTTTTGAACAGCTCATTTCGAGTCGGTCGAATCGCGGGGATCGAGATCCGCATTCACATTCTCTTCGTGTTCTTCGTCCTGTTTCGTTTGATCAATACTCACGGCAATTGGGAATACACGCTGTTCTGGACCGCGCTGCTCTTCGGCATCGTACTGTGCCACGAATTCGGCCATTGCTTCGGCGCGCGCTCGGTGGGTGGAGACGCGCGTGAGATTCTCATGTGGCCGCTGGGCGGTCTGGCGATGGTCTATCACCCCAAGACGCCGTGGGCGCAGTTCGTCACCGTCGCGGCGGGGCCGCTCGTTAACGTGATTTTCTGCGTTGTGAGCCTCCTGCTGCTGTGGGCGGTGCGCGCCGTCTACGACATTGATTTCGGTTTCGGCGGCGGCATTGTTGTCGCGTCGCGGGCACCCGTCTGGGCCTGGTATCTCGCGATTTTCTACGACGTGAACTACTTCATCCTGCTCTTCAACCTGCTGCCGATCTATCCCATGGACGGCGGTCGGCTGCTCGAAACGCTGCTCTGGCCGTTCCTCGGGCTGCACAAAGCAGTGCAAATCGCCTGCACGCTGGGTTTGATCGGCGCGGTTGGGCTCGGAATCTGGGGATTACGGCAGGGCGGCATCTTGCTCTTCATCGCGCTCTGGGGCGGTTTCACCTGCTGGCAGCAGTTGCAGATGCTCAAGTACGGGATGGTGGTCGATGAGCGGATCAAGAGCTACGACCATCTCGGCCGGTTTAATACGAAGCGTTCCTGGTGGTCGCGGATGTTCGGGGGGGGCCGTCGCGCGCCGGATGAGAATCCAAATCCGGGCGGATGGGACGCCAAGCTGGAGCGCGAGCACAAGCAGGAAAACGAGGTGGACCGCATTTTGCGAAAAGTCCACGAAAAAGGCATCAATTCGCTCAGCTACGTCGAGCGCCAGACGCTCGAGCGCGCCACGCGCGCGCGGCAGGAAAACGATGATCTCCAGGACGCGGGTGGTCGTCGTTGATGGCCGACCGTGCTCGCTCGTCGGATGATCCCTCGCGCGTGGAACTTCAGCGCGCCCTGGGCCCCGTATCCGCCACCTGCGTCGTAGTCGGCGCGATCATCGGCGTCGGTATTTTCCTGAACCCCGGGCAGGTCGCTCGCGCGGCCGGCTCGGGGAATCTCGCGCTGCTCGCATGGACGATCGGCGGACTGATCGCGCTCGCGGGCGCGCTGAGCTTCGCGCAGCTTGGCGTGGCCTATCCGACGGCCGGCGGGCAATACGAAATCCTCTGCGATGCGTACGGTCGCGGCCCGGCATTCCTCTATGTGTTTTGCAACGGTACCGCGATTCAGCCCGGCGCGATCGCGATCATTGCGACTGTGTGCACGGCCAATCTCGGTGTGCTGATCAACGGTACTCCGCTTTCGACCGTCCCCGCGCTGGTCGTTTCCACGATCATCATCAGCACGCTGATGGCCACAAACATCGTCGGCGTGCGTTGGGGCGCGGCGGTGCAGAATTTCACCGTGTTCGCAAAACTCCTGGCGCTCGGCGCGATCGTTCTGATCGCGTTCCTCGCGAAAAACGACCTCGCGGCGGCGGATGCGGCGCTGAACTCCGGCCAGGCCGCCACTCAG
>JBGAJB010000331.1:0-3623 GCA_044225155.1 Phycisphaerae bacterium | reverse complement strand
GAAGAGCGTGTCCAGCAGCGTACGCATTTTCTCATCATGCTTGTCGAGGAAGTCGTGGGCGCGCTCGCGGATCAGGGCGCGCGCATACGTGTCCTGCTCGGGAGTCAGCGCGTACTTGCGGCTGACGAAATTCGCATAGTTGTCCACCAGCACGTCGACGTTATCGAGCAGGGCCGCGATCCCGGCCGACGCACTGCCCTTGGACTCGAGCGGCTTGGGCGTTTCCTGAGAGACGGCCAGCGCGGTTGCGAGCGACGCAACCAGCAGGGCGAGCGCCCGGTAGGAATTTGCACGCGACATCGAATTCTCTCCAATCGCGGCCCCGGAAACGCCGGGCCGCAGGAATCCCTCATTATACCGAAATGCACCCGCTTGGATGCAGAGAAACGCCGTGTGGAAAGGGTACTCCCGGCGGCGTTGCACGCGTTACTTACGATTCGCGGGCAGCTGTGCCGCCGCGTTTCTACTGAATCACGCCTTCGCAGCTAAACGTCTCACCGGTGTTGAACGTTCCCGCGCCGCTGGACGACCGGTCGATGTCATAGGCCAGTTCGTACATGACGATCAGGTTTCCGCCGCTGAGCTGCAGCGAGAGGTTCAATACGGCCGTCCCCGCGTCCACCAAGTTCCCGCCGGACGCGGAATAGTCGATGTCGATGGTCAGGTCGGCCGTCGTGCTCGTGTACGTGGCAGTGCGCACGGTGATGCTGTACTGAATCGACGTCGTCAGCGAATTTCCGGACGTGACGACCTGCGAGTCGCCGGTCGCGCCGACGTTCGTCGTAATGTCGGGCGGCATCGTGAAACCGAAGATCGGCAGAGACGAGAGAATCCCATCCGCATCGAACGTGAACGTGACGTTCTTGTTGACGGACGCCGGATTACCCGCCACACCGCCGAGCGACTCCGTGTCGAAGCAACTGATCGTGCCGGAATACGAACCGGAGAGGCTGGTTGTACCGCCGTTCCCGTTCTGATTCGTGTTGTTATTCGAGTTCGCGTTCGAATTCCCGTTGGCGTTGGTGTTCGTGTTCGAATTCGTGTTGCTCGAATTGTCGTTCGTGTTGTCCGGCCGCGGGCAGCCGCCCACGAGCGCGATTCCGAGCAATGTGATTCCGATAAGCGTGTTTCGCATGGTCTTTCCATCTGGGTCGCACGGATCAAGACACCTCGATCCCCGTGCATTGTACGGTGGGTGGTCCAGAGCGCCGTTCGGCGTTCGGGACGGCTCACCCCGGTTCCGCGCCCTCGCCGACGTGCCTTATAATCACCTAACCAGGTTCTTGCCTGTGCCGCCGGTGGCGGATTTCGGCTGACCTTCCTATCGGCCGGCTTCGCATCGCGGGGAAGCCGCCACCACGGTTCGCGGAACGCGACCCGCGGGGCGGGATGGGGGAGACAAAGGGTCCATGACCAGCCTCGTCGTTGTTGCGCCCGACGGTTCCCGCCGGACGGTGCAGGTGAGCAATCGCCCGCTCAAGTTTGGACGGGCGGATACTTGCGACGTGGTCCTGCGCGACGACGCCGAAATCTCCCGCGAGCACGCTGAAATCTGGGTGGACGAGCAAGGGCGCGTGGTTGTCGCCGACAACGGCTCGAAGAACGGCACGCGCGTCGACGATGGCGAGGCATTTCGCGCGACGCGGCGCTTCGCGACGCGCATGGTCCGCATCGGCGAGCACGACATTCAGATTGTCGGCTCCCCGCGTCCGGTGAAGTCCGGCTCGGGCAAGGTGGTATTCGCGCCGGATCCGCCGGTCGGCTCGCCGGCCGACACGCAATATTTCCCGAGCACGCGCGGGCTCGACCTGAATGAGCAGCGCCTCTCGCTCCTGCTGCGCCTCACGGAGCGCATCGGCGGGGCGTTCGAACGCAAGCAGTTGCTCCAGCAGGCGCTGGACGCCGTGTGTGAAGCGCTGAATTTCGAACGTGGCCTCATTGCATTGAAGACGCAACGTGGCGACACCGAGCATCCGGTGACGCGCAACATTCAGACCGACGAGCATGGTGCCTACAAGGTCAGCCGCACGCTGATCAATCGGGCGCTGCTGCACGGCGAGCGCGCCATCGTGAACAACCCGGCCACCGATCTGGCCGGCAATCTGACCGACAGTCTTGTGCGTTTCCCGATCTGCTCGGCGCTGTGCGTGCCGATCCTCTATCAGGGCGAAGTGCTGGGCGTGATTTACGGCGATCGCGTGACGGCCGCCACGAGCTATCAGCGGGCCGACGTCGATTTTCTGGCCGGCATTGCGCAGCAGGTCGGCGTCGGCCTGGCGAATCTGCGCATGTTGCAGGAGCACGTGAAAACGCAGCGCCTGATGGCGGAACTGAATCAGGCCCGCACGATTCAGCAGCGGCTGCTGCCCGAAGCCCCGATGTCGGTCGGCCGTATCTCTGTCGAGGGGATCAACGAGCCGTCCAGCCACGTCGGCGGCGACTATTTCGACTATTTCGAGTTGAGCAACGCGTGCCTGGGCATCGTCATCGCGGATGTCACGGGACACGGGCTGGCGGCCGCGCTGCTGATGGCCAATCTGCAATCGGCTCTGCGGGTCGCGCTCTCGACTGACGCGCCGCTGCCCGGGCTGATGGAGCGCATCAATCAACTGATCTGCCGCAACACGGATACGAACGTCTTCATCACGGCCATTGTGGGGCGGCTTTGCACGAAGTCCGGCGTACTCGAGTACGTGAGCGCCGGTCACCCGGGCCCAATCCTGGTGGGTGCCGAAGGTGTCGTTGAACACGAGCCGAGCAGCGCGCTGCCGCTCGGGGTCGAGCCGGATGAAGTGTTTACCGTGACGCAGTTGCGCCCACGGGGTGAAAATGACTCGCTGCTCTTCTACACCGATGGCCTGACCGAAGCGCTCGATTCGCAAGGGCGAATGCTGGGTTTGCCCGCGGTCATGAAAGCGCTCGGCGAGTGCAAGCTTCCGACGCCGTCTGTCCTGATCCGCACGGCGCGGGCGACCGTCCGCCAATTCACGGGCGACGCGGCCCGCTCGGACGACATGACGCTCATGGCGGCCCAGGTCCGACCTTCCTGATTCGCCCGAGGCCAGCAAGCAGAGTCGAATCTCACCTTGGATCGGTGAAGACCAACTCAAGTTCGAGTTCATCGCGCAGCGGAATTCGGTTAACCCCCAGTTCCGGGATGCGTTTTTCGCGCTCGCGATAGCGGTCGATCATGCCGCGGTGCACCTGCACGAGCCGCCAGCCGCGGCGTTGATAGAAGCCAAGCGCCCGCAGATTGTCGTTCGATGTGGTCAGCATGACGCGCGCACATCCCTGATCGCGCGCGTGCCGCACAGCCGCGTCGAGCAGTGCGCCGCCGACGCCGCGGTTTTCGGTCCGGGCGCTGAGCGTGACGACCTCGGCTTCCGCGTCGGAGAGGCGGGCGATCGTGACGAGGCCGATGCGCTCCTCGCCGAGCCAGGCGACGAAGCCCGGCAGCTCGTCCGCGCGGTATTCCACGTCGCGCGACCAAATGACGGGCGTAAACCAATTGCGGATCAGCTCCTCGCGGACGAACGGCAGATCGTCGGGCGTAATCGAATGAATCTCGAAATCGAGCGGATTTTTCATGCGAATGGTCCCGGTTGGGTGCGTTGCAATGTACC
>JBGAJB010000330.1:0-3648 GCA_044225155.1 Phycisphaerae bacterium | reverse complement strand
CTTACTATCGCCAGGAATGGGCGGCGGCGGAGGCGCTCCAAGCGGCCGCCCCGCTCCCGGCCGCGATGACTGCCACGAGCACGCCGGAAAAGCCGAACGCGCCGATCGAGACAGCCGCCTGGACGATGCTGGCCAATGTCGTGCTGAATCTCGACGAGACGCTGACACGCGGCTGATCGCCGACTCGCCTCCCAGATAATTCACGATTTTCTGCAATCCCATCCGCCCCCCCAGGACATTCCTACGCGGGCCATCTATCGAGTCTAGGAGTTCGCATGTTCGCGCATCCGTTCTTGCGCCGGCGTTTTGCTTTGCATGCGCTGGTCGCACTTTTTCTGCTATGTCCTGGCGCGCTTTTTCTGCACGCCTGCTTCAGTCCCGATTCACCGCTTCCGGCCGACTTATTGGATCAATCGCGTGCAGCGCCTTGTGGCGACGTGACCTATCAGAATTTCGGCGCGGAATTTTTTGCCGAATACTGCCTGCGTTGCCACAACGAGGAGCTGGTCGGCGACTTGGCGCGCAGCGACGCGCCAACCGGCATCAACTACAACAGGCTCGACCTGATTCGCCTGTTCGCGCAGCGCATTCGGCTGCGCGCCGGCGTGCAAGGCGATATGCCACCACGTCTGCTGGCCGTGCCGCGCCCCGATGATGAGGACCGGCTCAAGCTCATTCAATGGATCGACTGCGGCATGCCCAGCGGCCTCGAATCGGAGACCCAACCTTGAATTCCTTGCTCCGCATTACGCACGCCGGCAAGTTGATCGCCGTCGTGGTTGTCGCCGGCTCCGTGGTCGCGCTCGCGCCGGCCGATACCGTCACGCTCACGCCCAGCAAGGACAACACGCTTTTTGAGAGCAGCACCGGCGACCTCAGTAACGGCGCGGGCAGCTTCCTCTTTGCCGGGCGCACGCTCCAGCCCGACGGCGCGTCGATCCGGCGCGCGTTGCTCGCGTTCGACATCGCCGGCGCGATTCCGGCCGGGAGCACAATCGACGGCGTCACGCTGACGCTGCACATGTCGATGTCGGTCGCGGGCGACGAGACGGTCGAATTGCATCGCGTGTTCGACGACTGGGGTGAGGGCACTTCCGACGCGCCGGGTGAAGAGGGGACCGGCGCCGCCGCGACCGCCGGCGACGCGACCTGGATTTATCGCTCGTTTTCCGGCGTGCCGTGGGCGACGCCGGGCGGGACATTTGTCGGCACAGCGAGCGCTTCGGCAACGGTCGGCGCCATCGGCTCGTACACGTGGGGTCCAACCGCGGCCATGCAGACGGACGTGCAGGGCTGGCTCGATGGGCCGCCCGGGAATTACGGCTGGCTCGTGCTTACCGATGAGACGACGCAGCCGACGGCGAAGCGTTTTGATTCACGCGAAAATGCGACGGCCGCGAATCGCCCACAGCTGACGATTCAGTTCACGCCGCCGCCGGACTGCAATTCGAACGGCGTGGCGGACTTCACCGACATCGCGCACGGTACGAGCGCCGATTGCGACAGCGACGGCGCGCCTGACGAATGCGAGCCGGATAGCGACGCGGATGGCGTGATCGACGCGTGCGACAATTGCCCGCTCGATGCCGCCAAGACCGCGCCGGGACAGTGCGGCTGCGGCACGCCCGATGTGGACAGCGACGACGACGGGACGGCCGACTGCCGCGATGCCTGTCCTAATGATCCCTTGAAAACCGATCCGGGTGCGCTGGGTTGCGGCGTTTCGGAAGCGGACAGCGATGGTGACGGCGTGCCCGATTCCACCGACCGCTGTCCCGGCGAAGACGACAATCTCGATCGCGATTCGGATGGCACGCCTGATTGCCGCGATGCCTGTCCTGACGATCCGGAAAAAATCGCGCCGGGAGCTTGCGGTTGCGGCGTTGCCGATGTCGATACGGACGGTGATGGCGTCGTCGACTGCATCGACAATTGCCCGGCGCTGCCGAATGCCGATCAGGGCGACGCAGATGGAAACGGCGTTGGTGATGCCTGCGAGCCGCCGGCTGATCGCGATGGCGACGGCGTGCCCGATGCCTTCGATAACTGTCCCGACAGCGCGAACCCGGATCAAAAAGATCGCGACGGCGACGGTATCGGCGACATGTGCGACAACTGTTCGCGCACCGCGAATCCGGATCAGGCCGACGGCGACGGCGATGGTGTCGGCGATGTTTGCGACAACTGCCCGGCCGCTGCGAACCGCGATCAGGCCGATCTCGACGAAGACGGCGTCGGAGACATTTGCGACAACTGTCCGTCCACCGGCAATCCGGATCAGGAGGACGCCGACGGCGACGGAGTGGGCGACTACTGCGACAACGTGCGTCCGTTCTACGAGACGACGGCCTGCGGGGCGCTGTCGGGTTTGCCTACCGCGCTGCTGCTGGTTGGGCTCGCGCTCTTTCCGCGAAACCGGCGCTAATTCCGCTGACGCTCGACCGGCCGCGCGCTATTTCTGGAGGCGAAATACCAGCGTCGCGGACGCAGTGACTTCCACTTTGCCCGGCTCAAACGCGCCTTCGCCGCCGCCGCCGGACGCGCCTTCCGCCTGGGCGAAATTGGCCGTCATCCGATTCGGGTAGAAGGGCTGAACGCCGCCTGACTCGCTGACGCTCAGCACCGGGCCGAGTTGCAGGTCGAGCGCGCCGGCCATCGCTTTCGCCTTCCGCCGGGCGGCGAGCACGGCTTGGCCAAGCGCCTGCTCGCGCGCCTCCTGATATTCCTTCAGGCCGAATTCGACCGAATTGATTTGATTTGCACCGGCCTTGAGACCGGCGTCGATGATCCGGGCGGCGGCCTTGAGGTCGCTGGTGCGGACGCGCAGATTGTTCGAGGCGTTGTACGCGACGATGCGCGGCTCGGCGTCGTCGCGCTGGTTGTTGTAGCGCGGAGCCAGATCGACCGAGCCGGTCTGGAGCTCTTCGCCCGGGAGCTGCAGGCCCTTCAGCGCTTTCATCACCGCTTCCATCCGCTGCGTGGCGTCGGCCTGGGCATCGCCGGCCGTCGCTTTCAACGTGCTAACCGACAGGAAAATCTCCAGGTAGTCAGGTTCACGATAAACGCGGGCGGTGCCGTTGGCGGTGACGATGTTCTCAGTCGCGGTCGCAGATTCGCCTCTGGATTGTGCGGCGGCCGGGAGTGAAAGGGCGATGAACAGGGCGAGCGCGACGGGCAATACAGCGGTGGTAATGCGTTGTGGCACGGAGATCTCCTTTTCCGGAGTGTACGAGGTGACGGGAGGCGGGGTTCGGGAAAAGGGATCGATGGCGTCGGAAGCGCGAATGGCTCCTGGCGAAGGGCAAGTACGAACGCATGAGGATGTGGGCGCGTGGGAGAGCTTTTCTGCGCGCGTGGCCGCGCGCAGAGGGAGAGGGAAAACGGTGGAGGTGGCGGGGTTGTGGCCCGCCGGCGAAACGTCTTTTTCTGCGTGGTGGGTCGAGGCCCACCCTGCTTGTTCGGCCGTGTGGTGGGCGGTGCCCATCACGGGCGGCGCGAACGGCGCAGTTCGCCTGCCTCGTGGGTCGGACGGGTTCTCCGCCGGGTATTTTTCGCAGTTGTGGTCCTGCGCCGCGTGCGGGTGGGGATCACAGCCGGGGGCGGCTGGGCCGCAGCCTGCAACACAGCCGAAGCTGGGTCACACTTTGC
>JBGAJB010000329.1:0-3652 GCA_044225155.1 Phycisphaerae bacterium | reverse complement strand
GAGCACGGCCTGGGCCGAATACGTCGGCGGATTTCCCGGCGTGTAGAAGCGCACCAGGCTGGCCACCTGATAGTCGTCCGTCAGGATGAATGGCTCACGTCCGGCCGCGCGTTCTTCGGCCAGCACCTGACCGACGGCCGCTCCCAGCGTCGACCAGCCCTTCAGTCGCGCCGTAGGGTCATACCGCGCGATCGGCGTGAGCTCCCAGGCGGGGGCGTTTGCGGTGAAGCGAGCGAAAAGCGGCAGTAGCGGCCGCGTATCGTGCCCAATGACGACCATTGCAAGGCCCGTGATCACTCCCAACCCGGCGATCATGCGTGCATTCCTACGCTCACGAGCAACAGACGATTTGAGTCGCTCGCTCAGCCAGTCCGCCATGAGCAGCACGCCCGTCGGCAGGCCCAGCAGCGGCCAATTGGGCTGGATTTTCGTGATGAAGCTGAACACAAAAAAGACCGCGAACGGGACGATGCAGGCGCTGAGCAGCAGCATTCGACCCAGATCCGCGTCCGCGACGGAATGGCGCAGCTTTCGCGTTCGATCGGTCACGCCCAGCACCAGGGCAATCAGCCACACCGGCCCCACCACGGCCAACTGACCCACGGCATATTGAACCGGTCCGAGCAGATCGAAACGCGGCTTTTCCGCCACACCGGCCTGCCCGGCCACATGCCGGAAGCTCACCCAGTCGTGCCGCGCGTTCCAGTAAACGATCGGCAGAATTCCGCTTGCGCCCAGCAGCCCGGCGATCCACGGCCCGGGCGACGCAAGTGCGGTTCGTCCGCGCGGCGTAAAAAGCAACAGCGGCGCGAGAACGCCGCCCAGCAGCAGCATGTTGTACTTCGCAAGAATGCCGATCGCGGTGAGCAGGCCCACGCCGATCCACGCGGCGGTCGAGTTCCGGGCGATCGCGTGGTCCACCAGAACCAGCGCCCAAACCCAGGTGCAGGCCAGCGGCGCATCGATGGTCATCAACAAGCTTCCGGCGGCGAATATCGGAATCGCGCAGATGATCGCGACGGCCGCGAGCGCGACGCGCGGCCGACGAAGCGTCCGCACGCCCAGCTCAAAAATACCGAGCCCGGTCAGGATTCCCAGCAGGACAGCCGGCATCCGCACGGCGAGCGATTCGTTCCCGACCGTGTGAACGGACCAGACCTCCAGCAGCGCTCGGCCGGCCGCGATGACGTACGCGACCAGCGGCCCCTTGCTGTAATAGCTCCAATCGAGCCGCTGCGACCATTCCCAGTAGTGCGCTTCATCGCCGGAAAGATCGATCGGACAATGATCGATGAGATACCAGGTATGCAGCCCCGCACCGGCCAGCAACAAAAGCAGGCATAGGGCTCGCGCCGGACCCGCCTGTAGGAGTGGCGCCGCTTTTTCGATATCCGAAGGCTGTGAGGTCGGCTCCAAGCCAGCGTCTCCGCGCGGCGAGCTATGGCTTTGACGTCGCTGTTCCGGTTGGGCGTGAAGTCACCGGCGCGGAAGCCGACGCGGGGCCGCTGCGCTTGATGGTCACGTGGTTCGCGACGATGCGCTGGTTCGCCTTCGTCAGCACGCCCTCGGCATCCGCGATGTCACCCACGCGCACGTCCGCGAGCGTTGAAGATTTTCCGTCAATCAGAATCTGGCACTCGTTCGGAACTTCGCCGGTCAGCTCGATCTGTTGCCCGGTCTTCGGATGCACCACGCGGATGCTGACACGGCGCGTACTTGTGTCGATCGCGGTCACGGTGCCTGAGATGGAGCGATGTACGGCCTGCGTGCTCTCGCGATAATAAAGCCACCCGAGCACGACGAGCGCCGCAATCACGATCAACAGGACGCGCGAACGATTCGACGGAGTAGCGGCGGATTCGCTCACGGAAACTCCTTAGCGATTTTTTGCGGGCCTGCCGCCGCGCCGGCGGTACCGGACAGTTATATCGCTGCGCACCGCGCGGGCAAGCCGTCACTGACCGGCCGAGGGGGAGACCGCGCGCTCCACACCGTGTGGGTGAAAGCGGGCATGGACCTCGCGCAAACGGCGTGTCTGAACGTGCGTGTAAATTTCCGTGGTCGCTACGCTGGCATGGCCGAGCAGTTCCTGCACGACGCGCAGGTCGGCCCCGCCTTCGAGCAGGTGCGTCGCAAAGCTGTGACGCAAAGTGTGCGGGCTGACCTTGCCCTTCAATCCGCGCCGCGTGGCTTCGCGCCGCCCCAGCCGCCAAACGGCTGTGCGCTCAACCCGTCCGCCGGTGCGGCTCAGAAAGAGCGGAAGGCTCGCGACGACGTTCTGCGTCAGTGGTGGACGCGTGCGGCCGTTCTCGACGCTGCGCAGCAGCAGCTTCGGGCGCAATTGCTCGAAGTAGACCTCCAGTGCGTCAAGCGCCGCGCGCCCCATCGGCACGACCCGTTCGCGCCGCCCTTTCCCAATGCAGCGCACGTAGCCGGCCTTCAGGTTCAGGTCACGGGGTGTGAGCGAACATAACTCCGAGACGCGCAGTCCGGAGGAATAGAACAGTTCGAGAATCGCGCGGTCGCGCAGGCCGAGTTCCCGGCTCAGGTCCGGCCCCGCAACCAGCTCGGCCGTGCGATCCAGATTGAGCGTCACGGGCAGACGTTTCCAGCGTTTGGGTAGTTCAAGCTGGCTGACAAGTTCGTTGGGAATCTGACGGGTCTCATGCAGCCAGCGCAGCCACATCCGAATGGCCACGAGATGACGGGCAATGGTCGATTCGCGGCAGCCCGCTTCGAGCAACTCCAACAGATGTTCCTGCACGGCCTTCACGCTGAGTTGCGGCAGATCATCCAACTTTCGCACGGCCAACAGCGCACCGAAGCGGCGCAGATCGCGCCCGTAGGCGTCGAGCGTATTCTTCGACAGGCCGCATTCCACATTCAGGTACACGTGAAAACGGCGAAGCGACGACTCGAAATTTGGTAATAGCTCCGGAGCGGGAACGAGAGAGCGGGCACGTACAGCCACGATGAGTCCTCGCATCCTTGCGATCGACAACGTCCGTGCAGACCGCATCCTAGAAGCTCAGACCGCGCTGTCAATCTCGCGCAGCAGTGGACGTCCTCTCCATCAACCGCAAAACAGCGCGAACGCGCTCGCGCGGCGCGATGAAATCGCTTGTGTGATCGGCCATGGAGGCTTCTACTTCACGTATGAATTCCACCTTCGTCGAGCACACGCTGCCGAACGGCTTGCGAATCGTCTGCGAGGTCATGCCGCGCGTCGGCTCCGCTGCGGCGGGCTTTCTCGTACGGACGGGCTCGCGCTGCGAAGCGTCGCACGAACACGGCGTCAGTCATTTCCTCGAACATATGTGCTTCAAAGGCACGGCCCGCCGCACCTGCAACGAAATCAACGTGCGCTTCGACGATCTCGGCAGCATCTACAACGCCTTCACCGGCAAGGAGCACACGGTCTACTACGGCTGGGTGCCGGCCGCGCGGCTGGACGAACAGATCGAGTTGCTGGCCGACATGATGCGCCCGAGCCTCCCGGCCGACGACTATGAAACCGAGCGGAATGTGATCCTCGAAGAGATCGCGATGTCGGACGATAACTTCGATCATCACGTCTGGAATTTTCTGCACACGACCGCATTCGGGGGCCAGAGCCTCGCGCACGAGATTCTCGGCGAGAAGGAGACCATCG
>JBGAJB010000328.1:0-3973 GCA_044225155.1 Phycisphaerae bacterium | reverse complement strand
GCCACGCTCTCGCTCAACAAAATCAGCAGCGCTGACCGATTGCGCGCCCAAGCCTCCTCGCCCGATGCTCGCTGCGGGAGTTCCAGCGTGATTACCGGAATCCCGCGTTCCACACCCGAATAACTTCCCAGGCTCCCGGGCGTGGGATAGCCAATGCTCCCCAGCGCCGGGTAGCCGTTCAGTCCCGACATTTTCTCCGCGATCGCCCGCGCGGGGCCGTCATAGTTGTTGCACTCGCGCGTGCCATGAATGCAGTGAATGCTCACGATCAGTCGCGGCCGCTTGCGCTCCAACAACGCGAGCAGCGCCGCTGTCTCCGGCTCGCTGCCAGGCTGCTCGCCGTGCCGAGCGGCCGCGGCCTGCCAATTCTTCGCCGGGAAATTGCGATTCAAGTCGACGCCGCGCGCATTGCAGCGCGTGTTGTGTTCGAAGCCGTCGGGATTCGCGCAGGGCACGACGGTCACGCCCGTGATCCCTGGCGCGCTGTGCAATTCCGCCAACAGACGTTCGGCCACGAATACGCTCGCCCGCTCATTCCCGTGAATTCCGCCAAGAATCAGGATGCCGCCGTACGGATTGCCGAACTCGTACGCCTCGATTGGCCGCTCCTCGACCGAGCTCCCCAGGACGATCCGCGCGCCGCCCCGCGGGCGATCCACGATGGAATCAGGCGTGCGCTCGACTACGAAAGGCTGCACTTCGGTCGGTACGGGAGTCGTCTCACGCGGCGGAGCTGTTTCCAGCGGCGCCACGCGTGTTGCTCGGTTCGGCGCGCATCCGTTCGCGCCCGTAAAGATCGCGATAACGACGAGAGCGGGGCCGACGATTCGAAGGGATCGCATCGCAAAGTGCCTCCTTGCACTTCCATTGCGAGGCGAATCATACCCGCCGGCGCACTGCTACTCCCCGGGCGGCTGTCGACGCTCGTTGAGCCGCGCGATCATCCGCTCCGCCTGGCGGCGCACCGCGTCATCCGTGCTCTTCGCCGCCACCGCCCGCAGCGCCGGTTCCGCGAATCGCCCCAGCGGCCTGAGCATCTGAATGATGGTTTCGGCGTCATCCGCGTTGCCGGCCGACGGCTTGCCGATCCCGGCCAGCAGCTCTTCCAACTGCGCCTGCTGTTCCGGCCAGAGTGACTCGATGCGTCCGACGAATACGCGCGTGAGGTTTTGCGGGGCAGGCTGAATGTCGAGCGGCAGAATCTCGTCGACAACATAGCGCGGCAGGATGTAGAGGACGCGCATGCCGGTATCCGTCAGCCACGATTCCTGCCACGTCTTCACCATCGCCCGCGCTTCGAGTTCGTACAGCCCCGCCTTCTCCAGCGCGCGGGTGATGGCGTCCGCCACCTGGGAAACAGACGTATTCTCCAGCGGCTTGTCGAGCGCGATGCGGCCCGAGACGTTTTCGAACTGTGCGAAGTGGATGTCCGAGATACCGCAGCAGTTGTCCATCAACACGAACACTGCCGGCAGCGGCTCGCGCATTTCGCTCGTCAGCGACATCGACCCGTCCGGCCGCGACTCGAGCTTGATCGGCAACTTGAAGTTTCCTACGCCGCGATAGAAGAGGAATTTCTCGTATTCGTCGCGATCGCCCAGGCACTCGCGCACCCAGGCCGAATTCGTGTCGCGCGCGTGGATGTAGTGATTCTTCGGATCCACGCTCATCAGCGACGGCGCGTGGCCGAGCAGCCCGCGCTCGCCGCTTTGCCGTAACTGATCGACCGGCACGACCGCGAGCTTTCGCCATTCGAGCGTCGAGCCTTCGATCGGCTCGGCTTTCTCCGCCTGGAACGGCGGCGAAATCATGAGCGGCGCGGGATAAAACTCGGTCAGCAATCCCGCCGGAAACGAGACCCGCACATCGACCGTTTGCGGCCGATCCGAATAGAAGTAAATGACCGGCGTCTCCATGCGCTGCTCGGCCATCAAGCTGTTCTTGCCCTGCGTCACCTGAATGCGGCGGCCGTCGCCGGTCCATTTTGCACGGTCGTAAACGAACTCAGGGAGATCGCTGCCGATGGTGTTGTTGTATTCGATAAGCAGGCCGTCAGTGCTCGTGAACGACGTGAACGTGCCCCACTCGTGGACGACCAACCCACCGTTCGGGCTGTCACTCGGTTGGCCCGCGTCGGCACTCCCTTTGGCGTCGGGCGAACGTTCGTTCTCGGGCGGGGTTTGCGGCAGCGCCGGAGTCGAGTTCATTTCGGGCGTCGACGGCAGGTCCAGTACGGGCCAGTCGGGCATCTGGTATGCGGGAAACACGGCCGGTTCGGGAATGCCCGCCATTCGCCGCGCCTGGGCAAACTGAGCGCGCAACACGTCTGCGCAGCACGGCGGGCGCGGCGGCAACCAGATCAGCGCCGAATACGTCGCAGCTGAGGCTGGTGCAACGCCGCCTGACGCTGCACCAAACGTGATCACGAACAAGGCTAAAGACGAAATGCGTCGCATGGGCTGGCTCCTTGATCCGAAGGTGCGGCCAACGCATCGCCAGCCCCCCTTCGGCGAGTGCCGACGGGGCCAGCGGCCGCAAAATACAACCTGCGAGTTATTGCCGCGCCCCGCCGACGCGCTCGGCCAGGACCGAAAAATGCCAGGCGACCTCCCCGACGAATCCCACGTTCCGCCAGCCCGCCTACCATCCCGCGTTCTAAGGAGGCGGCATGACCACGCCGCGCCGAAAAGACCCTCGCGTCCGAGCTGAACCAGCTCCACGAGTCGAAGACCTACAAGCAGTACAACGAAGTGCAGGCCCTGGCAGGCCTGCACGAAAATGGACGGCAGGCCCGTCATCAATCTGGAGCTCCAACAACTACCTCCTCGCCAATCACCCGCGCGTCATCGAGGGCGGCAAACGGGCTCTCGATCAGTATGGCCTGGGCACCGCCAGCGTCCGTTTCATTTGCGGCACCATGACCTGCCACCTCGAACTCGAACGGAAAATTTCACAGTTCATCGGCTGCGAGGCGGCCACGACGTTCATCAGTTGCTGGGACGCGAACGTGGCGGTGATGCCGACGCTCTGCCCGACGCCCGAGGACGCGATCTTTTCCGACGCGCTGAATCACGCGTCGATCATTGACGCGATCCGCCTCAGCAAGGCGCAGCGCTTCATCTACAAGCACGCTGACCTGGCCGAGCTCGAGCGCATGCTCACCTCGCCCGAGGCGAAGAAAGCTCGCAATCGCCTGATCATCACCGACGGCGTATTCAGCATGGAGGGCGACATCGCCGATCTGCCGCGCCTTAAGGAACTGGCCGAGAAACACGATGCGCTGCTCGTCGTCGACGAGTCGCACGCGACGGGCGTCCTGGGCGCGACGGGCCGCGGGACGGCCGAGCACTTCGGCGTCTTGGGCGAAGGCACGGTGCAGACCAGTACGCTCGGCAAGGCCCTCGGCGGCGCATGCGGCGGCTACGTCGCCGGCTCGAAAGTCGTCTGCGACTATCTCGTACAAAAGGCCCGCCCGCAGCTCTTCTCCAACGCCCTGCCGCCGGCCGTCTGTTATGGCAGCATGGCCGCGATCGACATCCTGATGACCGAGGGGAAATCGCTCCTGGAACGCCTGCGCTCAAATGTCTCACACTTCCGCGCCGGAGTGAAATCCCTGGGCCTGAAATCGATCGAGGGCATCACGCCGATCGTTCCCGTGATCGTCGGCGAGACATCCACCGCGATCGCGATGCAGAAAGCCTTGCTCGCCGAGGGGGTCTTCGTCAGCGGCTTCGGCTTCCCCGTCGTGCCAAAGGGCGAAGCCCGGCTGCGCTGCCAGATTTCGGCCGGTCACTCGCGCGAGGATCTCGATCAGTGTCTCGCAGCGATGAAGAAGGTGGCGGAGAAGTTCCCGGAGAGCCGTGGCACGCACTAAACAGAACTTTCCGACTTCTTCAGTTCGTGGGAACCACCGCAGTCAGCGAGGGACGGGTCTTTACGGCGCGGATCAAGACCTTACGAATTACCGAAACCC
>JBGAJB010000327.1:0-3738 GCA_044225155.1 Phycisphaerae bacterium | reverse complement strand
CACCCGGAAGGCACGCTCGGGCGTCGTTTGTTGCTCCGCGCGGGTGACCTGATGCATGGCGGCGCGGAAATGCCCTGCGTCCGAGCCGATGCCCCGTTCACGGAACTGCTGCTGGAAGTGACGCGCAAGGGGCTCGGCCTCGCGATCATCCTGGAGCAGGACGGCGACCTGCAGGGCGTTTTCACGGACGGCGATCTGCGCCGGCTCTGGGAACGCGCCGGACACCGCACCGATCTCACGGCCCGCGAAGCCCATCGTCTCAGCCGCCGTTCGCCCGACGCACCGGCCGTCCCGGTTTCGATGGTCGCGAGCGCGCGCCCGGCGGTCGATTGCCTGCGGATCATGCGCGACGCGCAGATCACGAGCCTCGTGGTATCGGACGAAGCGGGCCGGCCGTGTGGAATCCTGCGCCTGCTCGATCTGCTGCGGGCCGGGCTGGGATAGTTTTCGGCGGTCGCGCGGCTGTGGCAGCGTCCCAGATTCTCCTCGCGGGTATCATCGTTGCGGTCCCGAGGTTCGTCCGGAGGGGACGATTCACGGGCTCGCAAGGGAGTGCGAGACATGAGCTGGATCCGCTTCGTCGCGGGCTGCGTCATCGTCGTCGTTGTCGCCGTCTTCACCGCGGTTCAATTCGGCAATCAGCAGGTGCGCGAGCTGAACGCGCGCGTGGATGAGCTGCGCATCGAGAAGCAGAAGCTGATCGACTACGCCCAGCGCCTGAGCGCCACCCACCGCGTGGCGCAGATCGACGTCGTTTCCCAGCGAACGGATGAACAGGGGCGCGTCGTCAGCAACCTGCTATGGCAGGAATTCGGCCCTAACGGCGAAGTCAGCCGGCCGGTCGCGGTCGAATCGATCGGAAAGCTCGTCTATGTCGAAGCGCTGGTGTTGAAATTCGCGATGAAGCACGTCGGCGAAGGCGATGCCGAACGTGGCACGAGCCTCGCGCTCTTTCGCCGCATATTTGGCGAAGATCAAGCTGCCAGCACCGCGGTCGAGTTTGACCGGCACGCGCGTCCGCCGATCGACGATCCACGCCGAGTAAATGCCGAACGCGATCGACTTTGGTCGCAGTTCTGGGAGTTTGTCGACAATCCGCAGCTTGCGGAAAAGCTGGGGATTCGCGTCGCTCAGGTCGAAGCCCCGGCCGTGCCGATGTCCGTGGGGCAAGTGTGGGAGGTCTCCCTCGACGCCGCCGGCGGACTGAATCTCAAACGCCTGCCGATCGATCGCCGGACCGCCAGTGCGCCGGCTGTTAGTTCGATTCCCTGACCGTGCTCACAAAGACTCGCTTATGGCTTGTCAGCCGGAGCCGGTCGTCGACCGGGCCGGCTGCTCGGCTGCGAACTCGGGCGCGAGTGTGGCCGCTGTCGCGGACGGGCGTCCGTGTCGTCCCCTTCATCAGGCGGTGCGTCCACATAGCCCTGAGCGGCCAGATCCCGGAGCGTTTCGCGATCTACACCTTTCAACGACGCCTCACCCGCGTCCTGCAGGTTCGATTTGCAATCCTCCAGCCACTTCTGAGCGAGAGCCCGCATGCGCCCGACGAGTTCCGGCTGTGAGTCGGTCTGATTGACGCGCTCGCCCGGATCTTTCATCAGGTTGTACAGCTCAAACGTGTCCTTATCGGCGTTCCAGATTGCCTTTCCAGTCGCCTTGGCGAAGCGCTTGTTGACGTTGCTTGCCGCGCGACTCATCCCACACTCGGAAAAATCGATTCGTATTCTGCCGCACCGACACAACCGCCAGCTCGTTCGGACGCGGCCCCGGATCGGCGATGAGCGGCAGCAAACTGCGCCCGCGTGCCCCGCGTGCGGCGTCGGGCTTGCCGAGCATGGCGAAAATCGTCGGCAAGACGTCGACCAGATTGGCCAGACTTTTTACGCGCGTGCCGGCATGCGCGTTGTGCGGAAAGCGGATAATCAACGGAATCCGGATCAGTTCCTCGTAGACTGACTGCGAATGCTGAAATCCGCCGTGCTCGCCAAATTCCTGCCCATGATCCGAGACCACGATGAAGAGCGTGTTTTCCCAGCGTCCGAGTCGTTTCAGCGTCTCGATCACCGACCCCACGCGCTGGTCGGCGAGATTCGTCACGGCTTCGTAGAGCACGCGATTCTGCGCATTGAAGCGACTCAGATCATCGGTCACCTTGATGATTTGGTCCGTGCGCTCCGTCTGATCGCCCGCTTCCGCCGCCGCCCGGTCGCGCATCAGCTTGTTGTAGCGGTCATTCAGCATGCCGATGGTCTGCTGCGCGCGCAGCGGCACGGTTCCGAATTTCTGCACAAGCGGACGCGGCGCCGCAAACGCGTTGTGCGGTTCCAGGTTGTGGGCGTAAAGAAAAAACGGTCGAGAGCCGCGCCCTTCGCCGCTGACTGTTTCGCGCCATTTCTCCACGAGAGCGCCGTCGACGAAGTTCACCTTGCGGCATTCATCGAAGCCGCGATGGAGGTTCGTCAGCGGTCCGGCGAAGTTATTCGTGTAGAAATTGGCTGTTTCGTAGTCCAGCTTCTGAAAGCGCTCCGCCAGTGTTATCAGGTTAGAACTGAGCCGCTGCCCGCTCGCGATCACGCCGTGTTCGCAGTTATAGGTCGAGGTGAAGAGCGACGGAATCGTCGGCAGCGTCCAGGCCGAAGGCGTGTACGCGTTCTCGAACACGACGCTCTCGGCCGCGAGGGCGTCGATGTTGGGCGTCGTGGCCTTGGGGCAGCCGTACGTGCCGACCGCGTCGGCGCGCAACGTATCGATCAGAAAAAGCACGACGTCGATCTTCTCGTCGAGCGGCGCCGCGGCTGTCGGTGCCGAAGACTGTGCACTGGTTCGAGCGGCGCTGAGGAGCAGAGCCGACACCGCGAGCAGGCTGGCGGAGAATCTCATACTGTCATGGTATCAATCACCCGGGCGATTCGCGGCCCGTCCGAACGCCGCATTCACGACCGTCAGGGCGCCCGGCTTCAGATTTTCGACGCCGTAGGCGCCGCGAATATCGATCAGTTCCTGCCGCTTGTCCTCGGGCAGGCGCTCGACGTTGCCGAGCTGCCGTGCGAGCATCAATATCCGGCAATAGCTGTCGAGAATCTCGGTATTCCAGAACGCCTGTTCGACCGAGTCGCCCCAACTCACCGTTCCGTGGTTGCTGAGGACGACCGTATTCGCCCGTCCTACGAACGGCCGGATGGTCGCGGCAAAGTCTCGCCCGCCGGGCGTCTCGTAGTCGGCCCGCGGCACGACCCCGAGAAAAATCTCGACTTCCGGCAGGATGCCGCTCGGAATGTCGATTCGCGCCACGGCGAAGGCCGTCGCGTGTGGCGGATGGCAGTGCACGACTGAACGCACGGCGGGATCGTTCCGGTAGACCTCCAGATGAAGCATGATTTCGCTCGTGCGGCGGCGGGATCCGGATTTCTGATTGCCGTCGAGATCGACCACGCACAGATCATCCGGGTTCATGAACCCCTTGCAGATCTTGGTCGGCGTGCAAAGGAATTCGTTATCCGACAAACGAACGGAAATGTTGCCGTCATTGCCGGCTGCGAAGCCGCGCGCATAGATGCGACGGCCGATATCACAGATTTGCGCTCGAAACGCGCTGTCTCCGCCCACACCTACACTCCCGCTCGGCAGTGTTCCAAATGATTCGAAATGTCGATCTTGGAGAGCCACGTAGAATTATACCCGCGCGGGCAAATCCGGGCAGAATCAGAGTTGAAATCGGGATGAATTTGTGTGGAAATC
>JBGAJB010000326.1:0-3714 GCA_044225155.1 Phycisphaerae bacterium | reverse complement strand
CATCGACCGGGATTTTCAACGCATCGGCGCGAGGCCGGGCTCGCGCTGCTGCTCGCGGTGGTTTGGGTGGGCGTGTCGCTCGCGAGCAAGGGCTTCGCGACTTGGGCGAATTTTTCCGATCTGCTGATCGGTATCGCACCGCTGGCGATCGTCGCATGCGGCCTCACCTTCGTAATGTTGGCCGGCGAGATCGATCTCGCGGTCGGATCGCTCTACGGCCTGCTCGCGGTGGTGCTGGGCCGGCTCGTCGCGCCCGACGGGCCGCATCTTTCCACTCCGGCGGCCGCAAGCATCGTCTTGGCGGCGGGCGCGGCGCTCGGTCTCTGTAATGGCTTGCTCGTCACGCTGGGCCGCGTGCCGTCCATCGTTGCCACGCTGGCGATGCTGGGCGTACTGCGCGGCGCGGCCGATTGGCTGCTGGGCGGAGTCTGGATCACGCGGCTTCCGTCAGAACTCCGGCAAATGGCTACTGGTCAATTCGCCGGCATTCCGTTTCCGCTGCTCGTTGCGGCCGTCGTGCTCAGCGTCGCCATCATCGCTTCGCGCAATTCGACGCTGGGCCTGAATCTGCGGGCAGTCGGAAGTAATCAAACGGCCGCACGGCTCAGCGGAGTTTCTGGCGCGGGCGCGCGACTGGCAGCCTTCGCGCTGTCGGGCCTGCTGACTGCGACCGCGATGCTGATCAGCGTGCCGCAGCTCTCCGTAATCGAATCCGGCGTCGGTGCGGGGCTGGAGCTGACCGCGATCACGTGCGTCGTCGTGGGCGGAACGGCCGCGACGGGCGGTCGCGGTACGGTGCTCGGAGTGCTGCTCGCCGTGCTCCTCATCGGGTCCCTGCGCAGTGCGCTCATTTTCCTCAAGCTCGGCGAAACCGCGACATATTGGGAACGCACGATTCAAGGGGCATTCATTCTCGGCGCGGTGCTGCTCGACCGTTCGCGGTTTGCGACGTCTGCGGCATCGGTCGATACCGCGGAGACGCGCGGCGGTTTCGGCTTTGGGCGCGCAGAGTTTGTCGCGCTGGGTCTGCTCGCGGCGCTGCTCGTGGGCGCGGGCATCCTCGACAGGACCTTTGTCGCCCCGAGCGCGCAGCTCGAACTCGCCACCCACGCCTGGGAACTCGCGGTGACCGCGCTGCCGCTAGCGCTCGTCATCATCAGCGGCGGAATCGATCTCTCGATCGGCTCGACCATGGCACTCGCCAGCGTCGCCTTCGGCCTGACATTTGAGGCCGGCGCGAATGTCTGGCTCGCGGCGGGTGTCGGCCTCGCCACCGGAGCGGCGGCCGGATTAGTAAACGGCTTGTTCATCACGCGGCTCGGCGCCCCGGCGCTGATTGTGACGCTCGCCACACTGGCCGCTTATCGCGGCATCGCCGAAGGCATCAGCGCGGCCCGACCAATCTCCGGCTTCCCCTCCGAATTTCTCGCGCTCGCCCGCCCGGCTCTATTTGGCTTGCCACTCCCGGTATTCGTGCTGGCGGCGGCCGCTCTCGCGTGCATTGTTGTGCTCGGCGCGACGGCCACCGGTCGCCGGATTCGGGCCGTCGGGCTATCGGAATCGGCTGCACGTTTCAGCGCAATTGCGGTCGATCGTGTGCGACTCGGCCTCTACACCGCCTCGGGTCTGGCGGCCGGCGTCGCGGCGCTTTTCTTCGCCGCGCGGCGCAGCACCGCCAAGGCGGACATCGGTCTCGGGTTGGAGCTGGAGGCGATCACCGCGCTCGTACTGGGCGGCGTCAGCTTGCGCGGTGGGCGGGGGACGGTTTTCGGCGCATTGTTGGGCGTCGCGCTGGTTCACGAACTCCGTGAATTCGTCGCCTGGCGCTGGGCCCGCGATGAATTCAGCGCGGTCGCCATCGGGGTGATCCTTATTTTCGGTGCGGTGATCTCGGCCAGGCAGGCTGGCACGGGCCGAGGGCGAAGAATCGTTGCGCTCTGATACGCGCCCGGGTCCCCTTGGCAAAACAAATCCGGGCATTTACATTACCCGGCTCGCCGAACTGCGGCGCGCCAGGGAGTTGAACATGAGCAGCATTAAGCCGGGTTCCCGGATTTCGCTGGAAATCGTTGCCACGCCGCGCACGCACGGCGGCCGCACGACGCTGGCCCGGCTTTGCCGCAAGGACCCCGGGCTCGTCCGCCATCACAAGAAGCAGACCACCGTCCGCCCAAGCTGGGAAAACTGGCGGCGCGGCGGCATGACCTGGCATCACCAGATGAAGTCGGCTCCGAAGGTCAAATTCAATCCGGGCTCGCGCTTCACAATCCTGGCCACGTACGACGTGATCCAGGACCTGGCCAGCATCGAAAAGTTCGTCAAAGTCTCGCCGGCCTGATCGCGTAAACTTCGCCGATCATGAAAGCCCGGGCCTCCGCGCTCGCTCTTCTCTTTGCGCTCGGCGCACTGCTTCCCGGCTGCGCCTGGTTTGAGCACCGCCCCGGCGTCCGCGTCGAGCAAATCGACGGTCTCGAACGTATCGAATTCGACGGCCTGGACGTCTCGATCTACAAAACAAGCAAGGGCAAGGGCAGCGAAAAACGCATGCAGGTTTTTCTCGCGCCGGCCGCCGCCGGCATCGGCGGAATCCGCGAGGCGCAATCAGCCGCCCTGCGCATCGGGGACGTGTTCTATCTCAAGGATAAGGACGACACGATTACCGAATACGAGCTGCTTTCCGCCGACCAGCGCGACATCGCATTCCGCCGGCAGGTCGCACGGCAGCAGCATGACACGACCGGCACGCAGACCATCGCGAACGTGAAGAGCACCGTCGTGCGCGTGAAGCCCTATCCCGTGGAATCGGAAAAAGAAAAGAAGCCGTAGCGCTGATCAGCGCCACGGCTTCCTCTCGAATACTGTCAGCCGCAGCTACTGCTTGATGCTCAAGAGTTCCACGTCGAAGATCAGCCACGCGTTCGGCGGAATCGCGCCGCGCGCGCCGGCCGAGCCATAGCCGAGGTCCGGCGGCACGATCAGCTTGCGCTTCTCGCCAACCTTCATGAGGGACACACCCTCAGTCCAACCCTTGATCACGCGATTCAGCGGGAACGTCGCCGGCGATCCACGGTCGACCGAGCTGTCAAACTTCTTGCCGTCCGTGAGCCAGCCGGTGTAGTGCACCTCGACGATATCCGTAGGCTTCGGCTGCTCGCCGGAACCGTCCTTCAGCACGACCCACATCAGGCCCGACGCGGATTTCTCAACCTTCTTGCTCGTCTCTTTTTCGATCTTCTCGATCAGATCCGCCACAGCTTTCTCCCGGGCTGATTTCGCATCCGCATCGGCCTTGGCCGCTTTTTCCGCTTCGGCCTTGGCCATTTCCTGGAACTTGGCCTTGTCCGCGCCGGCCACCAGCGTCGCCGACTTGATCACGACCGGTTCCGACGGGACAACCTTGCCCATCGGTAACTTCGGATCCGCCTTGGTCTCCACGTCCTTGATCGCGTCAACGACGGACATGCCGGCGACGACTTTGCCGAATACCGCATAGGCCGCGTCCGGCTGGGGTTTGTCGAGGAAATCGTTATCGACGACGTTGATGAAGAACTGCGCCGTCGCGGAGTCGGGCTCTTGTGTGCGGGCCATCGCGAGTGTGCCGCGCTTGTTCTTCAGGCCGTTCTTCCACTCGTTCTTGATGGGGGCGTCGGTGCTCTTCTGCTTGAGGTCGGGGGTGAAGCCGCCGCCCTGGATCATGAAGTTGGCGATCACGCG
>JBGAJB010000325.1:0-3722 GCA_044225155.1 Phycisphaerae bacterium | reverse complement strand
CCCCAAGCGTCCGAGTAGCCCGGATACCAGAAGTCGGCCCACTCCCGCGTGTAATAGCTCCAGCCGTAATCGTCGAAGGCCTTGCCCTGCGCATTCGAGAATGGCCCCCACCACTTGCGGATCAAGGGCGAAACGTTTGGATTGAAAGGCTCGCGCGCCGGATTGAAGAGGTACGTGCTCTCCGGCCCCATCTCGTGCGCGTCGACAAGCAGCTGCGGATTCCAGGTCGTGATCGCGCGCTGCCGGCCGCGCGTTTCAGGCTGGGCGCCAATGATCCAATCGCGATTCATGTCGGTGTAGTAGTGATTCGTGCGACCGGCCGGCCAACGACCGGCGTGTTGCAGAGAGCCGGGGTCGAGATTCGGAATGCGGCTGCTCTGCTCGGCCAGTTCTTTCAAGAAGCGGTCACGCCCGTCGGGGTTTTGAATCGGGTCGATGATGATGATGAGGTCGTCTTTCAACATGTGCGTTTCCGGACCGATCGCGGCAAGCAGGTGATAGGTCAGCGCGACGGCCGCGTCCGTGCCGGAGATTTCGTCGCCGTGAATCGTGTAGGCAAGCCAGGCGACGGCGGGCGTTTTGTCGATGAGGGTGCGCGCGTCGGCGTCGCTCAGATCGCGGGGATCGGCGAGCTTGGCGATCGACTCACGAATCTCAGCGAGGCGGGCCAGGTTCTTCTCAGAGCTGATGATGGCGTGATAGCAGGCCCGCCCCTCGTGCGTCGTCGCATGGACTTCGAGCTTCATGCGCCCAGTAGCGGCCCAGGTCTGAAAGCACTTTTCGACCTGCGCGTGCGTGACCGGGCGCGTGCCGAGTGAGAAGCCGAGGATTTTTTCCGGGGTCGGAAAACCACCGTCGTAGGTGGCGTCAGGGAAGACAGGCCGTTGATACTCATACTCCGCCGGCAGCCACGCCGGCTGGGATTCGGCGACCTGGGCGACGGCCATCGTCGTCGCGAAGAGCGAGACACTGAGCGCTACGAGGCGCGCGGCGCTCCGCGCGGAACTCGACCGAACAAGCATTGAGAAACCCCTTCTGAGCTAACGACGCACGGCCACCGGCGGCAGCCAGCAGGTGTGGCATGGTAATTCGGAACGGAAGAGGCCGCGCTATCCACTCCGGGGCGATGGCGCGCGCCGCCGGAATCAGGCGGGAAGCGAGCGAAAAAATTGGACCACGCCCGCTGCGCCGCTATCTTTCGCGCCCATGATCAGTCGCTTCGGATCGTGGCTGGCTCGACTTTTTCAGCACACCTGTCCCGATCCATTCGTCATCGCGATCCTGTTCACGTTTATCACCGTCGTGCTCGCGATGGCGTTCGGCAATTTCCCCAATACGCCGCCCGGCGAATCGCACTGGCTCGCGCTCTTTGACGCCTGGCGCTCCGACAGCGGCCTCTGGACGTTTCTGAGTTTTGGGATGCAGATGGCGCTCGTGCTCGTCACGGGGCATGTGCTCTCCGCCGCCCCGCTCGTGCGGCGCATGCTCACATCCATCGCGCGTCGCCCGCGCACGCCGGGTCAGGCGGTCGCGCTCGTCGGGTTCCTCGCCTGCATCACCGGCATCATCAATTGGGGCCTGGGGTTGATCGTGGGGGCGGTGCTCGCGCGGGACGTCGGCCGCGCGATGTACGCGCGCGGCGTGCGCGTGCATTACCCCCTGCTCGTGGCGGCCGGCTACATGGGCTTGATGGTCTTTCACGGCGGGTTGTCCGGCTCCGCACCGCTCTCGATGACGACGCCGGCGGGTGCGGCGCGCGTGCTACCCGCAACGTATGTCGCGCAAATCGGCCAGCGCGGGATCGGATTGGATCAAACGACTTTTGCTACGATGAACTGGTTCATCACGGGCGGAATGGTTTTGCTGACGCCGGTTGTGCTGGTCCTGCTCACGCCGCGGGACCCGCGCGAAATTCGCACGATGGCCGAAATCCCCGACGCGGCCAAGCGACTGAACGTCGACGCGGCCGATCCGCACGCCGCGGACGCTGGCGGCAGAGGCAGCGACGCGACCATCCCCGAACGGCTTGATCGATCGCTCACGATTGCGCTCGCGCTGGCGATTCCGCTGGCGCTCGCGGTCGTGCGCTATTTGTGGGTGAAAGGCGCCGGCGGCGATGCGTCCGGCCTCGGCGTCCTGCTGCGCGGCGTAAACAGCATCGGCCTGAACGAAATCACGGCGCTCATGTTCGCCCTGGGACTGCTGCTGCACGGCTCGCCCCGCGCTTACATGCAGGCGGCCGAGGATGGGGCGCGCGACTGCGCCGGCATCATCGTGCAGTTTCCGATCTACGGCGGCATCACGGCGATGATGGACGCATCGGGCCTGGTCGGGCTGATCGCGCGCGGCTTCGCGGCCTGGGGCACGGTGACGACGCTGCCGCTGCTGACATTCGCCGCCTCGTGCCTGATCGCGCTCTTCGTGCCGTCCGGCGGCGCGCAATGGGGCATTCAGGGGCCGATCGCGATCGAGTCGGCCATCCGCGCCGGCGTGACGGACATCGGCAAGATGGTGATGAGCGTGGCGTATGGCGACGAGCTCGTGAACATGCTCCAGCCGTTCTGGGCGCTGCCGCTGCTGGGGATCACGGGCGTGCGGGCGCGCGACATCATCGGCTATTCGTGTGTCGTGATGCTTTTCGGGATCGCGTGGACGATCATCGGTCTGCTGCTTTTCTGATTAACGGAGAATGAGCAGCACGGCCGTCACGAAGAGTGCCGCAATCGAGATTGGCGCACCGACGCGCAGCCTGGGCGGCTCGTACCGCAAATGCACGCTATGAGTGTCGGTGGGAATATTCATTGAAATCAGGCCCGGACCGTGGGGCTCAATCATCAGATCGCCGCGATCGCTACTTGCGTGCCATCCTGGAACGGACAGTTGCCGGATGATCAGGCGATGCGTGCGCTGGTCGCCCCCGCTTTCAGCTAGTTGCTGCCACGTGAGCCGCAAGTCATACGGCGCGGCGGATTGAATCGACACGGCGGCAGTTTCCGCTTCGAAAAACGCGTCCGGCCCCGGAGCGGGCAGGCGTACAAGTCGCAATCCGGATTTCGTGGTCGTCTCCAGCGTCCCGCGCGGCGGCAACGGCAATTCGGGATTGCAGAGCAGCACCCAGCGCACGCCGACGAGCGCCATCCACGAGTCGTCTTCGAGCAAATCCCACGCGCGGTCGCTCTCGCCCCACGGCTTGAACGCGAACGCATTCATCCACTGCACGGGATGCAGCGGACCAAAATCAGTCAGCGTCGCGTAATGCGCGAGAATGTTCGTGTTGGCGACGCCCTTCTCAAACGAACGCACGTACTCGCCGGGCAACTCACCGGGCCGACGGGTCGTGACGACCCACAGGCGGCCGGGAGCTTTTCGAACGTGCGTCAGCCATTCGTCGCGCTCGCCGCTCTTGAACAAGTCACCGACGCCATGGACGTCCTTCGGCACATCCACATTCCAAGACGCGAACGCAAGATCGACGGCCGCAAGAATCACGAGCGGCCAGACCGCGACATGCAGTTTCCCGCGCTTCCCGACGCTCCGAAGTACGAACACCGAGAAGATCCAGGACGCAGCGCCGATGTAGATCGCGGCATTCGTCAGGGAAATCGCGCTCCAGGCCGCGGCGCGATATGGCTCCGGCAGCCACGGTGCGGTGGCCGCGACGAGGGCGATGACCGCGATCGGCGGCGCGAGTGCGAGCAGCAGCGCGCGGCGCAGCAATGATT
>JBGAJB010000324.1:0-3723 GCA_044225155.1 Phycisphaerae bacterium | reverse complement strand
GCGCCGTCATCGCCGAACACGGAAGGCCTGATGGCGATTTGCGGGATCGGTTGCTCCTGAGCCGCAGTGACCGCCACAGCGCAAAAGCTTGCGACGATAATCCGTGCCATGAACCCCTCCTCAGCATGATGAGCGGACAACCCTGATATTGACGATTGTCCCCGCGAATTTCAATCTCAACCTAACCCCAAAAAAAGAACCGGACCCCGGTCCTCTCCGAACCGGGGTCCGTTGCTTCTTTCTTCCTGAGTGCTTCTTTCGTCCTCACTCCTGCGGAAGACGATCAGAAGCACGGCCGTTTGGCCGCGCTTCTGGAAGAATCAGAACTTAGCGGCGGCGCAGCAGCGCCAGACCGCCGAGGGCGATCAGGCCGAGGCTGGCCGGCTCGGGAACGTCGTCCGTCTTGATGAACAGGCCCGTGTTCGCCAGCGGCGCGCCGCCGAAGAAGAACGTGGTGTTCGTCGTGACGTCGATCAACTGATCGGCACTCGAACCGACGCCAATCGGACCACGGAGCTGATAACCGGCGTTGGCAAGTGTGAAGCCACCCGTTCCGGTGAGTGTCACAGCCTGCAGGCTGACAAAGTTGTTGCTGGTCAAGTTGATGCCAAGCCCCGTCAAGGCGTTGGCACCGAAGGAAAGGCGAATGCTGCTACCGGGTCCGAGGTTAAGGGCCGGCAGGGTCGCGTTGAAGCCGCTGATGAACGAGCCTAAGTTGTTATAGAAGCGGACTGCAACCGTGCCGCCCGTCAGCGCGCTGCCCGTCGGGCCGTTCGCATTCGCGATGTTGAGGCCCATGTCGTTCAGAAGACCCGCGCCAGTGGCGACCATCGAAAGATCGTCGGCGATCTCATCGCCACCCGCCACGAAGATGCCAGTCAGAGCCGACGGCGGGTTGGTCCAGTTGTCGTAGTTCGTGTTGACGGTCCGCTGACCGTTGCCCGTGTTGTCGGGAATGACGTTGCCGTTCAAATCAATGGTCAGCGGGGCAACTTCATTAATCCCCGACGTGATGACCTGCGGGCCGCCGGCCACTGCGGCCGACACGGCAAACAAGCCCAAGGCTGCTGCCAACATGCGCTTCATTCGAAGCCTCCTCCAGTAGAAGATTCTGCGCCGTCGGAGCACGGTAGAACCCGCGCTGCCCATGGGCGCGACCGGAACACTGCGCCGCTCGCAGCCAGTCCGCACCTCCGAAGCGCTGACGGCCACACCTGAGCGACCCACTAGTTGTCGTGGCGGAAGAATCCTATGGAGGGAATGCTCATACCCTCCTCCTGCCTCTTTCGCCAAACTCCTAACACCACATGTTAATTCCCGGACAAGGCCGGGTCAACGATTTTCGCCCCGGCAACCGGAAAGTTTCGAAGATTTTCATATTCGGACAATAGAAATCTCAATGTCGAGAAAGCTTCGCCCGATTTTCATCGCTGCGATCGCACCTGTCCGCGCCGAATACGCCGGCGCGGATCGCTGCGGCAAGGTCACGGCAAAACTGGCGGGGCGAGCGCTCGCGGAGTGGCAAGAAGCGCTATCGAGCAGATGAGCAGAGTCAACCCCTTGCGGAGGTCCGCATCGGCGACGCGAAGTTGGAGCGTATGGCAGCCAGGACCCGGCCGTCAGAGTGCTGGAGCGCGCAAGAGTCGTGGCAAACTAGCCGAAGCGAGCGCATGCGTTTTCGAAAATGACGGCGTCGCCCCCGCGAGAATGGAATGTGAAGACACTTCTGTTGTTGCTGTCAGCGAACGTTCGACTCGCGCTACCGAAGCGCCAGTTCAAAACCAGTGTTGTGTGAAGCTCCTGTCTGCAATGTGGTTCGCCGGCGAACCAGCGCACGTCGGGAGAAGCCCGAGTCCACGAGCGCAACCGAATTGAACACCCGCTTCGTTTCCAGCCCCCGAACCTGTGACGATCGGCTAAAATTCACGTCTGCGATCGTCGCGTGTCGATCGTATTCCCCGCAGCGGCTTCGAGGTTCTCGCAGGCATGAGCGATACGCCCCACAGCGGCCAGATGATTACTCCCATCACGCAGGAGATGGAGGAGTCGTACCTCACGTACGCCATGAGCGTCATCATGGCCCGCGCCCTGCCCGACGTGCGTGACGGCCTCAAGCCCAGCCAGCGGCGCATCCTGGTCGCGATGCACGACCTGAATCTCGGCCCCGCCAGCAAGCACCGCAAGTGCGCGAAGATCTGCGGCGATACGAGCGGTAACTATCACCCGCACGGCGAAGGCGTCATTTATCCCACGCTGGTGCGCATGGGCCAGGAATGGGCGATGCGCCACGTGCTGGTCGATCCGCAGGGCAATTTCGGCTCGATCGACGGCGATCCGCCCGCGGCCATGCGTTACACCGAAGCGCGCTTCGCCCGTCCGGCGGCCGACATGATGGCCGACATCGATCGCGAGACGGTCGATTTCGAACCGAATTACGACGGCACGCGCACCGAGCCGGTCGTCTTGCCGAGCAAATTTCCCAACCTGCTGGTGAACGGCTCGGAAGGCATCGCGGTCGGCATGGCCACGAAGCTGTTGCCGCACAACCTGGCCGAGATCTGCGACGCGGTGATGGCGTTCATCGACAATCCCGAAATCACAACCGATGAGTTGATTCGCATCGTGCCGGGGCCGGACTTTCCGACCGGCGGCGTGATTCACGGCCGCGAGGGAATTCGCGAAGCGTACTCAAGCGGGCGCGGCGGCATCACGGTGCGCGGCGTCGTCCACCTCGAGCAGACCAAGACCGGCCGCGAGCAGATCGTCATCGACGAAATCCCGTACGGAATCCTGCTGCCGACGATCAAGGACAAGATCGTCGAGGCCATCCAATCCGGCACGATCAAGGGCATCGACGACATGCGCGACGAGAGCGGGCGCGAAAAGCTCGTGCGCGTCGTGCTGCCGCTGAAGAAGGACGCAAACCCCGACGTCATCATCAACCAGCTCTGGGAATACACGCCGCTGCAGAGCAACCTGCACGCCAGCCACATTGTGCTGGTAAATCGCGTGCCGCGCACGCTGAGCCTCAAGCAGCTCATCGAACAGTTCGTCCGGCACCGCGTCAGCGTCGTCCGTCGCCGTACGGCGTTCCTGCTGCGCAAGGCGCGACAGCGAGCGCACGTTCTTGAGGGCTTGATCCTGGCCGTGGCGGATATCGACGAGATCATCGCGATCATTCGCGGGTCAAAGGACGTCGACACGGCCCGGCAGCGTTTGATGGAGCACGCGCTGCGCCTGAGCGAAGCGGCGACGGTGCGCAAGCTGCTGCCGGAAGTCTTCCTGCAGCGCTCCAGCGAGACCGATCAATTCCTGACGCGCACGCAGGCGGACGCGATCCTGGCGATGCAGTTGCGCAAGCTGACCGGGCTGGAGATCGAGGAACTCGCCAGGGAATACACCGGCCTGACCGACGAAATCGCGGATTACGAGTTGATCCTGAGCGACGAGCGGCGCGTGCTGGACATCATCGCCGAGGACATGCGCGAGCTGAAGGAACGCTATTCCGAAAAGCGTCGCACGAAGATCGAAGGCGCGGTCGGCGACCTCAACATGGAGGAGCTGATCGAGCGCGAGGACGTGGTCGTCACGATCTCGCACGAGGGTTACATCAAGCGCGTCCCGGCCGCGACGTACCGTTCCCAGGGCCGCGGCGGGCGCGGCGTCAAAGGCACCGAGGCCAAGGACCACGACTTTACCGAGCATCTGCACGTTTGCTCGACG
>JBGAJB010000323.1:0-3725 GCA_044225155.1 Phycisphaerae bacterium | reverse complement strand
CTTGATCTCGCGCAGCTTTTCGCGGAGCAGCGAGACGCGCCGCTCGACCAGGCGGCGGTCAATCTCGATCTGCCGCTCGCCGGGGCCGCGCGTGCCGATGCCGCCGACTGCGCCGACGCCCGTTCCGCCGCCCGCGCCGGCGATGCGCTCCAGGTGCGTCCACATGCCGCGCAGCCGCGGAGCCGTGTATTCGAGCTGCGCCAGCTCCACCTGCAGGCGGGCTTCGGTCGTTCGCGCCCGGCCGGCAAAGATGTCGAGAATCACTTCGCTGCGATCGAGAACTTTTCGCTGCGTGATTTCTTCAATCTCGCGGATCTGCGAGGGCGAGAGGTCGTTGTCGAAAACGATCACATCGGCCTCGGCCGCGTCCGCCCGCTGGCGGATTTCCTCGACCTTGCCCTTGCCGATGCAGGTGGCCGCGTCGTAGCTCTTTCGCCGCTGAACGGCCCGCGAAACAACTTCGCCGCCTGCCGAACGCACCAGCTCGGCCAATTCCGCGAGGGGGTCCTCGGAAAAACGGCGATCGTCGCCATCCAGCAATACGCCAACGAGCACTACCCGCTCGGCGCGCATCGAATCGGCTCGGGAATCGGGGAGGTTGGTTGGCGGCATTCGCTGTAAGGAATCGTAGCAGGGCGCGGGCCGATTCCAAATCTCGGCTTCGAAGATAGTGCGTCGGTTTGAACCGCGTGGCGACCCCAGCTAAGGCCCGACCGTAAGAGAGGGCTTTTCCTCGCGGGCGGAAAACGACCTCACCCCAACTGCCGGACGCCGTCCTACTCCCCACGCCCCCGGTTCGGTACCATCCGCAACTTGCGCCGCGGCCGCGCCAAAGCGGTCGGCGCTCGAATTTGATCGCGGGAGATGGACCGTGCCGTTGCCCTATAACCAGCGAACGTGTTACTGCGGCCAGGTCGGCCGGCAGCACATCGGACAGACGATTCTCATCGCCGGCTGGGTGGCCGGGCGGCGTGATCACGGCGGCATGGTTTTCATCGATTTGCGCGATCGCGAAGGCATCGTCCAGTTGCGGTTCAATCCGGAGACCGATCCGGCCGCGCACGAAGTCGCGGGTCGGCTGCGAAACGAATTCTGCATCGCGGTGCGCGGCGAAGTGATCGCCCGCCCGGCCGGTTTGGAGAATCCGCAGCTCAAGACCGGCATGATCGAAATCAGTGTGCGCGAGGTCGATCTGCTGAGCGGATCCGAGACGCCGCGCTTTCCGATCGAAGACGACATCAAGACCAACGAGGAATTGCGACTCGAATACCGCTACCTCGATCTGCGGCGACCGGTGATGCAGAACGCGCTGCGGACGCGGCACCGCGCCTTGCGCGTCATCCGGCAATACTTCGACGAGCAGGGCTTCATCGAACTGGAAACGCCGTACCTGACGAAGAGCACGCCCGAAGGGGCGCGCGACTTTCTCGTGCCGTCGCGGAAATTTCCGGGCGAATTCTACGCATTGCCGCAGTCGCCGCAGCTCTTCAAGCAATTGCTGATGATCAGCGGCTTCGACAAGTACGTGCAGATCGTCCGCTGCTTCCGCGACGAGGACAGCCGGCGCGACCGTCAGCCCGAGTTCACACAGCTCGACGTCGAAATGTCGTTCATCCAGGTAGACGACGTGCTGCGCGTGGCCGAGGGCTATCTCGTCCGCGTCTGGAAGGAAGTGCTCGGCGTCGAGTTGAAGCCGCCATTTCAGCGCATGACTTACGCGCAGGCGATGGCCGACTACGGGATCGACCGGCCGGACACGCGTTATGACCTGAAAATCAAGGATGTTTCGGCGATCGCGGGGAAGACCGATTTCAAGGTCTTCACCGGCGCGATGAGTTCCGGCGGCTGTGTGCGCTGCATTCGCGTGCCGGGCGGCGGGGAGATTTCGCAGAGCGAGATCGAGAAATCCGAGACGAGCCTGCTCGCGGTGCTGAAGGGCATCGGGGCGGGCGGGCTGCCGTACGTAAAGGTCGAAGCGGCTGACGGCAAGCCAACGTTCAAGACTGGCGTGGCCAAGTTTTTCTCGCCGGAGCTGACGGCCGAGCTTTGCGCGACTGTCGGAGCGCAACCGGGCGACGCGATCTTTTTCTCTGCGGACAACGAGGCGAACGTTTGCAAGTATCTCGCGCGGTTGCGTGAGGAGATCGCACGCCGGCGCAATCTGATTCCGCCGGGACTGTGGAATTTCCTCTGGGTGATCGATTTCCCGCTGCTGGAGCACCACCCCGAAGACGGCCGTTACTACGCCGTGCACCATCCGTTCACGTCGCCGATGGACGAGGACGTGCATCTGCTCGACACGGACCCGCTCAAGGCGCGGGCGAAGGCGTATGACGTGGTCGTGAATGGCATCGAGCTGGCCGGCGGCAGCATCCGCATTCACCGTAGCGATGTGCAGAGCCGCATCTTCAAGCTGCTGGGCCTGTCGGCCGAAGAGGCGAAGCTGAAATTTGGCTTCCTGCTCGACGCGCTCAAGCACGGCCCACCGCCGCACGGCGGATTCGCGATGGGCGTCGATCGGCTCGTGATGCTGCTCTGCGGGCTGGACAGCCTGATGGATACGTTCACGTTCCCGAAGACGCAGGAATCGTTCTGCCCGCTGACGAAAGCGCCGAGCCCGGTCGATGCGAAGCAGTTGGAAGAGTTGCACATCCGGCTTGCGCCCAAAATCGAAAAGTAGTGGCTCCGCGTCACCCGGGGCTTACGCGGTACTGAGTGACCGCGCGACGGCCGCGATGTGCTCCGGAGTCGTGCCGCAGCAGCCGCCGACGATTTTGGCTCCGGCGTCGACCCAGCCGCGCGCCAGATCCGCGTACTCCGTCGGTGACACCGACTCCGAGAAATTCCAGCCGCGGATCGGCTCGGGATTTCCGATATGGGCGTAGGCCGCGAGCGGCAGGGCGGTCTGTCCGCGGAGCTTCGGCAGGGCGGCCGACATGCCGCGCGGCGGCATGCAGTTGATCCCGATCGCGCACGCGCCGCCCGTCTCGGCGAGTGCGACGGCTTCGCGCAGTGATTCGCCGGAGAGCAGCCGTCCGGACTCGTCCAGGACGAAGGAGATCGCGTAGGGCAAGCCGGTATCGCGGGCGGCCTCCATCGCGGCGGCACCCTCCCGCAGCGTGTTCATCGTCTCGATCCAGATCACGTCGGGCCGCGCGGACGCCAGCCACTCCGCCATACGCGCATGTTCGTCGCGGAGCGCCGCGTCCTCCGGCACGCGTTCCGGGTGATAGCAGTCCTCGACCGGCGCGACACTGGCGGCCACGAAAACCTCGCGCGGCGCACCGGCGGCCGCTTCCCGCGCCAATTCCACCGCCAGCCGATTCAGCTCTGCCCCGCGACCGAACATTCCCACCCGCGAGAGCGTGCGCCAGTTGGTGCGAAACGTGTTCGCGACGATCAGCTCCGCGCCGGCGTCGACATAATCGCGATGAATCTGCCGCACCACCTCCGGCGCTTCGATCAGCGCCCGGGCCGACCAGAGCGGTAGGTCGGTATTGACGCCGCGTCGCGAAAGTTCCGTGCCCGTCGCGCCGTCGAGCAAGATCAGGCGCGGCTCCGCGAGGCGCTGGAGAAATCGATCCATGCCGAAAGTCTAGCTGTGTATCGCGCCGCGTTCGCGAAGCGAGTTACGCGCCTTGCCCCTGAATTCGCCGGGCGAGCGCCGCGAGCGCCTCCGGCTTGCCCGGCTTTGCATTCCAGCGATAGCCAAGCCCGTCGCCGCT
>JBGAJB010000322.1:0-3729 GCA_044225155.1 Phycisphaerae bacterium | reverse complement strand
TGGCCGGGCATGTACCGCGACGAGCGCCGCGCCCTCAAGGCGCTGGCCCAGTCCAAGGGCAATCGCCGTCGCGCATTGGCCGCGATCGACCGAAATCTGCGCCGCTTTTATCTCTCGGCGTACCAATCGCAGGTGTTCAACGCCGTCGTCGCGGCGCGCATGCCGCACGGCCTTGATCGCGTCATGACGGGCGACTACGCGTTTGTGCATTTCGCCGGCGCGGTGTTCCACGTCGACGACGCCGAGCGCGAGCAGTCGCGCGCGATTTCCCTCGAAATCAGCCCGACCGGTCCGTTGTTCGGCTATCGCATGTCGGAGCCGGACGGCGTGCCCGGCGAGATCGAAACCAGCGTGATGCGGCGCGAGAAACTCGATGAGCTGAACCTCCGCGATCCGCGCATGAAGCTGAAAGGCGCGCGGCGCCCGCTACGTTTCCCGGTGCACGATCCCGAAGCCGAGCTTGGCGCTGACGGGCGCGGAACTTATCTTGAACTCAGGTTCGGGTTGCCGCGTGGCTGCTATGCGACCACGCTGTTGCGTGAACTCTTCCGCGACGCCGCGGGCGTCGGCAGCGCGGACACGGACGAAGACGACGCAGATTAATCGTGCGGCGACGTGTCTCCGTCGCCGATCGCGCGTGGCGCGACGGCGAAGGCGCTCGTGGTTGCACGTCTGATTTTGGAACAAGGCGATCCATGGCGGACCCGGCGCGACTTTCCTGGGGTGAGTTGCTTGCGCGCGTTCGCAGCCAGCACCCGGATGTCTATCGCGCCTGGTTCGAGATGCTCCAGCCCGCCGAACTGCGCGGCGGCGAATTGCGCGTGGTCGTCGAAGATCCGGCCCGCGCCCGCTATCTGACCGAAAAATGCGCCGGCGCCTTCACCGATGCGGCCATGTCGCTGACGGGCCACTTCGTGACACTGCGCTTCGAGACCGTCGCGCCGATGGTGCTGAGCCACAACGCCCACGGCACGATTCTGAAATCGATGCCGCTCAACCCGGACTATTCGTTCGAGCAGTTCGTCGTCGGTCCGTCGAATCGCCTGGCCCACGCGGCATGCCGGGCCGTCTGCTCGCAGCCGGGCACGCTTTACAACCCGCTTTTCGTTCACGGTCCCTCCGGCCTGGGTAAGTCGCATCTGCTTCAGGCCATCGCGATGGAGCTCGGGGGCAGCCGGCCGCTCGCGCCACGACCGAGCCTGAATGGCGATTCACCGCCACCGGGCGTGGTGCCCGAAGCGCCGATGAGCGTGATCTACGTTTCGTGCGAAACGTTTGTAAACGAATTCGTCCGCGCGATCGAAGTAGGCGGCCTCCAGGAGTTCCGTGACAGCGCTCGGTCGGCCGATGTGCTCGTCATCGACGACGCACAGTTTCTGGCGAACCGCGAATCCAGCCAGGAAGAATTGTTCCACACGTTCAATGTGCTGTATCAGAGCCGGCGGCAGATCATCTTGAGCGCCGATTCGGCCCCGGCGGACATTCCGACACTTGAGGATCGGCTCGTCAGCCGGTTCAACTGGGGCCTTGTGGCCCAGATCGATCCGCCTAATCGCGAGACGCGCCAAGCCATTCTGCACAAGAAAGCCCGGCTGCGCGGCTGCGAGGTGCCGGACGAAGTGCTCGATTTCATCGCTGAGCGCCTCGAATCCAACATTCGCCTGCTGGAAGGGGCGCTCACGAAGCTCATTTCGGAAACGCAGATCGGCGGCAAACCGATGAACCTCGAAACCGCGCGCACCGTGATCGACGGCTTCGACGGCGCGGGCACTCGGCTGCTTCAGATTCATGACATTCTTGATCTAGTGTCGAAGCACTACGGCGTACGCCTGCCGGACCTCACGGGCCGCAAGCGCTCGCGCTCCGTCAGTCATCCGCGACAGGTGGGCATGTACCTGGCCCGTAAGCTCACGCCGCTCAGCCTTGAGGAAATTGGCGGACACTTCGGTGGGCGCGACCACTCGACCGTGCTCCACGCGGAGCGCGTCATCGACGCCAGCCGGCGGCACGATCGCGACACGGCCGACCTGTTGACGCATTTGACAAACCTGCTGCTTACGAAGCGCGCCCGCGGCGCGCAATAGCTGTCGCGACGCTGTGATGATTGACGCGCCGCGGAGTTCGATTCGCCGCGCGCGGCCTGATCCCGACGCTGATCGTCGCCGATGTCAGCGACCCGCGATGATGAGGCGACAGCTCGTGCGGCGCGCAAACTGATGCGAATCAAACACGTAATGGCGAATCGACCGCGATCTGACGAACGTGACAGGCACTACGGGAGACGACTGCGAATTGATCTATTGAAGGGAATCTATAGAGGGCAAGGCGCATCAGTCCCGCTGAGCCGAACGGTTCGCCAGCGCAGCAGTCTCCAGCGGCCCAGCCTTGAAGACGCGGATCCCGAGGGGGCGGAGCGCGGCGCGAGCATCCGTTACCCGCAGTACGACGCGATCACTCAGGGTGGGTTCGCAGCGAACCAGTCGCTTGTGGCCGATGGTCGTACCGCGGGCGAGCGATTCCCAGCCATCGCCGACGCGCGCTGCCAGTTCCCACGCGCGGACGCGCTGTCCCTCCCGGATGTCCTCGCTCAGTTCAATGCGGCCAAAGGTGGCCGGCGGGTCGAGCCCGAGCGTGAAATCGTCTTTGCGCTGATCGGAGATCAGAAGAGAAGACGTCGGATAGACATCCGGGCCGCCGGTGAGCTGTGGTTCGTGCGCACCGGACAGTGCCTTGCCGTACGTCTCTTCGAGGGCGGCGTGGAACTCGCGAAGACGCGCCACGTCGTTCTCGTGAATTCGCCCGCGCGGATCGGGCGGCACATTGAGGAGCAGCACGCCGTTGCGACCCACCGAGCCGTAGTAAATCTCCAGCAACTGGGCGAGCGACTTCACCTTGTCATCCTCGGCCGGGTGATAGAACCAGCCCGGTCGGATGGACACATCGCACTCGGCCGGCACCCAGTGCGTGCCGTCTTCGTGCCCTTCCATGAGTTGCTTGTAGTTCGGCGTCCCCGGGTAAAACTCTCCGCGACGAAGTGTGGCCCAGTTGGTCTCGCCAGCGAAGCCGTTCTCGTTGCCCACCCAGCGAACGTCGGGGCCGGCGTCGGAGAAAATCACTGCATCAGGAGCACACTTCCGGACGACTTCGATGAAGCCGGCCCAGTCGTATTCCTGCTTCTTTCCATTGGGCCCCTCGCCGCAAGCCCCGTCGAACCAGACCTCGCTGACAGGCGCGTACGCCGTGAGCAACTCGGTGAGTTGCTGCTTGAAGTGTTCGTTGTAGCGCGGTGAATCGCCGTAGCTCGGTTCGTGGCGATCCCAGGGTGAGAGATAGACGCCGAACTTCAAACCCGCCCGCCGGCAAGCGGCCGCCAATTCGCCGACCACGTCGCCCTTCCCGTCGCGCCACGGACTGTTTCTGACGCAGTGCTCCGTGTACTTCGTCGGCCAGAGGCAGAATCCGTCGTGGTGCTTGGCCGTGATGATCACCTGCTTAAAGCCGCCATTCCTCAGGGCCGTAACCCATTGATCCGCATCAAAGTCCGTCGGATTGAATCGCTTCGGATCTTCCGTGCCCTCGCCCCACTCGCGATTCGTGAAGGTGTTCATGCCGAAATGCACGAACGCAATCAGTTCCATCTCCTGCCAGGCGAGTTGCGCCGGCGTCGGGCGCAGCAGTTTGTCCGATTGAGGTCGTAGCGACGAGCCGCTGTCGTGGGTTACGAGCATG
>JBGAJB010000321.1:0-3733 GCA_044225155.1 Phycisphaerae bacterium | reverse complement strand
ATGCAGCCGGTTCAGCCGCTGGTAGTTCTCGACGACGAAGCGGATGTACTCGCGGTCTTGATCGGTCACGGTGCGAATCACGCGGGCCGGTACACCGAATACGACGCGGCCCGCGGGAATGATCATGCCGGGCGGAACGAGCGCGGCCGCGCCGACGATGCAGTCTTCGCCGACTTCCGCGTCGTCCAGCACGATGGAACCGATACCGATCAGCGTGTTCGACCCGACGCGCCGGCAGTGAACGACCGCCCGGTGCCCAATGCCGATATCGTCGCCCAGATCGAGCGGCACGCCGGTCTTCGTGTGAATGACGGTGCCATCCTGCACATTGACCCGGGCCCCGATCGTGATGGCCGAGACGTCGCCGCGGATGGTGACGTGGTGCATGACGGTGCAATCGTCGCCCAGCGTGACTTCGCCGCCGACATAAGCGGTCGGCGCGATGTATACGCCGCGGCCGAGGACTGGAAGGACGGGCTTGGTCGGTGAGTCGCTCATTCGGGCACTTTACTGCACAATCGGAAGCCGTCAGAACTCGCGCGGCGCAGAGCGTGCTTGCGCTGGCGTCCCATGATGAAGATTCGTTCTCGATCTTGAGATCGCCACGCTACAGTGTGGCATCGCACGGCGCGCCGCGGAAGCGCTCCAAGAAACGAAATCGGCGGTCAATCCATCGGCCGCGTCTCAAAGTCACCCAAGAGTTTTCAACCGGGAGCGATCACGATGTCACGCTGGGCAAGTTCGTTGGCGGCGCTATCCATCTTCGCGTTCTCGATTCTGAGTTCTTGCACATCGACGGTGAATCCGGACGAAAACTCGAACGCCAATGCGAATGACAATGGCAGCGCGAACGACAACGGCACTGCGAACGACAATTCGTCGAGCGATGACGTCACGCTGACGATTCAGTTCGATGCGCCGGGCGTGGGCAGTGCGCGAGTGGTCGGCTTCGTGAACCAGGGAAATGTGCTTCGGGCCGACGCCGAGAGCACGATTACACCCTGGGCGTTCAATACGTCATTTGATCCGGGTGGGTCAAATGGTGCGTCATACGTCTACCCGCGTGGCACGCAGATCTGCCTGGTGTGCAGCGAGAGCGAGACGGTGATCTCGCCGACGAACACCGGCGTTTCGCCGACGCCGACGACAACGGCCGGGCAATTCGTGGATTGGCAGGGTGACTTCCAGGCGGCGGACGTCGGAAGCGACGCCGGCATCCTGTTTTTTACGCTCAATGAGAACCGCACCATCACCGCCCACTTCGAGCTGATGCATGGCGTGGTAATCCGATCACAAGGTGGAGCAGCCGGCACCGGCACCAGCGTGGATATCGAGTTTCTGGAGCAGACGCCGTTCACGATTCCGCCGCTTCAGTTCGGCAACTCGACCGGTGTGAACTTTGTCGGAACGGGGCTGACAGGGCAGCAAGGTCAGATCGGGAAGTTCTATTTCGCCCGCGACGGCACGATGATCAAGTTCACAGTCCCGTCGCCCTCACCGTTCACGTCGTGGAGCGGCGATGGGGCGATCAGCGGACGCGAGGTAACATTTACGTTCGGACAGCGAACGCAGATTGTCGATCTGGATTGGCCATAAGGCGGAAATCCGTACGACATGCGCGGATGGCGGTCCTGAATATGCAGCCGATTCGGCCTCTGTAATGGTCGGGCTGCGCGACAAAGCGTCAAAGTGGCGTGGCAGTGGCATCCGCGCCGTTTTGCCTGGATTCCCGGGTCGCTTGCCAATCACAGGGAAAGCAGCCCTTCCCCTGGCCGGAATCACTCCGCCGTCCGTCGCCCCCGGGCAGTGTGCGGCTTCGCACGCTACCATGCGGGAAATCGATCATCAGGCGGCCGAGCGGGCCGTTCGCGGGTTCTTGGCCGTGTGAAGCGGCCTCGGAGGATCAATCGTCACCATGAATATCCGCACACAGATCAAAACGGTCGGCGTCCTGGGCGCCGGCACGATGGGAAGCGGCATCGCCCAGGTCTTCGCCCAGAGCGGCCGCAACGTCCTGCTCCACGATCCGGTGCCCGGCGCAGTGGACAAGGCCGTAAAGGGCATCGGCGCGTCGGTCGAGAAGCTGGCGAGCAAGGGCAAGCTCACGGCCGAGCAGGCGGCTTCTGCCAAGGCCGCCATTCGACCGGCCGGCATGAACGATCTGCGCGGCGTCGATCTCGTCGTCGAGGCGATCGTCGAAGATCCGGCCGTCAAAGGACGCGTCTGGTCTGAGCTGAACACGATGCTGCCGGCGGAAGTGATTTTCGCGAGCAATACCAGCAGTATTTCGATCAGCCAGCTCGGCGCGCTGAGCGGACGCCCCGCACAATTCATCGGCATGCACTTCTTCAACCCGGTGCCGTTGATGAGCCTGGTCGAAGTCGTCGTGGGACTTCAGACGGCCGAGCCGGTGGTAGCGGCGATCACGGCGCTGTCGAAAGAACTGGGCAAGACCCCGCTGCGCGTGAAAGATCATCCGGGCTTCGTCAGCAATCGCGTCCTGATGCCGCTGATCAATGAGGCGATCGCGTGCTTTGCGGATGGCGTGGCCGATGCCGAGACGATCGACCAGGTAATGAAGCTGGGCTGCGCTCACACGATGGGCCCGCTGGCGACGGCCGACCTGATCGGCCTGGACGTCTGCCTGTTCATCATGGAAGTGCTGCATCGCGATCTGGGCGAGGATCGCTATCGCCCGCACCCGCTGCTGCGCACGTACGTGCGCGCGGGAATGCTCGGGCGCAAGAGCGGAAAGGGGTTCTACACCCATGGCCAGTGAAAAACCCACGACGCAGATCGATCTGCTGCGCGACGGCGCGGTGGCGACGCTGCGCATCAGCAATCCCACCGGCATCAACATTTTCAATTCGTGCGCCGTGGGCGCGCTGGGGCAGCACCTTTCGCACATCGCGGAAGACGCGACGATTCGCTACGTCGTGATCCGAAGCACGGGCAAAGTATTCGTCGCCGGCGCCGACATCGAGCAGATGTCGCACTTTGACGAAGGGCAGGGCGAGGTCTTCAGCAAGAACGGCCATCACGCGTTCGACATGCTCGAAGCGCTGCCGCAGCCGACCTTTGCCGCGATCAACGGCGCCGCGATGGGCGGCGGCTGCGAAGTCGCGCTCGCGTGCGATTTCCGCATCGCCTCGGCCAATGCCAAGATCGGACTGCCGGAATGCCGGCTCGGCCTGCTGCCCGGCTGGGGCGGGACTTCGCGCCTGCCGCGACTAATCGGCCTGGCGCGTGCCAAAAAGATGATGTTCTCCGGCGAGGCGCTGACCGCGGAAGCCGCGCTGCAGATCGGCCTGGTGGACGAGGTCGTTCCTACGCCCGACGACATCGACGCCGCGCTGCAGCGCTGGTTTGAAGTGCTCAGCCCCGGCTCGCCGCTGGCCATTCGCCGCATCAAGCAAGCGCTCAAGAAGGGCGACGAGATCAGTCAGTTTGGACGCTGCTTCAGTTGCGACGAGGCGCGCGAGGGCATGACGGCGTTTCTAACCAAGGCCACGCCCTCGTGGAAAACTTGGCAGAAGTAGCGCTGACGCACCGCGCGGATCAGTGAGATTCCTGCATCTCCGCGGAATAAGCACCGAAGGATGAGTGCAGAATCCGATCCGCTTCGTCCGGCGTCGACGCCCGGCCGAAGAGATGCCCCTGGCCGAAGTCGCAATCCAGACCGAGAACGGCCGCCACCTGCTCGGGCTTCTCGATGCCCTCGACTGTGACGGAC
>JBGAJB010000320.1:0-4069 GCA_044225155.1 Phycisphaerae bacterium | reverse complement strand
CGAACCACGTCGATGAACATCTCGCCCGACACCAGCCCGCTGCAACTGCACGTCACAAGTAGGCCGCCCCGCCGAACGACCTGCACCCCGAGCTTGTTCAAGTCGTGAGATTTGGCTTCGGCCGTCTGAAGATCGTCGCGCGTCGGCGCGAATTTCGGCGGATCGAGCACGACGACGTCGAACTGCCGCTGGTTGGCGATCATCTGCCGCAGATAGATGAACGCGTCTGCATGCACGAAGTCCACGCGTGTTTGATTCAGATTGGCGTTCTCTTTCGCGATCTCCAGCGCCGCCTCATCGAGGTCGACGGCCGTTACCTCCCGCGCCGCGCCGAGTTTCTTCGCGCAGAGCGCAAACCCGCCCGTGTAGCAACACACGTCGAGCACGCGCGCGTCGTTACAGAACTGAGCAAGGCGGAGGCGATTATCACGCTGATCGCAGAAGAACCCGGTCTTGTGGCCGCCGGCGATGTCGACGCGATAACGAATCCCATGTTCCCGCACGAAGAGTTGGCGCGGCGGAGCGGGCTGCAGGCCCAGTTCAAAGCCTTCGCGGCGCGCGATGTGCTCATCGGCCCGCAAGAACACGCCCCAGATCGCACCCGCTCCGTCAGGCCGCTCGAGCCTGCGCGGCGCACCGAGTAATTCCGCCGTGATCCGCGCCAGCGATTCCGCCCGCTGCCGCATGCCGAGCGAGAACAACTCGAAAACCAGCCAATCGGCATACCGTTCGACGATCAGGCCGCTGAGTCCATCCCCTTCGGCGTGCACGAGTCGATAAGCATCCGTCACCTCTTCCAGCCGCAAGGTCCGCCGCAGGGAAAGCGCGAATTCGATTCGATCGCGCCAGAAGCGCTCATCAATCGCGACATCCTGCTGCGTCAGCATCCGCAGCACGATCTGCGAACGCCGATTCAGCAATCCGCGCCCGTAGAACCGGGCCGCTTTGTCGTAAACGCTGACGACATCGCCATCCCGCGCGGCCGGATCGACCGTACGAATCATCTTCTCAAAGAGCAGCGGACTGGCCGAGGCGGATCGGAGCTGCACCCACGGCGATTGAAAGCCGGAAGTCTCCGTCGGAGCCGAGGTAGCGGTTTTCGCGGCGCGAGGTCGCATGCGTCCGATTGTCGGGCCGACGCGAGAATTCGACAAAGCGCGCCGCCTGCCCGAATATCCTCTTCGGTCGCCGTCGAAACACAGAGGAGTCCACGATGCGGGGAAGTCGCGCGATTACCGTCGGTCTTGTTCTCGGCTGCGCGCTCGGAGTGTGCGCGGGACAAACATCACCGCAGTGGCCGCAATTCCGCGGTCCGCATGCCAGCGGCCTCGGCGAAGGGCAACCGCCGACCACCTGGAACGTGGAAAAGGGCGAGAACATCCTTTGGAAAGTGCCGGTCGCGGGCCTGGGTCACTCCAGCCCGATCATCGCCGGCGATCGCATTTTTCTGACGACCGCGGTCGGGCCCGACGACCAGAGCTTGAAAGTCGGCCTCTACGGTGAGATCGCGCCGGTGCAGGAGACCAAGGAATACAGCTTCCGCCTGATCTGCCTCGATCGAAAGACCGGCAAGGTGCTGTGGGACGAGGAGGCGTACAAAGGCGTTCCAAAGGTCAAGCGCCACACGAAAGCCAGCCACGCGAATGCCACCGCCGCCACCGACGGGCGACACGTCGTCGCATTCTTTGGCTCCGAAGGCCTGTACTGCTACGACATCAACGGCAAGCAGCTCTGGAAAAAAGATTACGGGCTGCTGGACTCGGGTTACTACGTGATGCCGAACGCGCAGTGGGGCTTCGGCAATTCGCCGGTGATCGATGACGAGCGCGTTTATGTGCAGGTCGACGTGCAAAAGGATTCCTTCCTTGCGTGCCTCGACGTAAAGGACGGCCGCGAAATCTGGCGCACGCCGAGAAACGAAGTGCCGACCTGGTGCACACCGACGATTCATAAGGACAAGGACCGTAAAGGCGGTTTATTTGCAACGGCTATCGCCAGATTGCCGGTTACGACGCCGACACCGGCAAATTGCTCTGGAACTTTGAAGCGCGCGGGAGATATCCCTGTGCCAACGCCGGTCGTCGCGAAAGACCTGATCTTTCTGACGAGCGCGCATGGTCAGGGACGCCCGATCTACGCCGTCCGCACGAGCGCCACCGGCGACCTCGAAGTCCCTCCGGACGGCTCGAACCGCTACATGGCCTGGGCCGCGCACGCGGCAACTACATGCAGACGCCGCTGATCGTCGGCGACTTCGCGTTCTTCTGCTTCGACAACGGCGTGCTCAGTTGCTTCACGGCCGAATCGGGCGAAAAGAAATTCGGCGAGCGTCTCGGCACGGGAAAAACCGGCTTCACCGCTTCCGGCGTCTCGGCCGGCGGCAACCTCTACTTCACGAGCGAAGAAGGCGACACGTACGTCGTGAAGGCGAGCGACAAGTTTGAACTCGTCGCGCAGAACTCGCTCGGCGAGTACACGATGGCGTCGCCCGCCATCGCCGACGGAGTGCTCTACATCCGCGGCCAGAAACATCTCTTCGCCATCGGCGCGAAGTAAGCGAGAGACGAGCGCGGAGTGAGCAGCGTCCAACCCGTTAGTACGCCGGTCGTCGCCCTCTCCGCGCCTTCGATGAATCGGCAGGTGCTGACGCTCGCGCTCCCGATGCTCGGCGAGCAGTTCCTCAATTTTCTGGTCGGCCTCGTCGATACCTGGCTGGCCGGGCACGTCAGCAAAGAAGCCACCAGTGCTGTCGGCACCGGCACGTACATGGCCTGGTCCATGATGCTGATCTTCTCGCTCGTCGGAACGGGCGCGGCCGCGGTTGTCAGCCGCTCGATCGGAGCCCGCGACGGCCGCACGGCGAGTCTCGCGGCGGCCCAGGCGCTGACGCTCGGTTTGGCGCTGGGGCTCGTGCTGGCGGGAGTCGGGGCCTTCAGCGCGCCCTACATCGCCGAATTCTTCTCGCAAACAGACGCCGCGCGCGAACTGCTAACCGTTTTTCTGCGCATCGACGCCTTCGGTTACGCCCTCTATGCGGCCGTCGTCATTTGCGGCGGCGTGATTCGCGCGGCCGGCGACGCCCGCACGCCGCTCAAGATCATGGGCGTCGTAAACATCGTGAACATGCTTCTCTCTGCGGGACTCGTGTTTGGCTGGTACGGCCCCCATCTAGGCGTGCGCGGCATCGCCATCGGAACGGCCATCGCGCGCACGCTGGGCGGCGTACTACTGGTATACGTGCTGTTCCGAGGCGTCGGCGATCTCCATGTCACGCTGCGACGCCTTATCCCGAATGTGGAAATGATCGGACGCATGATGCGCGTCGGAATTCCCGCCGCGGCCGACGGCATGTTGATGTGGGCTTCGCAGATGACGTTCGTAAAGATCGTGTCGAACACCGGCGTGGGCGACGCGGCGACGGTCAACTTCGCCGCTCACATGATCGCGCTGCGCATGGAGGCGATCAGCTATTTGCCGGCCCAGGCATGGATGACGGCCGCCGCGACACTGGTCGGTCAGCACCTTGGCGCCGGGCGGCCCGACGACGCGAGCCGGGCCGGCCATCGCGCGGCATTCCAAGGCGCGCTGTTGACCACGTTCATCGGCGTCGGGTTCTTCCTACTGGCCGGCCCGATATTCGCGTTCATGAGCAATGACGAAGCGGTGCAGGCCGTCGGCGTGCCGGCCTTCCGCTTGATGGCGTTCGTACAGCCCATGCTGGGACTCGCCATCGTCTACACCGGCGCCCTGCGCGGCGCGGGCGACACGCGTGCCACCATGTTGATCAGCCTGATCGGCGGGATCGGCCTCCGCGTGCCGGTGGCTTACGTCGGCGGCATTCTGTTGCACGGCGGATTAATCGGCGCCTGGTGCGGAATGTGGTCTGACAATATCTGCAAGTGCGTGCTCGGCGCGGTGCGGTTCACAAGAGGCGGCTGGAAGCGCGTCGACGTTTAGCTCGCGGGTGTGTTGCCGGTAATCCGATTTCGCCTGATCTTTATCAGGTTCGCCGGCGCTTCTCTTTGGGAAAATACATCCGGACGGCGCGAAATTTCCGCTTCCCGCTCCG
>JBGAJB010000319.1:0-3819 GCA_044225155.1 Phycisphaerae bacterium | reverse complement strand
GCCGGCTTCGCCACCGCCGGCAGCGTGATGTTCTTCTATTGGTCGCACCGCGCTGCCAGCGATCTCGGCGTGACGACGCTCATGGCTATTTCGCTCACCGCGCTCTGGCTCGGGATCGAGGGCGGCTATTCGCGCGCCAAACAGAACTGGCTCATTCTCTTGGGTTATTTCGCGGCCGGTCTGGCGATGCTCTACAAGATGCCGATGCCGCTGGTCTGTATCGGGCTGCCGGCGCTGGTCTACGTGGCGTGGTACGGCCGATGGCGCGTCTTCGCCACACCGATTCACATTGTCGGTCTGCTGCTCTTTCTCGTCCCGTGGCTGCCGTGGGTGGTTACGGTCATGCTGGTCGAAGACCACGCGATCGAAAAATGGCGCTCGGAATTCCTGGATCGCTTCACCGGCGAGTTGCCGAACGTGCAGGAGCAGCGCTATCAGTGGGCGATGTATTTCATGTACATCGGCGTCGCACTCGCCTACGCGCTCCCCTTCTCGCTTTCGCTGCCGCGCGCCATCTGGCGCGGTTTTCACGACGACCCGTCCGTCAGCCGTCGCGGACGCACCTTCCTGTTGATCTGGTTCCTGACGCTGTTTGCGTTTTTCACGGCCGCCGCAGGCAAGGAATCGCGCTACCTCCTACCGGCAATGCCGCCCCTCTTCACCCTGCTGGGGATGGAGCTGGCCGCGTTTTTTGACCCGCAGCGCCGGGCGAATCCGGCCCTCGATCGCGCGGGCGCGTGGATCGTTACGGTAGTTTCCGTTGCGGCCGCCGTCGCGGGCGGCCTCGGCCTCCGAAAGCTCTGCGAAGTGGGGCGCGACGTCGGCATTTACGACTGGGACATTCTTCTACCCGGTTATGTCGGCGTCGCGGTGCTGCTCGTTGTCACGCTCGTCGCGGCTGCAGTTCTTCGCGCCGCGCGGCGCGAAGGCGCATCCTTCGGTACGCTGGTGGGCGGCGCGGGCCTGATCTTCCTCTGGTCCTGGTCGACGCTCTTACCCGAATTCCAATCCCAATCCGCGTTCCGCGATTTCGCCGCTCAGCTCCGCGCACTGGGCAAGGATCATCAGGCAGCGCTGCGTCAGGTGGCGTTTCAGGACGCGCGCGTAATCTGGTACGGCGACGTCCGTTTTCCGCGCCTGATCCATCCGCTGAAAATGCTGGAGCTGCAAGGCGGCACGCGCACGCGCGAACGCGAGATGGAACTCGTCGGGCAGGAGATGATCAAGCAACTCTCCGGCGACAAACTGGTTCTGCTCGTCGCGAGCCTGGAGGACTACCACCTAACGTGCCCGAACGCCTCGCCCAGCAGGAAGGCCGCGCCCTACCCGAAACATATGTCTGGCTCACGGCCCGCGTCGGCAAGCCTGATCACCGCTTCATCGTCTTCGGAAATCAGCCGCCGCCTTGGCCGCAACCGGCGATCCTCATCTCGCCCAAGCCCGAGCAGCAGCAAAAGGTCCTGGCTCGGCTCGCCGAAGCGCGCGCCCGCGCGGCCGAGCTTCTCGCGCACGGCGCAAGCGGAACAACGCCCGCCACCCAATCGCGGCCGGCGGCGCTTTCACAGCCGACAACCGCCCCCGAGAAGCATGAATGACCCGCCCGCCCTCGCAGCCCCGGCTGACGCGCTACCGCGTCGCCTGGCAGGAGGCCGGCGGCTGGCGGCGGCGCGTGAGCTGGTTCGGCATCTATTTCGCCGTTCGGCTGTGGGTATTGATCATCGGCTGCTTCCCGATCGAGACAAATCTCGCCACCGGACGCCTAATGGGTTGGATCTGGTGGCGCTTCTATCGCAAGAGCCGCGACCGCGCGCTGGAGAATCTCCGCAATGCGCTGGGCCGGGAAAAGACCGAGCGGGAGCTGCGCGCGATCGCGCGGGAATCCTGCCTGCACTTCGCGCAGGTCTATCTCGTCGAATTCGCCCTCACGCCGCGTCTGGTCACGGAGTGGACCTGGCGTCGCTACGTCGAACTGCACGACCTCGACCAGTCGCTGCGCCTGCTCATGGAAGATCGGCCGCTGCTGCTGCTTTGCGCCCACTACGGAAATTTCGAATTGCTCGGCTACGCGGTGTCCTGCCTGGGCCTGCCGCTCGTCGCCGTCATGCGGCCGCTCGATAACCCGCTGCTCAGCGATTACCTCGTCCGCATGCGCGCGATCGGCGGATTGACGCTCGTGTTCAAAAAGGGCGCGGGCGACAACGTCGACGAGTTCCTCAGCGCCGGCCGGCCGGTGAGCTTCGTGTCCGATCAGGACGAGCGGAAAAAAGGCGTCTTTGCCGATTTCTTCGGCCGCCCCGCCTCCTGGTACAAGTCGATCAGCTTGCTCGCGATGCGCCACGAATGCCCGATCATCGTCGGTTCCGCCACGCGCACGCGGCGCGGCTCGTTTCGCTACCGCTTTACGACCGAGCGAATCATCCAGCCGACGGAATGGGCCGGGGCCGCCGATCCACAGCGCTGGATCACGCAGGAATTCGCCGCCGCCCTGGAACGCGGCATCCGCCGCGCCCCCGAGCAATATCTCTGGCACCACCGCCGCTGGAAAACGCGCCCCAAGGACGAACCGCAAATCCCCCGCCCACCAGTTTTGCAACTCGCGGCGAATTCAGAAGCAGCCGAGTAGTCAGTCGAGGTGGGGGACCGGCCTTTGGCAGTCTTAGGCCGGTCTTTTTTCAGGTGTAACTACTTCTTCGAAACAGCGATTCAGCCTTTCCCAGTCTTCTTTGCGGACTTTGCCTTTGCAGCCGACCCGCTCCCCGCTTTGCCAGGCGTGCTCGTCTCCGCCTTAACTGGCGTCGAGACTTTCCCGCCTGTCGACTCTGCCGCAGCCGTCGGCTTGGGCGCCGCTGCGTCAGTCGCTTTCTCAGCGGGCTTGCTATCGCCGGTCTTCTTCTCGCCATCGCCCGAAGCGGCCTTGGATTCGGCTTCGGCCGACTTCTTGTAGGACTCGCTGCGATAATCAGTCTCGTAAAAGCCAGAGCCTTTGAAAATCACGCCGCCGCCGGCGCTGATCAGGCGGCGCAGCTTAGACTTCCCGCACTCCGGGCACTTCTTCAGCGGAGCGGCCGTGATTGATTGAAACGCCTCGAAATGATGATCGCAGGCGTCGCACGCATACTCATACGTCGGCATTCGCAGTCGGTCCTTCGAATCAGTCCTTGGCGGTTTCGCCGCTTTCTTTTTGACCTTGGCCCAGCCGGCGCAGTCTCGGCGGCGAGGAGCGCCGCTGCGACGGAAAACGGCTGCCCAGCGTTCGCGGCAGCGGCTTCAGCCCGCGCGCTTCCAGTTCGGCGTCACGATGCAGCGGCCCGTACATCGCCGCCAACGTCGCGTTTCCACCCTGCGGGGCCGCCGGTGCACCCTGTTCGTGCCGGCCGGAATCGCCGCCGCGCCGTTCATCGCGTCCACCCGACCTGCCGCGCCCATCATGCCGTCCGCGTCCACCGTCGCGCCGGTCGCGTCCGCCGTCGCGGCGATCACGGCCACGTCCGCCATCGCGCCGATCGCCCCGCCGCTCGCGGTCATCGCCGCGGTCGCGCTGGGAATCGTCGCCCGGCGCGGCATTGGCCGCCTCGGCGGCGTCACCCTCAAAGCCGTTCGGCCGCCCGTCGCGGTCGCCGCGAGGGTGGCGATCGCCCCGGCCGCCGCGCTCGTCGCGCCGCGTGCGCTCCGGAATCTGCAGCGGCTCCATCTCCCGCAGCGGCTGCGTCAGCGACGTCGCGAGCGAATCGACCAGACTCGTGTGTTCGTTGTCCACCAGCAGCAGGCTGTAGCCGCCGCGATTCAAGCGCGTCGCCGAATCGAGCCGCGCCCGATAGG
>JBGAJB010000318.1:0-3791 GCA_044225155.1 Phycisphaerae bacterium | reverse complement strand
ACCTAGCTCGAACTGTGCTGCTTGAGCCGCGCGGCGCTTGAAACCAGCCGCGACCATGAGGGAGCGGGGCAAGACAGGACACCTCAGTCAAGCGAGGACGTCTCAACGATCGATCGCGTTCCATGATTCCCGCTTACTTACGTGCGTGGCTCGGTTCAAATTCCGCGGCCCAGATCAGGCCCTCGCGCGCGGGTAGATCAAACGGACTGAAAAACGAAAAAACGCGGACGAACACGCTTGTGCTCGTCCGCGCCGTATTTTTTCGGCTCAATCCAGTGCGCTTACCGCGCCTGCACTTCGATCCGTCGCGCCTGGGCCGCTTCCCGCTTCGGAACGGTCAGCGTCAGCACGCCGTTCGCGAACTCGGCGCCGATCGCCTCGGGATTCACGTCATCACCGAGACGGAACTGCCGCTGGTAGTCGCCCACGGCGTATTCCCTGTAGACCTGGTTCGTGTTGCCCGGCGTGCGCGGTGTCACGGAGGCTTTCAGCGCCAGCACTCCGCCCTCGAAATTCAGCTCGATCGATTCGTGCGTCGCGCCGGGCAGATCGGCCGTCAGCACGAACTTATCCGCATACTCGACCACATCCACGTTCGGCCGAAACGTGCGCGGCGCCTCGACCGGTCGCGCGGTCGCGGTCGTTTCGCAGCAGGTCGAATCGTTGCAATTGCCTTTCATGACTCACTCCTTCGTTGATTCGCCGGCATTTCCCCGGCCAAATCCTGCAACTCATTTCGCTTTTCAAATCGCGGCGGCAACCTACGCGCCACCGCGCTCAGCTCGTACCGCCGAGGAAAGCTCCGGCTAGCGGCCGGAATTCTCTCCCCGGGGTCTTGGTATCGCATTTAGCCGCGCGTCTGCACCGGGATGCGGCGCACGCGGGCGTGGTCGGCCTTCGGCAGCGTGATGGTCAGAATGCCGTCGCGCAGCGTGGCGGTCGCCTTCTCCGCGTTCACCGGGATCGGCAGCGTCAGTTTCCGCACGAACTCGCCCGTGAAGCGCTCCTGCCGCAGGACATTCGCACCCTCGGCACTCACGACTTCGCGCCGGCCCTTCAGCGTCAACTCTTCGCCCTCGATTCCGATCTCGATGTCCTCGAGCTTCAGGCCGGGCAGCTCCGCTTCGATCATGAGCTGCTCGCCGTCCTGCCAGAGGTTGAGGGCCGGGAAGGGATGCTCGCCGCGCGGCAATCCGAAGCCCTGCATGACGCGGTCGAACATGCGGTCGATGTCGGTGTGAAACACGTCGAACGTCATCGGAATTCTGCGTGCAAGCAACATGGTGCATTCTCCTTTTCGTTCTGTCTCTCGCCGCTGTTTTCGGCTGCAGGAGGGGAGAGCAAAGAGCGTGCCAATCCGTTCGGACCGGGAAAATCACGCGTCTTTGGGCTCGGAAACGTTGATTTTCGCGAGAAGCGAGGCGGGCGGGAATGTCAAACTGACACGGGTGTCAGGCAGGAAGCCGCAGGAAAGAGGACGTTTCGTTGGGGTCCCGAGCTTGAATGCGCGTCAGTGCCAAGATTGTCGGCAAACCACCTGTTGGCTGGCCCGGAGGGCTTGTACGGCCCGGATGGCTTGGATTCCCGGGTGGCTTTAGTTTCCCGGCGCGCGAAGCAGCAGCACCGGCACGTCCGTCTTGTGTCGAACCGTATTCGCCACGCTGCCCAGCAGTACATCCTGAATGAAGCGGTGCCCGTGCGTGGACATGGCGATCAGGTCGCAGCCTTCGCGTTCCGCGGCCGCGAGAATCTGATCGGCCGGGTCGCCGCAGACGAGTACGGTCGAGACGTTGAATCCGGCTTGCGCGAGTTCCGCGCGACGGCGTTCGAGATAATCGCGGTCCGCGCGGATTTCCTCGGAGTCGTCGAGATTGAGTTGCTGCTGATGGCGCGCCGCGTAGCCGTCGGCCACGTGAATCAGGATCAGCCGCCCGCCGGTCATCTTCGCCAGCGCCTGAACATGGTTGAGAATCGTGTCGTCGGCCGACGAATTCTCGACAGGCACGAGGATTGTGCGATACATTATTCTCACCCAGCCGCCGCAGGTGGGCCTTTCAGCCAGCCGACAGCGCTCATGTAGAGCAGGTAAACGTTAAGACCGACGATCACGATCGTAACCAGCCATGCGAGGACTTGCAGCCAGATGGGGTTCGTGAATTCGCCCATCTTCGCCCGCTCGCTTGTGAACTGCACGAGCGGCACGACCGCGAACCCGAGCTGTAGCGACAAGATGACCTGGCTGAGAATCAGCAACTCGCCGACCCCTTTGTCGCCATAAAGACTCGCGACGATCATCGCCGGACCGACCGCGATCATGCGCGTGGTCAGGCGCCGCACCCACGGGCGCATGCGCAGGTTGAGGAATCCTTCCATCACGATCTGGCCGGCCAGCGTGCCGGTGAGCGTGGAATTCTGTCCCGATGCGAGCAGCGCGACGGCGAAGAGTACGCTCGCGAGCGGCGCGCCGAGCATCGGCGACAGCAGTTGATACGCATCGTTGATGTCAGCGACGCCCGCGTGTTCCGTGCCGTGAAACGTCGCAGCCGCCACGATGAGGATGGCGGCGTTGATGAAAAACGCGATGAGCAGAGCGGCCGTGGAATCGATCGTCGCATAGCGGATGGCCATCGCCTTACCCGCCGGCGTGCGCTCATAGGCGCGCGTCTGCACGATGCCCGAATGCAGATAGAGATTGTGGGGCATCACGGTTGCTCCCAAGATGCCGATGGCAATGTAGAGCATCTCGGGATTGAAGACGATCTGCGCTTGCGGGATCAGGCCGTGGAACAGCGGACCAAGTTCCGGCCGCGAGACGATCAACTCGTACGTGAAGCAGCCGCCAATCGTGAGGATCAGGGCCGTGACGATGGCTTCGATGCGACGGAAGCCCTTGTGTTGCAGGAACAGAATGATGAACACGTCCGCGACCGTCAGCGCGACGCCGACCGGCAGATCGATGTTGAACAGCAGTTTCAGCGCGATCGCCGAGCCGATTACTTCCGCCAGATCGCAGGCCGCGATTGCGATTTCGCATAGCACCCAGAGGACGAATCCGACCGGCCGCGAGTAGTGATCGCGGCAGGCCTGCGCCAAATCGCGGCCGGTGACGATGCCGAGCTTCAAGGCGAGGTGCTGCAAGAGGATCGCCATGAAATTCGAGATGAGAATCACGGAAAGCAGCGTGTAGCCGAATTTCGCCCCGCCTTCGAGATCGGTCGCCCAATTGCCGGGATCCATGTAGCCGACGGAAACCATCAGGCCCGGACCGACGAACGCGAAGAGTTTTCGCCAGAAGCCGGCCGTGTGCGGCATGCGCACCGAGGCATGCGACTCAGGCAACGAAGGCGTCGTGACTGCGCGGCGCCAACCGCTCTCGACGCCGAGGGCGGGCGGCGCGGCGCTGACGGGCGTCGGGGTTGTCGCCGGTGAGGCGGCGTCGGCGGGCGGGGCTGTACCCGACCCTCCTCCCGCATCCTGCGAACGGTAGATGTTTACCACGTTGGACAAAGTATATCGTGCTACATTTCGCAGGGCAAGCTGAATTCGGATAGAGAGAGAAGCCCTAAAAAAAAGCGGGCAATGTCGCTTGTCGGCCGCCGCTTGGATCTGCTTGGAAGATGAACGGGCAAAAGAAAAAACTGCTCGCACGCGCCGGTAAGGCGGCGTGCGAGCAGTCAGGTTCCCCCCCAACCCGGACGAACCGGCGGATGCCATCCGCCTTTGCGCGTCCAGACAGGGCGAAGGCAATTGCGAAAGCTTTGAGAAACGTACGGGCAGTCATTGCGAATCAC
>JBGAJB010000317.1:0-3806 GCA_044225155.1 Phycisphaerae bacterium | reverse complement strand
AGACGCGCGCCATCACGCACAACTACAAGATCGGGCAGTACGTCCTGCCGAGCGACGTGATCGACGAGACCTACTGCCGGCCCAACACGTTCTTCGAGAATCAGGGGCTCGGCGTCGTGCGGCAGTGGCCGGTCTTCTGCCCCAGCCTGCGCGCGGCGTTTTCAACGACCCTGAGCGAGACCAGTTGCTGCTTCGCCCAATCCGGCATTTATGTCTGTATCGAGGGGCCGCGGCGCGAGACACCGGCCGAAGCGCGCAAATACGAGTCCTATGGGTCGGACATGCTCGGCATGACGCTGGCCCCCGAAGTATTTCTGGCCAAGGAATTGCAGCTCTGCTACGCCAGCATCTGCTACGTCGCCGCCTACGCCGAGACCGGCAGCGACTATCGCCCGTTTGAGAACGGCCGCATTCTCGACGAGGCCACGCAAGTGCGCCGCGCCTCGCTGGCGGTCGAGCGTTTCCCGCGCATTCTCGAACGGCTGTGCGACGTCCTGGGCCGTACGCGCGGCCAGTGCGCGTGCGAAGCATCCATGCGTCACCATGTTGCCAACGGTCAGATCGATTGGGATTGGCGGACCTGGTTTGCGGACATGGAAGACGAGCGCGCGCCGATCGCGCCTCCCGCGCAGCGCGGTGCGCGCCGCACGTGATTCTGCGCGCCGCCTGGGTTGTGCCGGTGACGTCGCCGCCAATCCAAGATGGCTGCGTGGAACTGGCAGCCGAGCGAATCACGCGCGTCGGGCCCGCCCATTCGTTTCCGGAAATTGCCTCCGATCCGAGCGTCGTCGATCTGGGCGACGTTGTCCTCACTCCCGGACTCGTGAATCCGCACACGCATCTGGAACTTGGTTGCTATGCGGGTGTGCTGTCGCGCGCGCCGCTCTGGGAGTGGATCGCGGGACTGATCCCCCTGCGCCGTGCTCCCGGACAGGTCGAGCGCGAGACCGCCGCTGCGACTGCCGCTGCTTGGGAATCACTGCGGGCGGGGGTGACGTGCGTCGGCGATATCTCGCGACGAAACATCGCATGGCGCGGCTTGCTGGGCGTGCCGATTCGCAAGGTCTGCTTCGCCGAGCTGCTTTCGATTGCGGATGACCCGCCGCGCAATCCGGCCGAGTTGGCCGCGGCGCTGGCTGAAATGCCGAGCGATCCGCTGCTCACGCCGGGTATTTCACCCCACGCGCCGTACACCGTTCCCGCGGATCACATCGCGGCGGCCGTGGCGCTGGCGACGCAACTCGATCTGCCTTGGACGACACATTGGGCGGAGACGCGCGAGGAAGTTGCGTTTCTGGCAGGCGACGTATCGGCCCTGCCGGCGGTGCTCTCCACGTTGGCCGCTGCGGGCGGTATCACATCGCCGCACGCGACGCCGAGCGAATACTTGCGGCGGGTTTCCGGCGCTGCGGCCGGTGCGATCGTTCACGGGAACTATCTCACGGCCGAGGATGCCGCTGATATCACGGCTACGGGACACACTGTTGTTTACTGTCCGCGGGCTCACGAGTTCTTCGGTCACACGCCCTATCCGCTGCGCACGCTGCTTCAGGCCGGCGTTACGGTCGCGGTCGGCACGGACAGCCCGGCGAGTAATTGGGGCGTCGGCATGCTCGACGAGCTAAGTCACGTCTGGCGGAATCACGCGCAGATCGGTCTGACACCATCGGATGTGCTGAAAATGGGGACCGTGCAGGCAGCGCGTGCTCTGCGAATGGACGGAACAATCGGAGCGATTGCGCCGGGATACTTCGCGGACTTGGCCGCTTTCCCGCGCGCGGGTCGCCGTGTCGAGGATCCGATTTTGGACCTGCTCGAAAAGCCGCGCCCGGCCGCCGCGGTCTACGTCGGCGGTGAGCGCGTTTCATTCGGAAAATGAACGCGCGGGTTTCTGACGCGCCATGCGTTGTACCATTCGGTGCAGCGTCGCGCACAGTCGGCTTCCACCGAGGAATTGGCATGCCCGTGATTCATCTGTTTGCCGGGATCCTGCTCGCTGGTCTGCTACAGAGCGCGCCGGCACCGTCGACTACCACGTCGCAGCCCGTTCCCAAGCGAATCGATGCACTGCTCGAACCGATTCTCAAAGAGCACCACCTGCCGGGAATGTCGGCCGCCGTCGTCCGCGGCGGAAAGCTCACGGCGATCGGCGCGGCGGGAGTTCGGGCGCGCGGCCACGACGAGGCCGTCACGATCGACGACAAATTTCATCTCGGCTCGTGCACGAAATCCATGACCGCGACGGTCATTGCGCGGCTCGTCGAGGCCGGCAAGCTCAAGTGGGACACGACGATCGCCGAAGGTCTGCCTGACCTGCGCGAAAAGATGGATCCGGCCTATCGCAACGTCACGATCACCCAATTGCTCGGCCATCGCGCGGGCGTGCCGGGAAATCCACCGCCGGAAGTGTGGGGCGAACTCATGAAGGATCGCAGTTCGACGACGAAGGCGCGACAGTATGTCGTCGAAGAAACCTTGAAACGTCCGCCCGCCTCTCCGCCGGGTACGCAATTCGAATACGCCAATGTGGGTTACGTGATCGCGGGCGTGATGGCCGAACGCGCCGCCGGAAAGCCTTGGGAAACCCTCATGCGCGAGTTGATCTTCGAGCCGCTCGACATGCGCAGCGCCGGCTTCGGCGCGCCCGGAACGGCCGGCCAGGTCGATCAGCCGTGGGGGCACGTCGGCGCGGGCGAGGCGGCGCTCCCCATTCCCTCGGGGCCGCTGGCCGACAACCCCGCCGCGATCGGTCCGGCCGGGACGGTGCATTGTTCGATCGGCGATTGGGCCAAGTACGTCGCGCTGCATCTCGCAGGCGCGCGCGGCGAAGCGAAGCTGCTCTCGGCCGAAAGCTTTAAGAAGCTACATACGCCGCTGGAGGGCCAAGGACAGGAATACGCGCTCGGCTGGGGCGTCGTGCAGCGCCCGTGGGCCAAGGGCATCGCCCTCACTCACAGCGGCAGCAACACGATGTGGTTCTGCACGGTCTGGATCGGACCGAATGCCGACATCGCGGTACTGATCGCGACCAATCAAGCCGACGAGGGAGCGCGCGCCGGCTGCGATCAAGCGGCGCGAGTGCTGCTGAAGGATGCGGGCGTGCTGGAGTAGCCGCGAATCGTCGTCCGGCTGACTATTCGACCGTAACCGCCTTGGCCAAATTGCGCGGCTTGTCCACGTCGCAGCCGCGCAGGACGGCCGCGTGGTACGCCAGCATTTGCAGCGGAACGACCGTGAGCAGCGGCTGGAGTAATTCCAGCGTCGGCGGCACGTAAAGCACGTGTTCGGCGATCTTGGAGATCTCGCGGTCGCCCTCGGTCGCAACGGCGATGACGTTTCCCCCGCGGCTCCGCACTTCTTCGATGTTGCCGATGATCTTCTCGTACCAGTGTCCGCGCGGCGCGAGCACCACGACCGGCATGCCGCGGCTGATGAGCGCGATCGGGCCGTGCTTCATCTCGGCGGCGGGCAGCCCCTCGGCGTGGATGTAGCTGATTTCCTTGAGCTTTAGCGCGCCTTCGAGCGCGACGGGATACTGAATGCCGCGGCCCAGATAGAGCCAGTTCGCGCAATCGACGAACTCGGCCGCGATGTGCCGGCACTGATCGTTCAATTCCAAAGCGCGCTCGACGAGTTTCGGGATGCCGCTCAGCGCCGCCAGATATTCGTCACAGCGCGCCTGGCTCAGGTGGCGCTTGCGCCCCATCAAGACGGCCATCATCGCCAGGACGGTGACCTGTCCGGTAAAGGCCTTCGTCGAAGCAACGCCGATTTCGGGTCCGACGTGCAGATAGACGCCGGCGTCC
>JBGAJB010000316.1:0-3831 GCA_044225155.1 Phycisphaerae bacterium | reverse complement strand
GGCTCCTCTGCCGAGCCAGCTTGCGGCCCGCGCCGCTCTGTGCGGTTATTGAGGTGCTGAAATGCAAGTCGCCACGTATCTCCTGCTCGCGATCGCGCTGCTCGGCGCGCTCGATATTCTGCTCTTCCACACCGTCGCCAACGGCATCCGGGCGCACGCGGACTCGCGGGCCGAATTGCTGGTTCACAGCCTGCGCGGCCCGACCTACGCGGCGTTGTTCATCCTGGTGCCGAATTTCGCGCTGCACGGCGCGTGGTTCTGGCTGCTCATCGGCATTCTCGTCTTTGACCTGTTGGTCTCGTTGGTCGACTTCGCGCTGGAAAAACAGAGCCGCGCGACATTCGGCGGATTGCCCTCCGGCGAATACGTCCTGCACGTCGTGATCGCGATGCTCTTCGGGGCGCTCGTCACGTCCACCCTCTATGGCGCCGGAAATTGGGCCGGGCTTCCAACGAAATTCTTTTACGCCCCCGCCGCCATCCCGACCGTCCTCCGCGCTGCGCTCGCGATCATGGCGATCGGCGTACTCGCAACGGAATATGGCGACCTTCGTGCGGCGCTGCGGCTGAGCAATGTTCACGCGACTGAGAACGCGCAGAAGAAGACTTCGGCGCTCCACCAATCTCCCCCCTTCGGAAGTTAGACTCTCCACCATGAGCCGTCGGCACCGGCGCGCCGTCTGCGCGAAGGATCGAGAATCACGATGACATCCCGCAACAATTTCTCTCAGCTCGGCGTCCTGGTGATTTCCGCCGTCACCATTCTTCATGCGGAAGCTCAAAGCGCCCCAGCCGCCGACAACCTGCTTCCCAACCCATCCTTCGAAAACCTGGCGGGCGACTCGCCGACCGATTGGGTTTCTCACACCTTTGCCGGCTCCGGCGAATTCAAACTCGCCAGCGGCCGTAACGGCTCGCACGCGGTTCAAATCTCTTCGGCCACCGGCGGCGATCTCGCCTGGCGAATCGTCATTCCCGTCAAGCCGGGCACCGTCTATCGCCTCAGCGGTTGGATTCGCACCCGCGATGTCGACCCGCATACCGGGCGCGGCGCATTGCTCAGCGTCCACGAAATCCCGCTTTCAACGACGCCCGCGCTCCGCGGCACGAACGACTGGACACACGTCGAATGCATCGTGCGCGTCGGCCGGCGCGACGCGATCACCGTTCAGTGCCTCTTCGGCGGCTGGGGCCAGTCGATCGGCACCGCCGACTACGACGACCTAAACTTCGAAGAGATCGACCTCGGCGTCATTCACCCCACTGTCGCCATCGACGCTATGAAAACGCGCCCGCCGATCAGCCCCTTGATCTACGGCCAATTCATCGAGCATCTGGGGCGCTGCATCTACGGCGGAATCTGGGCCGAAATGCTCGAAGATCGAAAGTTCTTTTTCCCGATCGAGGCCGACTATCACCCCTATCGAAACGCACCGGAGGACGCCGCCCAGCTCTTTCCGATCGTCGCCCGCTCTCCGTGGCAAATCAGCGGCCCGCCCGACGCCGTCGCGATGGTCGCGAAAGACGCCTTCGTGGGCGCACACACGCCCGTCATCCAGCCGGGAGCCGCCATCCAGCAAAACGACCTCGCGCTCGTCAAAGATCGCAAATACACCGGCTACGTCTGGCTCAAGTCCGCCGGAACGGGCCGCGTGACGATTTCGCTGACCGGAAGTTCTCCCCCCGCGCACGAAATCACCGGCGTTACCGAACGCTATCAGCGATTCCCGTTCGAATTCTCCGCGAACGAATCCACGGAGAAATCCGCACTCAAAATCGCCGTCGCCGACGCGCCTGTGTTCGTCGGCACGGTCTCTCTCATGCCCGCTGACAACATCCGCGGGATGCGCGCCGACACGCTGGCACTCCTCAAGCAGCTGGACTCCCCGATCTACCGCTGGCCGGGCGGCAACTTCGTCAGCGGCTATGACTGGCGCGATGGCATCGGAGATCGTGATCGCCGGCCGCCGCGCAGGAACCCCGCCTGGACCGGCGTCGAGCACAACGATTTCGGCCTCGACGAGTTTCTCGATTTCTGCCGCGCGATCGGGACTGAGCCGCTCATTTCCGTCAACACCGGCTTCGGTGACAGCTATTCCGCTGCGCAGGAGGTCGAGTATTGCAACGGCGGCAAAACGACGATCGGCGGCGGCTGGCGCATCGCCAACGGCCACGCTGAGCCCTATCGCGTGAAACGCTGGTGCGTCGGCAACGAGATGTTCGGGAACTGGCAGCTCGGTTACATGCAGCTCGATCAGTACGAACTTAAGCACAAGGACGTGGTCGAAAAGATGCGCGCCGTCGATCCGCAGCTAACCTTCGTCGGCGTCGGCGCCGTCGGCGATTGGTCACGCGGGATGCTGCAAAACTGCGCCGCCCAGATGGATCTGATCAGCGAGCACTTCTACTGCGGCAGCGCCGATGACGTGGTCAGCCACGTGCAGCAGATCCCCGCGGCGATTCGGCACATCGCCCAAGCCCATCGCGAATACCGAAAGGAACTCTCCGCGCTCGCCGGTCGCGACATCCGCGTCGCCGTCGATGAGTGGAACTACTGGTATGACCACGAGGGCTACGCCTTCGGCGAGCTCGGCATGCGTTATCACCTCCGCGATGCGCTGGGAATCGCGGCCGGCCTGCATGAGTTCTTCCGCAACACGGACATCATCGAGATGGCGAACTACGCCCAGGCCGTGAACGTCATCGGGTGTATCAAGACCACGCGCACGGCCGCGTTCCTCGACGCCACCGCATTGCCGCTCATCCTCTACCGGCAGCGCTTCGGCCCGATCCCAGTCGAAGTCGCCGGCGACCACGGACTATTGGCGATCGACATCGCTGCCGCATGGACGAGCAGTCGCGACGCGCTCACGATCGCGGCCGTGAATCCCAATCCGAACGAGGTCTCACTGCCCGTGGAAATGAAGAATGCCTCGCTGAAACCTGGCGGCACGCGCTGGACGATCAGCGCTGGCGGGCCCGACGATTTCAATGACCCGGACCAGCCGCGCGTCGCCATCAAAAGTGAAGAGATTCAATGGAACGGCGCACTCACGCTACCCGCCTTCAGCGTTGTGCTCGTAAAACTCGAAGCGAAATAGTCACGCGAGCGCGCGTGACGGCAAATTCTTCGGTGCCGCGTCACTCAACCACCGTCACCGAAACCAGCTCGGTCGAAACCGAGCCGGCCGAATTCGTGATTACGCAGTGATAGTCATCGCCGCCATCGGTCAGAGAGGCTTGATCGATCAGCAGCGTCGGGGTCAGCGAGCCCGACGTGTACACGACGTCTTCCAGCGGCGTGTCGCCGCGATACCACCGATAGCTCGGCGACGGCGCGCCCGCCCCGGCGCACGTCAGGCGCACCGGCGCACCGACGGGCACCTTGACGCTCTCGGGCTGGAGCGTGACCGTCGGCAACTCCGGCACGAAGTATCCGTCAGATAACGTCTGAAGGAACGACACGATCGCGTCTTCTTCCGCGTCCGTGAGCTGCAGATTTCCCAGTTCGCCGCCCTCCTCGGCACTCAAGCCGCCGGGATTCGCAAGTGCCGCGCCAATCAATTCCGGTCGATCAAAGAGCGGCTTACCCGTCAGGCCGCCGTACGGGTCTTCCAGATTGAAGTCGATGATTTCGCCGGGTTCCGTCGTCAAGTTTCGAGCGTTGTAAAAGTGCACCACTTCCTTCAGGCTCTTGAATACGCCATTGTGCATGTACGGCTTCACAAAATTCGGACGCGGCCGCTTGTCGACATTGCGAAGGGTCGGCGCCTTCACCGCGCCGTTGATCGAGAGAAAATCGCCGAAGCCGTTGCTACCGTCACCCATGTTT
>JBGAJB010000315.1:0-3872 GCA_044225155.1 Phycisphaerae bacterium | reverse complement strand
CGCGTATGATGCTTCGCTTTCGACGGTTACGAGGTGGATCCTATGTCGGTTGATGTATCCCTGCGGATGAAGGCGTCGCTCGCGCGCCATCGGAATGTCCTTTCGCGTGCCGAGCGAATCGCGATGCTCAAGGATCGCGAGGGTTGGGAGGCCAAGGCTCTTGGTCTGCCCAAGGTCGGTCACCGCAAGCCCAAGGCCGGCAAGAAGGCCAAGAAGGACGCGGCGGCCGACGGCGCCACGCCGGCGGCGGGTGCTGCTCCGGCGGCTGCGGCACCGGTCGCGGCGGCGAAGGCTCCGGCCAAGCCGGCCGGCAAGTCCGCCAAGTAGCTTGACTTAGACTCGGCGTCCGGCGCGATCCGTTCGAACGGAGAGTGCTCTTCCGATCCGGCGCGGGATCGGATGCCGGCGGCCGTGGTCTGGCGAACAGGGCCGCCTCCGAAAAAATCTTCGGTGCGGCCGAACCCGATCGAAAAACCGTTCGTACCCGTCTTGTGCGATTCCGACCGCGCGAGCGAGATTGCTTCTCTCGGGGGCTGACATCTCATGACGAATGATCGACTCTCTTTGCAGGTCGAGACGGGCCGCGCCACTGCGCGCCTGGTCATGACGCTGCTGGGCGGGGTCCTTGTATTAGCGTCCTTCGTAGCCGATTGGTCCATGCCGGGCGGCGAGACGCCGCAGGGCGGAAACCTCTACCGCGACATTCTCGCGGCCGTCGGTGCTCTGCTTCTGGCGATTCCTCTCTGGGCTCACGCCGCGCACTGTCTCTTCAGCGGCCACATGCACATGGATGAGCTGGTCGCGGTCGCGATCCTGGCCGCCATGGTCACGGGCGATTTCCAGACCGCGGGCGTCGTGGCATTTTTCCTATTGCTGAGCAATCTGATCGAAACGCGCTCCGCCTTGGGCGCCCGTGCGGCAATCGCCGGGCTGATTCGTCTGACACCGACACGTGCGCGCCGCTTGCAAGGCGATGGCAGCGAACAGGAAGTCGAAGCCCACAATCTCCGCCCGGGCGACGTGGTGGTCGTCCGTCCCGGCGACAACATTCCCGCCGACGGCGTGATTGTGAAGGGTCAATCGACCATCAACGAAGCGAACATCACGGGCGAATCGCTACCGGTGGAGAAGAGCGAGACGGCCGAGGTCTTCGGCGGTACGAGCAATGTCACGGGCGCGCTCCAGGTGCGCGTCACGAAAGCCGGCGCGGATACCACGCTGGGCCGCGTGCAGGACCTGATTCTCGAAGCCGAGCGCACCAAGATTCCGCTGATGCGCATGATCGATCAATACGCCTCCTGGTACACGCCGGTGACGCTGATGATCACGGGCGTCGTCTGGTTCTTCACCCGCGACGCGAACCGCGCGATCACGATGCTCGTCATCGCCTGCCCGTGTGCGCTGATTCTCGCGACGCCGACGGCCATTGTTGCGGCCCTCTCAGCCGCCAGCCGCCTGGGCATTTACATCAAGGATGTCAGCAATCTGGAGTGGGCCCGCAAGCTCACGGCCATCGTCTTCGACAAGACCGGCACGCTGACCACCGGCGAACTCGCTGTGACGCGCCTCGTGCCCGCACCGGGTGTTGATCCCGCTGAGTTACTGCGATCAGCCGGCGCGGTGGAAACACTCAGCCGCCACCCCGTCGCCCGCGCCATCACGGCCGTCGCCAAAAAGGCCCGCGTCGACGACGAGGAAGCCGTCGATTTCCGCGAAGTTTCCGGCCGCGGCGTGCAGGGCAACGTCGGCGGCGAGCTCGTGCTTGTCGGTCGCCAGACGTGGCTCCGCGAGCAGGGGATTGATCTGTCCGCCCTTGCGGACGAAAAGTTCGCCGAGCCCGAAGGCGTGAGCACGCTGTACGTCTCGCGCGCGGGCCGCGTGCTGGGCTGGATCGGTCTCGAAGATCGCACGCGTCCGGAAGCCAGTCAGGCGATGGATGAATTGCGGGCGCTCGGTTTGCGTGATCTCATCATGGTGACGGGCGATCGCTGGTCCGTGGCACGACGCGTGGCCAAGGAAATGGGCTGCTCCGAGGTGCAGGCCGAAGTTCTTCCGCAGGACAAGTTGGCGCTCGTGCATTCCCTGAAGCAGCGCGGCCACACCGTCGCAGTCGTGGGCGACGGCGTAAATGACGCTCCGGCGCTGGCCGCGGGCAACCTCGGCGTGGCGATGGGCGCGGCCGGCAGCGATGTGGCGATGAACAGCGCCAGCGTCGCACTGATGAGCAGCGACCTGCGACGCCTGCCGTTCATGATCAGCCTGTCGCGGGCAACGACGCGCGTCATCTGGCAGAATCTGATCTTCGGCGTGCTGTTCATCATCATCGGCATCGTGCTCGGCAGCTTCAACATCATCGGTCCCATGTTCGCGGCGGTGTTGCATACGGTGGCCTCCGCGATCGTCGTGTTCAACAGCGCCCGCATGGTCCGCTTCGGCGAGCATCTGGAGACACACGTTCCGACGCCGCGCGAAGTGGCGGCATCCGAGACTCCGGGGCGCGTGGCGCTGCAGGCGGTGCAGTGATCGGCACGCGGGAACATTCCGAAATCCTGCGGGGTATGGCGGGGGGCGGCGCGCTGCTCAGGCAGATGCGCGTCGCAGCTTCAATTTCAGCGGCCGGGGATTGGTTACCCGACTTCGCGCGTCTGGAACATCGCGATGCCAACGCCCAGAATCGCCAGCGTGTAAAGAATCGCGTATCCGCCGACGAGGAACAGTTGCCAGACCGGTATGCCCAGGCCTTGCGTCAGCGCATCGCCCACCCAGAAGAACTGGAAATTGGGCAGAACGCCCGCCGCAAGCTGGTAGAACAGGCTTTCGCTGGCGCGGAGGCCGAAGTAGTAATCGCTGAGCAGGCCCAGCACGAACACGCCCGCACAGAGAATGAGCGTCGTTGCCTGGGTGAAGCGCGTGCTGATCGCGACGGCGAAGGCTGTCAGGATCATGACGGCGAAGAACACCATGATGATCGCCGCGACCACTTCCATGTTCTTGCCGAGATCGGTCGTCGGCGATTGGGCCTTCCATTCGCGATCGAAAAAGAGTGCCAATCCGACGGCCAACGTGCCGAGCGGTATCACGATCGCCAGCAGTGTGCTGGAGAAATGCCAGCCATAGACGTAATTGCAGAACGTCGCGGCGATCAGGCTGAGCAGCAGGGCGGTGACCGAAAACACCAGCACCGGCATGTCAAACTTCTCGGCGTTGGTTTCCATCACGCCGTGTCGCGCGGTCATGAAGAACACGAGGCTCAGGAAGTAGTAGCCGACCAGGATCGCGCCGGTCACGCCGAAGTATTTGCCCAGCAGAAACGTCACGCGGCTCACCGGCTTCGAGACGACCGTCAAAACGGTGAAGCTCTCGATCTCGCGCGTGATGACGCCCGTGGCCGAAAAGACGCTCGCCAGCAGCCCGTAGAGCAGCATGGTCGACATGGCCACGTCTTTCATGATCTTGTTATCGCCGCCGCCCTCCAGCGAGAAAGCCGCCAGGCTGGGATTGATGACCAGCATGCCGGCCGCCGTCCAGAGCAAGATGCCAAAGATCGGCTGGCGGACGGTCTCGATGAAGGTATTGAGCGCGATCGCGTAGAGCTTCTGAATCATTCGGTTCCTTGCCCGCTCGCTTCCCGCGACCGCTTGACCGCCGCAGTGTGTCGGGGGGGCATTATGCGCTCGCGAGGCCGGTCTGGCCAAACCGGTCGGCTCGTCGGACTCTATACTCCGGAGTCTTGGGTTAGGTTCGCACGACGGCCGGTGAGGCGAGCAAATTGCACTTGGAACGCAAATTCCGTTTTCCTGAGTGAGGTGCTCCGTTGAACACCGAGACGACGCACGCCCGGGCACGACGCGCGGCCGTGATCGGCCTGATCT
>JBGAJB010000012.1:0-33716 GCA_044225155.1 Phycisphaerae bacterium | reverse complement strand
TGTCGATGGTGACGCTGATGTTCAGCGTGGCGCTGGAAGATGCGGTCTGACCGTTGTCGACATTGACACTCCAAGTGGATGTGCCGTTGTCGGGCACAGCTCCGCCGGACCAGTTTCCTGGGACATTCCAGTTTCCTGATCCACCCACCCAGTTGGTTGTTTGTTGAGCGGCCCAGACGCCGCATGAAAAAAAATTCACCCCTAGGGCAAGAAAACAGTTGCGACGGCTCATGAGATCCCCCCCGGGTTCATGTGCAAAGCGATTGAGATTTCGTTCGCGGGGCACGGCGACAGGGCCGGGCGTTACAACTGCCCGCGCTCGCCCTCGCCGAACCGGTTATCAGGCTCGCCGAGGTTTTCTACCTTATCAATCGTTGCAAATCAATGGAAAAATTAGGGGACTTAATGGATTTGGCGAAAATTGGCAGATTGTCACGCACGACTTTCCGCGAGCGAGGAGAGCTCCTGCTCCGCCAGGGCACGGTGCTCTGCTGAAGTCAATTCACGCACGGCTCGTTCCAGGTGAAACAGCGCGCGGGACGGCGCGTGCAGGTAGCGACGGTAAAGCATTCCCAGGAAAAGACGTACAGTCGCCGCGTCCTCGGCGTTCGGGTACAGCGCGAGCAGCGTTTCATACATTTCGGCCGCGGCTGCGGGATTTTGGTTTTGTGCGAGATAATTTGCGAGTTCAATCATCGCGCCCTTGGGTAGGGTCGCCTGATCTGGCGCGCGACGGCGCATTCGCTCGAATAACGCGATCGCTTCCGGAAAATCTCGCTCGGCGATTCGATCGAGAATCTGTCCCCGCAGTGATACGACTTCATCATGCGGCTCATCCTCGAGGTTCTGTGGAACAGGAAGCGGCCGCGCGAGCCGCCCGGCGGTGAAGTAGCCCGGCTGGCTCCGCCGTCGCACGCGCTCCCACACCGCCAACAGATCGAACGAGTTGCGCGGCAGCGCGTGGATCGCGAGCATGAAGAACGTCACGAAGAATCCGAACAGGTAGCCGCCGATGTGCGCGCTGAAGGCCACGTTCGACGTAACGCCCTGGTCCAGATACATCGCGAGGACGTTGTCCCAGAGAATGATCTTGAAAACGATCAGCAGCATCGCCGGGATCTGGAGCGTCATCACCACCACGAACCAGAGCAGCACCGTGATCTGCACGCGCGGGTAAAGCACCAGAAACGCGGTCGTGATGGCCGCGATCGCACCGGACGCCCCGACCATGCGGGTTTGCGAGGTGAGGGCATAGAAAATGCCGGCAAAGATTCCACCGGCCAGATAAAAGATCACGTAATTCAACGAGCCGAGACGGTCGCAGACGGCATTGCCGAACACCCAGAGAAACAGCATGTTTCCGAGCAGATGTGTCACGCCGCCGTGCCGAAACTGATACGTAATGTATTCACGCAAGCTGGGGACGGCCGCGTCCAGCGGCGGCAGATACACGTCCATCCAACTGGAGCCGCGCTGCAACTCCAGGAGAAACGTGAGAACGTTCAAACCGATGATGAGCCAATTGCCGATCGGGCGGGCGCGCAGACGAACATCGGTGCCGATCGGAAGCATGCAGGAAACGAGTGTAGCCGCGTAATCGCCGGGCGCGGAGCGTCAGCGGCGGCGCGCCGCGGGAAACGCGTCAGGCGCGCGCATCGGGTTCGTCGCGCAGCGCGCCGAAGTCGTCGAAATCCTCGGGCGTCAGGTCGCGGTCGATCGAGTATTGCTCGCGGAACCAGCGGCCCAGATCGACCAGCCGGCAGCGCTCGCCGCAAAATGGATACTCGCGCGGCAAGCGTCCCTCGTAGGCGGCTTCCTTCTCACAGATTGCACAGCGATAACTGCCCATCGCAGTTTCCCTTCCACGCCCGGCTCGACAGAGCGGCTCGCTGGATGGCATCGGACGCGCTGCGGTACGGCATGACTGTCCTGCCGATAACGCTACGTCCTGACCCGCGCGCCAGACCGCCAGATTATCCGAAACGTCGGGACAAAATGCCCACTCCGGCGACTCGCAGCCGATTCTCGCGGATTTTGTGGTCAACCGAGGGGGCACGCCGCACAATGCGCGGATGAGATGGCGCAAGCGCCTGCGGCGCGCATTTTGGGGGTTGCTGCTGACGTCCGGCCTCGGGGCCGGCGTCGTGGCCTACCTGACGCGCCCCTCGGTATTGGCCGGCGAATTGCGGCGGGTTGTGCTCGACGCGGGTTTTGACGATTTCCGCGTCGGCAGCACGCTGTGGACACCCTGGGATGGTCTGCGCGCGAGCGATGTGTGCTTCTCGCGCGGGCGAGCGGTGGACGGCCGGGCGCCGCGCTGGAAGGTCGAGGTGTGTGTTCCCGACCTTCGCGTGGGGTTGCGCTGGGGCGACCTGCTGCGCGGCAAAGTGCGGCCGGCCGTCGTCGTGGCGCGTCGCCCGGAAATCACGGTCGTCCATATTCCCGATGGCGCCCCGGCCCCGACCGACGCGCAGGTCGTTCGCGGACCGGAATGGCCGGTCGCTCTGGACATGCCGGAGATTTCCGCGCTCGGGGCGAATCTTGCCTTGCGCGTCGAGCGCAGTGACGGAACTGTATTTCTACGCCGCTGGATCGCGGACCTCAGCGGCCGAGCGCAGGACGCGGGTAAATACTTCGCGCTGTTGCGACAAGTCGGGGGAACTGCGCCAGGCGCGGCGCCGCCCTCCGAGTTCGGTTCGCTGGTCGAACTCGTTCTCGACTCGAGATCGATGACAGCCTCGACGGGCTGGATGGACGCCGAAATGTTCACGGCGCTCTTGCCGCGCGAGGCGGCGAGCGAGATCGCGTCGTTGGGAATTACCGGCGCCGTGCGCCTGATGCGGCTGAAGGCGGACGCCAGCGGCATCGATGAGCTGGCCGTCGGACTGGCCGGCGTTTCTCTCACCGCACCGATCGAGGATTACGCTGAAAGCCCGGCGCCGAAGGAACGTTTCCTGCGGCTGAACCAATCGGAAGCGGAACTGCTGCTGCATCGCACGGACGAGGGCTATGCCCTTTCCGCCGCTTTGACGGGCCGTTTGAATGACTCGGATATTTCCGCGCGCGTGGAGCACGGTCTGTTGCGCGGGCCGGCCCTACTCGGTGATCCGGCGCGCACCGGCGAGTTGCTGCGGCAGGGTGCCTGGTCGCTGGGCGAAATGCGCACGCGCTTCGTGGTTCGCGGATTTGACTTACCGACGGCCGAACGTGATCCCGCCTGGCTCGCCTCACCTACGCTGCCCGGCCCATTGCGGGCCTTCTTCAAGGACTATCAGCCGCGTGGGCGAGTGAATCTCGACGTAACGCTGACGCGCGTCCCCGCGCGCGAGGGCGTCGCAGGCGATACGCTGGTCGAAGGCGCGCTGGAGCCGCAGGGCGCTTCATGCCGCTATTTCAATTTTCCTTACGACGTGACGGACGTGTATGGGCGCGTCCGCTTTGCCGCCGACGGCGTCTATTTCGACGGACTGCACGGTCGGCACGGCGGCGCGACGATTCGCGGCGACGGGCATCTTACGAATACATCGCAGTGGACCGGCTTCGATCTAACGTTCAACACGCGCGGCATGGCGCTCGACACCGATCTCTACGATGCGCTCCCGAAGCGCTATCAGCGCCTGCTCGACACGACTCAACCGATCGGTTTGTGCGACGCCACGGCCCACATGACGCGCGGTGACGGCTCACGCGAACTCGGCTACAGGCCGCTGGACGTCGACGTGCGCGGCCGGCTCGTCTGCGCAAGTCTCTCCCTGAGCAACGAAATTCGCCTGGAAATGGCGGATGGTCTCGTCAGCGTCGGCGATCAAAACGTCGAGCTGCGCGATTTGCACGGCTATCCGCAATCGGGAGGCGCGCTCGCGCTGAACGGCGAGATTTCGACCGGCGATGACGGCGGCTACGAGGTCGGCGTGCTGGCTTCCGCGATTCGTCTGCGGCAGGTGCGCGTCGCGTCGCCGACGGAGCAACCGCAGGGACCGGAACTGGAGTTCGAAGGCGAAGGCGATCTCTGGGGCTGGGCGCGCGACGGCGAGGCCGGCGATCAATCGCGCTTCACGGTGCACGTCACCGATGGCGCACTGCGTTTCGGCGACAGCGACAGCGGTTGGCAGAGCGTCGAGGGCTGGCTGACGCTCGCGCCGGAAGCGCGCAAGGCCCTGCAATTCACCGCCAAGCGCCCGGGGGCCGCGCTGCGCGGCGCGGGCAGCCTGCCGGCGAACGCGGCCGCGGGCACGGAACTGGATCTGGAGGCCGGTCTGGATGCGATTGAACAACTGCTGGGGATGCTGCCGAAGGACCGGCGCGGCAAGTTGTTTGAGCAATTGGGCGTCTCCGGCAGAGGACGCGTCGCAGTGCGCTCGAAGATGCCGGGCGAGGCGGCCGGCTCGGGCGGCGAGGAAACTACCGGCATTCGCATCGAAGCGGAGCGCATGGCACCGCCCGCGCTGCCGCTGCCGCTGCATGATCTGAAAGCCGACATCAGAACGCGCGGCCGCGACTTCACGCTCGAAGACCTGGTCGTCGGCCACGGCGCGAATGGCCGCATCGAGGCGCGCGGCGGCGGACATGGCGATGAGGCCGGCGCGGAGTTCGGCGGCAGCCTGACGGCCGCGAACATTGAACTGAACGAAGAATTTGCCCGCGCGCTGCCGAAGGCGCTACGTGCGCTTTTTGAGCGCCTGAAAATCACGGCGACGGCCGACCTCACACTGGATCATTTGCGGATTGAGAATGCTGAGAACATGACGGCCGAGTTCGCCGGCTCGCTCACGCTCTCGGGCGCTAGCCTCGATGTCGGTTTGCCGCTTGCGGATACCTTTGGCGAGTTGGCCGGCGGCTGCACGATCGACGCGGCCGGCACAACGCTTTCGGCCGAACTCGCGATTGAAAAGGGCGTCTTGGATGGCCGGGCGATCCGCGATTGGCGGGCGCGGCTGCTGATCGTTCCCGAAGACTCTCGAATTCGCATCGAGGATCTGCGCGGAAGGCTTTGCGGCGGGCAGATCACCGGCTCGATTACGATCGACGCCGATACGGGCGCATACGAACTAAATGGAAACCTCGCGAACGTCGGCCTGGTCGAACTCATGCAGCTCGACGGCGCGGCCGCCACCAAGATGAAGGGCGCGACGCTCGACGGCGCCGTGTTCCTCGCGTCGGATGGCGGGCGCGGCAGCGAACGTCGCGGGGGCGGCGAATTGCGAATTCGCGCGGCCTCGCTGCTGGGCAGTCGCGTAACCAAGTCGGTCTATGAAAACGTGCAGGCGCGGCGTCCGGGCGCGACCGACGAAGTAGACGAAGCCCTGCTGCGCTTTACGCTCGAAGGCTCGGAGTTGCGCTGCGACCGGCTGGAGATTCGCACGCGTGACGCGCGCTTTCTCGGAACCGGCGTGCTCGACATGCGCTCCAGCGCGGTGAACGCGAGCCTGGTATCGATCGGGCCGGAAGACGCGCCGCGCTTGCTGCTCCTCACCGATGTGCTGGAGTGGGCGGGCGGCGAACTGCTCCAGTTCGAAGTTTCCGGCACGCTGGAGCAGCCGCATGTGCGCGCGGTCGCGCTGCGTCGACTGACGGAGCCGCTGCGAAGATTGCTGCGCGGCGAGTAATGAGAGCTTTGGCGAGAAGCGGGGTCGGTTGAGATAACGCCATGAGCCTGGAGCTGCTTCGAATTCTGGATGTCTGCCTGAACCGCGGGCGCGAGGCGCTCCGCGTGCTGGAGGATTACGCGCGATTCGTCCGCGACGACCGCGATGCGGCCGCGTCGTTGAAGACGCAGCGGCACGCGCTCCAGCAAGTTGCCGACCGGCTCGGTGTTGAGCGGCTGCTACGAGCACGCGACATTCTGCACGATGTCGGGCGCGAGACGCGCGCCGTCGCGGAGCTGGAGCGCGCGGATGTCGCCGCGGTCGCGCGCGCGGCGCTCGGTCGCGCCGGCGAGTCTTTGCGCGCCGTGGCGGAATACTCCAAGGGACTCGACCCCGAAGCCGCCCAGGCCGTCGAGCGAATTCGCTACGCCGTGTACGAATTGGAACAGCGGCTCATGCTCCGCGGCGACCTGCGCCAGCGCATGCGTGACGTGCGGCTCTACGTGATCATCACGGAGTCGCTCTGTCGCCAGTCGTGGGAAACAACGGCCGAGGCGGCGCTGCGGGGCGGCGCGGAATGTCTGCAATTGCGGGAAAAAACCTTGGCGGATCGCGAGTTGCTCGATCGCGCGCGTCGCCTGCGCGAGATCACAAAGCAATTTGACGCGTTGCTCATCCTGAACGATCGGCCGGATATCGCGCGCCTCGCGATGGCCGATGGCGTGCATGTGGGCCAGGACGATCTTTCGGTGCAGAGCGTGCGTCGAATCGCCGGCGCGGACTTGCTGGTCGGCAAGAGCACGCACACACCCGCCCAACTCGACTCCGCCGTCGAAGAATTGCCCGACTACATCACCGTCGGCCCGATGTTTGCGACAAGCACAAAGCCGCAGGATCACATCGCGGGACCGCATGCCCTCCGCGCCGCCGCGACGCGAACCGAGCTGCCGCTGGTGGCGATCGGGGGGATCACGGACGCGCGCGCGGCCGAAGTGCTCTCGGCCGCGCCGGCGTGCCTGTGTGTTTGTTCAGCCGTGATCGCGAGCGATGATCCGCGGGGGGCCGCCGAGCGGATCGTCGAGATCATCAAGTCCCGTAGTTCGCCAGCACCACGCCCAGATCGCTGAGATCGATGCAGCCGCTGCTGTCGAAGTCGGCCGCCGGGACATATTCAGAATCGCCGACGCACGCGCCGTAGGCGGCAAGCACGACGCCGAGATCACTGAGATCCACGTCGCCGTCGTTGTCGGTGTCGCCCGGCTTCACGCTATTCACGTGGAACGCAAACACCGCATCGCCGCTAGCCAGGCCATCTCCGCTCGGCAGGAGTGCCGAGTTGTTGGGATCGGCCAGTTCGCCATCCAGCGCGGAGGAGGAGCCGGCGCGCGTGATGGAATCGTTCACCGTCACAAAGTAATCGCCGTTGGGCAGCGGCCCGGTCGGGATCAGCGTTGTCGTGAAGCTCGTGGGTGCGTAGCTGAACGTGAACGGCACGTTTCCACTCGGACCGGTGATCGTGTAGTCAGCAGCGGACGTCGTTACGTCGTCACTGAAACCGACCACGATTGCGCTCGGCGCCGTGCTGAGCTGGGCTCCGGGGCCGGGAACGGCCGAAACCACCTTCGGCGGTCCGGCCACGTAGGCGATGCTGGTCTTTGCGGTATCGAGAATCCAATCGTTCTCGTCAAAACCGATGCTCGTCACCGCAGCGCTGACCGGGATCAGGTACCACTGCGCCGCGGCACTGTTCCAGACCGTCGTGGTCGTCGCGCCGCCGGAAGTCGTGCGGCGAATGTCGATCGGCATGGAGAACAGGCCGCTCGTTTGCGTCTGTTTCACGTAAAGCCGCAAGTAGTTCGCGCCGTTGATGGTCGCCGCCTGCCAGCCGTACTGATAGGCCGGCGCACCGCCGCCGTAGATCCATTGATTGAAGAAGTAGGTCAGGTCCTGTCCGGAGACCGCGGACGCTACGCCGGCGAAATCGTCGGTCGTCGCCCCTCCACCTTGATACATCGCGCGATAGTTGGCGAGGATGTCGAAGAACGTGCTGTCGCCGACGACATGCCGCAGCATGTGCAGCACCCAGCCGCCTTTCAGGTACGTGTAGTTGTAATCAAAGATGCGATTGAAATCGGAGACGTCGTAGACATAAACCGTGTCGCTGACCGCCGACGGCCGTCGGGCTGCCATCGCCGCGAAAAGCGCCGGCAATCCGGTCGAGCCCGGCTTGCGCTCTTCCCAGAGCGCCTCGGTGTAGTCGGCGAAGCTTTCATTCAGCCAGATGTCGTTCCAGTACTTACAGGTGATGTTGTCGCCCCACCACTGATGCCCGAGTTCGTGCGAAGTCACGGATTCTGAGAACGTGCCTTCGCCCGTGTAGGTCTGATGCTCCTGGCCGCCGCCGAAAGTGAATTCGTAGATGCCGTATTTTTCGTCGATGAACGGATAGAGGCCGTAAATGTCCTTGTAGGTGCCCAGCATCGTGATGCACTTTTCCCACAAGGCGCGATTCGTCGTGTTGTCGTCGGCGGGGAAAATCGCGAACTCGACCGGCATCGTTCCGCCGTCGTACGTGTACGTCTGCGACCAGGTGTTGTACTTGCTCGTGGAGAAGAAGACGAGATAGGTCGAGGTCTGGTAGTTCGACGCCCAGCGATAACGCGAGCGGCCGCCGGAGAGCGCGTCGACGCCCTGCAGCAGACCGTTCGAGACCGTCGTCAGCGTGTTCGGCGCTGTGACCGAAAGCTCGATCGTGGCCTTGTCGCCGTTGTCGCCCGGCAATCCGAAATCGCCGTCCTTCGAGGGCCACCAGGTGGCCGCGAAATAGGGTTCGCTGAGCGTGAACACGAGCGAGTTGCCGCCGACCGACGTGAAGTTGATCGAACCGAAACCACGCGAAACGGCGACGCCCGTGTAGGCGATCGTCAGGTCGAAGATCTCGTCCAACGCGTAGGCCCGGTCCAGCGTCACCTGTCGGCCATACGTGCCGACGGAAGTCACCGTGACGGGCGTGCCGCCGATGGTCGCGCTCGTGATGGTGTAATTCGACCGCAGCGTGAACGTGAACTGCGTCAGGTCCGCGACCTTGCTCTGCACGGTCATCACGTTCGTTCCGGTGATCGTGCTGGTCGCCGTGAAGATTTCGATATCGAGCTTGTTGTGCAGCAGGTCGGTGTCCGGCGCGGCCTCCGCACCGCCGCCCAGCCGACCGGATCCTCGGCCCGCCAATCTTCGCCCAGGCCCGTCTTCTGCCGCGCCATGCAAGCTTTTCCGCAGCCGCCGACGCACGGATCGGCCGGATCGAACAGGGCTTCATCCGGGACCGTGAGCGATTGCGCGAGCGCGGCGGACGCCAGCCAGCTTGTGATGCCGATAGCGAGAAATTTCACGACGGTGTGCTGTCTCACTGTGACCCCCCAGGAAAGAACATGATCCTTCACGTCATGATAGCGAGCCGGACCAGGGGTTTGCCACGTCCAAGATTGTGGTTGTTCCCGAGATTATCGCTCTATGAGTGTTGCAAATCAGGGGCTCGGATTTCAGAGTAGGCGGGCGGGAGGACGGCATGTCGCGTATCGCCGTAGTTTTGGATGATTGCTTCAAACGACATGAGACCGGCCGCGGCCATCCCGAACGTCCCCAGCGAATCGACGCCGTGCGCGAGGGCCTGGAGTCGAGCGGAGTGCTTGCAGGCGGGCTGCGAATCGAGCCCACGTCCATCGACCTGACGTTGCTCGCCGAGCTGCACACACCGCAATACATCCAGCGGGCACGCCACGCCAGCGAGACCGGCCAGCCCTATCTCGATTCCCCGGATTCCACGATTTGCCGCGCATCATTCGAGGTCGCGCTGCTCGGCGCGGGTAGCGTGGTCGCGGCCGCCCGCCACATCGCCGCCGGCGACGTGCAGAAGGCGTTTTGCGCCGTGCGCCCTCCCGGCCATCACGCCGAGCGGGCCGAGTCGATGGGTTTCTGCCTCTTCAACAACATCGCCCTCGCCGCTCACTGGCTGACACGGCACGGTGGATTCGAGCGCGTGCTGATTGTCGATTGGGACGTGCATCACGGGAACGGCACGCAAAATCTGTTCGAATTCGACCCGCAGATCATGTTCATCAGCCTGCACGGGCATCCGAACACACTCTATCCCGGCACGGGTTTCGAGTACGAGGTCGGCCGCGGAGCGGGCGCGTACTTCACGCTGAACATCCCGTTTGAGCCCGGAGCCGGAGACGACGACTACCGCCGGGCTTTCGAAACGAAAGTAATCCCGACCGCCGAGAAATTCGCCCCGCAAATCGTGCTCATCTCATGCGGCTTCGACGGTCACGCCCAGGACCCATTGGGCACGATCTCGCTGAGCGACAACGCCTACGACATGATGCTGTCGGCAGTATTGGAAGTCGCGAATCGGCACGCCAAAGGGCGGGTTCTAAGCGTCCTGGAAGGGGGCTACAACCTGGACGTCCTCCGCCGGTGCAGCGGCCGGCACGTGAGCGGGCTTGCACGATAACACCGCCCGGTATTGGCCCAGTTTGAGCGAAAGCGGACTGGGCAGAGCTCCGACTTTAAGGGAACGGTCGCTTCCGCCCCGAAGAAAAGCCCTCCCTTACGGTCGGGCCTCGGTTGGGGACGCCGCGCGGTTCTAACTGACGCACAACCCACCGCCCGCTCCCAGTTTGACGCCCAAGGCCGCGGCCGTATACTTCCCCTCCCTGCCCGCGCCCGAAGCTGGGGCTCGGCAGTCGAGAATTAGTGAGGCGATCATGGCGCGCAAGTGCAGTGTTACGGGCAAGCAGACGACGTTCGGCAATCAGATTACGCGCCGTGGTAAGGCCAAGTACCTGGGGGGCGTCGGCCGCAAGGTCACCGGCATCTCGCGCCGTACGTTCAAGGCCAACGTTCAGAAAGTGCGGGCGGTGATCGACGGCCGCGTCTGCCGTATTCGGGTCTCCGCGAAGGCGATTCGCATGGGTGCCGTGACGAAGCCGCTCAAGCGCGAACGACCGGCCGCTCAGGACTAATCTCCGCCGCCGCACCGCATCCGGCTCACCAAGATGTCGATCCAAGTGGATGAAAAGCTGGTTCGCCACATCGCCAAGCTTTCGCGCTTGGCGCTCACCGACGACGAAGTCCGACTCTTCACCAGCCAACTCGGCCAAGTGCTGGGCTACGTCGATCAGCTTTCCTCGGTCAACGTCGACGGCGTCGAGCCGCTCTCGCATCCGCTGCCCGTGACCAACGTGCTCCGCGAAGACGAGCCCGGTCCCACGCTCGAAACATCGCAGGCTCTGCAGAGCGCTCCCGATCGACAGGACGGCTACTTCCGCGTACCGGCCGTGCTCGATCAAGATAGTGCCGCTTAAGTTGTCCCTGACGCACCCCGCCGTGCTCGATTGCTAGGCCGCGCCCGTAACTGCCGACCCTTATGCGGCGCGACAAATCTGGAAGCATCTGCGTTAGCGAGCCTTACTTCAGGACTCTGCGATCCGCGAATTGCTGAATGACCTCGGGATAAAGCTCGCGCTCCTGCGCCATGACGCGCTCGGCCAGTGACTCAGGAGTGTCATTCGGTTGAACTGCCACGCGGCGCTGTGCGATCGTCGGCCCGTGGTCATATTCATCGTCCACGAAATGCACCGTGCAGCCCGACTCGCGCTCGCCGGCTGCCAGCACGGCCGCATGGACATGATGTCCGTACATCCCGCGCCCGCCATAGTGTGGCAACAGGGCTGGATGAACGTTGATCGTGCGCCCGGCGAAATCCACCGGCAGCTTCCAGTGGCACAGAAAGCCCGCCATCACCACCAGCTCGACCTCGGCCGCCCGCAGCCGCTCCGCGATCGCCTCGGAAAAGGCCGCTGGATCGGCAAAGTCCCGCAGCCGGAGAATGGTCGTCGGCAGTCCAGCCTGACGCGCAATCTCGACGCCCCGCACGGCCGCGCGAGAACTGATTACGCAGGTGATTCGTACGCCTCGTAAGCGGCCATCGCCAATCCGGTCGATGAGATTGGCCAGGGTCGTGCCGCCGCCGGAGAGCAGCACGCCGATCCGCAGCGGCGGGTGATTGGGTTCCGCGGGCATGCCGAATATGCTACTCGGCGGCACCGCGACGGCAGGCGGCAAGCAGCCGCGAGTGACAGGAGTCCGCAGTGGCGAAGGCGAACACGTACGAAACGCAGTCTCAGTGGAGCGTATACTTGAGCGCCGGCGGCGGGGCGGCTTTGCTGGCCGGCGCCGCAGCCGTTTTTTCCGCCTTCAACATGCATGAATTTGCGATCTTCATGCGCCCGAACAGCGCCCGCTTTTTCGCGGTACTGATCACAGTGCTGGTCGGCGCCTCGCTCGGCGGCATCGGAGCGCTGCTCGGTTTCAACAGCGCCGAGCAGAAGCGCAATACTCGCTCGAAACAAGCCTGGATGGGTTTCGCCATCGGCTCAGCCGTCGCAACGCTCAGCGTCTGCCTGGGAATCTTCTTCTGGCTGACGAAGGATTTCGTTCGGCAGTAAGGCCTCGGGCCAAGCTCCAATCGTTCTCAGTCACGCCAACGGCGCTAATGACGCGAGTTCGTTCCTTTCGCGCAAGGCTCATCCAAGCTCACTTCGATTCCAAATTCGAGCGAAAGATCGCGGCCGGCTCGCCATCGGCCCAAAACAGCACGACCCGAAACGTGCCGCGATCACGGAAGCGAAAATCAAACTCGGCCCTCTCGGACTGCTTCCAGTCCGCCAATACAGCGGGCGGCGCGACCGCTTCCGCCAATCTGATTACATCCCGCGCGGAGAGCGTAGTGGTCTCCAGCGACCGCAGCGCGCCGTCCATCCGAAGAACGGGCGCCGCGCCCGTAAAGAGCTGCAGTTCGCTCGCCCCCACGCGAACGCACGTCTCGAGCAAGGTCTCAATGTGAACAGGCATTGTGATTCTCTGCACGGTAGCCCGCGGAAACGGTAGAGTCCCCGGCCTCCCTTCCGGAGATCACTCTTAGTTACATAAAGCAATTGAGCCGCCCCCCGCAAATCGCGATAATCTCTATTTGCGGCCGTTCGCCTCCTCCGAATGGCCGGGGTCGGCGCGTCGCGGAGCGGTGCGGCCGGTCGTATCGATTGGGGAAGTCGGGACGATGCACGATGTCAGCCGGCGATTTCATGCCGATCCGCGGCTACGACCACGTCGAGTTCTACGTCGGGAACGCCAAGCAGGCGGCCCACTTTTACGACAAGACCTTCGGCTTCAAGCCGATCGCCAAGATGGGCTTGGAGACCGGCTGCCGCGATCGCGCGAGCTACGTCATGCAGCAGGGGCGCGTGCGCTTCGTGCTGACGAGCGCGCTTGGCCCGGACCATGAAATCGCGCGGCACTGCGCGCTGCATGGCGACGGCGTGAAGGTCATCGGGATCGAAGTCCCCGATTGCGACCATGCCGTGCGCGAGGCCAAAGCCCGCGGCGCGACCGTCATTCAGAAATCCACGGCGTTCGAGGACGAATCCGGCACGCTCAAGACGGGCACCCTGCGCTACGCCGGCGACACGGTCTTCAAGTTCGTCGAGCGCACGAACTATCGCGGGGCGTTCGCCCCGGGGTACAAGGCGATCCACTCGGTGGGAGATTCGCAACCGGTGGGATTGGCTGCGATCGATCACATGGTGACGAACGTCTTCCTGGGTGAGATGAACTACTGGGTGAACTGGTACGAGCAGATCCTGGGCTTCACGCAGCTCAAACACTTCTCGGATAAAGACATCAGCACGGAGTATTCGGCCCTGATGTCGAAGGTGATGGAAAACGGCACGGGCAAGTGCAAATTCCCGATCAACGAGCCGGCCGAGGGCAAGCGCCGTAGCCAGATTGATGAGTACTTGGATTTCTACTATGGCCCCGGCGTGCAGCACATCGCGATGAACGTGCCGGATATCTGCGCCAGCGTGCGTGAGCTGCGGCGCCGCGACATCGATTTCCTCCGGCGTGCCCGACACCTACTACGAAGACCTGCGAACACGCGTAGCGAGATCGAAGAGGATTATCGGGAGTTGCAGGAATTGGGCATTCTCGTGGATCGCGACGAAGACGGCTACCTGCTCCAGATTTTCAGCGCGCCGATGCAGGACCGTCCCACGCTATTCTTTGAACTGATCGAGCGCCACGGCTGCCGCGGCTTTGGACAGGGCAATTTCAAGGCGCTGTTCGTGAGTCTGGAGCGCGAGCAGGCGAAGCGCGGCAATCTCTAAAGGCGGCGGCGACGGGCTGCGACTCGCGGAAGCGCCGTGGATTGCGGTGCAGTCGTTTCGGAAAGCGCTTTCAGCGAGCCGCGCGAAACACACAGCGCCGTGACCGACGCGCGCTGCGCGAACAGATCGAGAGGAATCCGTGGGACACGCCACGAAACCCGCCGAAGCGCAGCACGCCCGGAACGCGCCGGATGCCCAGCGCCGCATCCGCGAAATCCTGCTGGTCTCCAGCCCCTACGACGCCTTCATCATCGAGGAAGGCGGCCTGCTCGCGGAGTTGATTTCCTCTGAGTTCGCGGCGGCTGGACTCGGCGAGGCGCCGCAGATCACGCGCGTGCTCTCCGGACCCGAAGCGCTGCAGACCCTCGAATCGCGTTCGTTCGATCTGGTGATCACGATGCTGCGCGTCGGCGGCGGCGACATTCGCGAATTCGCGCGCGACGTGCGCGCGTTGAAGCCGGAAATTCCCATCGTCCTGATCGTGCCGAATGAGCTGGAACTGGTGAAGCTCGGCGAGCGAAACGAGCCTTTGCCGATCGCGGCCACTTATGTGTGGCATGGCGATCCGCGGCTATTCATGACGATCGTTCACACGCTGGAGGACTCTTGGGCGGCGCAGACGGGCACGGGGCACGGCATTTTTCTCGTGGTCGATCGCTCGATCCGCCATCTCTCGATGATGCTGCCCCTGCTGCATAGCGAACTGCTGCGTCAGACGCAGCGCACGCTGCGCGACGGCCTGAACAGTCTGCAGCGCATGCTGAAGATGCGCGCGCGGCCGAAAATCCTGATCGCGTCGAGCGTTGACCAGGCCCGAGCGCTCTACCAGAAGCACGGCGGACAACTGGTGGGCGTCATCGCCGACTTCGCCCCAGCCGGAGCGGAGCCCGCGGAAGTCGGCGACGGCATCGAGCTGCTGTGCATGCTGCATGCGGAGCACGGCGAGGTGCCGGCCCTGCTCTACTCCGGCAGTTCGCAGGTCGCGGAGATCGCAAAGGAACTGCAAATCTGCACATCCCCAAGGATTCGCCGACCCTGCTGCAGGATCTCCGCAAAGCGCTGGCCGAAATCTTCGGCTTCGGCGATTTCGTGTTTCGTCAGCCGGACGGCCGCGAGTTGCAGCGTGTTTCGGACATGCGCGCGTTCGAGCACGCGCTGGAGTCGATTCCGGAAGAGAGCCTGCGCTACCACGCCCTGCGGCGCCATTTCTCCACGTGGATTCGCGCCCGCGGCGAGCTCGCGCTCTCGGCCGAGGTGCGAAGCTGGGAACTGCGGAGGACGTCCGCCGAGGGACGCGCCCGGGTTGATTCAATGCCTGCGCGCCGTGCGGCCGCCGCGCAGAGCCGCGGGAATATCGAGAATTTCGACGCGACGACGTTCGACGGACGTGCGCCGTTTGTCCGCATCGGGGGTGGTTCGATCGGCGGGAAAGCCCGCGGCCTCGTGTTTCTCGATCAGCAACTTGCGCGGCTGAATCTCGAGCAGGGTCTCGAAAACGTCCACATCTCGATTCCGCGCTCCGTCTCGCTCGGCACCGACGTGTTCGATGATTTTCTCGCCTTCAACGGATTGCGGACGGACGATCTCTACGCGGCCGACGATCAGACCGTGCGCGAGCGATTTCTCGCCGGGCGCTTTCCGGATGCGGCCGTCAACGATCTGCGCGCGTTCGCGAACATCGTGACCGGCCCCGTGGCGGTACGCTCGTCGAGCCTGCTGGAAGATTCGCAATATCACCCCTTCGCCGGCGTCTACCAGACGCGCATGCTGATCAACTCCGCCGAAGGGGCGGCGACGCGCCTCGAACACCTGCAATCCACGATCAAGCTCGTCTACGCGTCGATGTTTTACGAGGCGGCTTGCCGCTACCTCGACGCCACCGGCCATCGCATCGAAGAACAGAAGATGGCGATCGTTCTGCAGCCCACCGTCGGCGCGCGGCGCGGCGACTATTTCTATCCCGATTTCTCCGGCGTCGTGCGGTCGTACAACTTCTACCCGGTCGGCCCCGCGAAGCCGGAAGACGGCGTGGCGATGGTCGCGATGGGGCTGGCGAAATGGTCGTGCAGGGCGCGCGATCCTGCGTTTCGCCCTGCGTACCCGGAAATTCTGCCGCAGATGGCATTGGCGAGGCGTTCCTGGATCAGTCGCAAGCGCGAGCGGCTGGCGCTCGACCTGCGTGAGGATCAGCCGATCGAAGCCAGCCGCACGAAAACTGCATCGCGAAGCTCGATCTTTATGATGCCGAAGAGCATGGCGTGCTGCATTCGATCGCTTCGACCTGGTCGGCCGAGAACGGCTGCTGGTATGACGGCACGAGCCGCCCCGGCGCGCGGGCGATCACGTTCGCTCCGATTCTGAAGTACGACGTCTTCCCGCTGGCGAAGATTCTGCAGCGCATCAGCGCACTCGGCGCGGAGGCGATGAGCGGCCCGGTCGAGATGGAATTTGCGTGCAACCTGACCGCCAAGCCGCGGCAATTCGCGGTTTTGCAGATGCGCCCCTATGGCCACGGTGGCGACGGAGGAAGCGCGTCGACATCCCCGAGACATCGCGCACTGAGCTTCATCCTCACGGCCCTGGAGCGCGGCCGGCAACGGCATTCATCGCCAGCTCCGCGACATCGTCTTCGTTCGCCCCGAGGCCTTCGACGCGGCCAAAACCCGCGCGATTGCGACCGAAGTCGCGAATCTCAACGAGGCCATGCGTCGGACGGGACGGCAATATGTGCTGATCGGTCCGGGGCGGTGGGGTTCCCCGGATCATTGGCTGGGGATTCCCGTCGGATGGGGCCAAATCTCGTGCGCGAAGGTCATCGTCGAGGCCGCCCACGGCCAGATGGTGGTCGACCCGTCGCAGGGCAGCCATTTCTTCCACAATCTGGCGACGATCGGCGTCGCGTACCTGACGCTAAACGAAGGCCAGGACCAGGGTTTCGTCGCCTGGGGATTGGCTGAACAGCCGGGCAGTCGAGTACGAAAGCGAGCTGCTCCGCCACGTGACGCTGCCTCCGGAGCCGATGGAGGTCCGCATTGACGGGCGGAAGTCGCGGGCGGCGATTTATCGGCGGGCGGTGGAAATTTCCTAGGCGGTGTCGGGCGCAGCGGGGCCGAATCGCGTTATCCACGCGGTGTAGAGAGAGAAACGGAAACCAGGCGAAATGAGTGATTTCATGGCCACCGTAGAGACCGAACCGCGCGGCGCGATCCTGAAGCTGGTCGGCAAGCTGGAGTACGAATCCGTCCGCGACTTTGAGCGAGCCGGTGACGAGCTGACCGCTGCAAAGCCGGCGAAGGCGGTAGTAGATGCTTCAGAGCTTGCGTTCCTGAACAGCGCCGGCATCGGCGCGGTGATCAAGCTTCACCGCCGCCTGCAGGAATTCGGCAGCGAGTTGCGTCTGGCGTCGGTCAATGCCGACGTGCTGCGCATGCTGAAGCTCTGTTATTTCGATCGCGTATTGAAAATCTTCGCATCAGTGGATGAAGCGCTGTCAGCCTGACTACGCGCGCTCTGTTTCGTCGCATGAGTTTCGGGGAGCATGGGCTTCCGGTCCGCGTGCGCACTTTGCCGGAGGCCCATGCTCCCCGACTCGAACTTTCAACTGAAACGCATTTCTAGTGGCGGATCCACACTCCGCCGTGACGCTCGTAACCGCGCGACGTGCGCACCCAGCGGACGGTCTCGTAACGGTAACCCGGGCGAGCGCGTTCGACGTGGCCCCTTACCCAGACAAATCGGTGCCCGTCGTGGCGGTAATAGCCCGCAATCCATATCTGACCGGAGGAGACGCGCGGCACGCGCTCGACGATCACGGGCGGCGGCGCCTCGCGCACGATGACGACGCTCGGCTCCGATTCAACAACGACGGGTTTCGCGTTCTCTCGACGACCATGGGCGCAGCTCGACAACCACGGTCCGATCGTGATCATCCTCGACTTCCACGCGCTCACGCCGCACCTTGACCTCGTCATCGCGGTCATCATGGTCGCAGCCCGCGATCGTCAGAACGGGTAGCGTCAGCCCGATCGAGGCCAGGCAGGTCAACAGTCGTCGCATTGCTATTCTCCTTCGCATCGACAGGGATGATATCCGCTTAGAAGTGACACGCGCGGATGATCAGCGTTAGCCGCGCAGCCCTTCGTAGTACACGAACCGCTGCGTCCCGCGCATCAAGATCGTTGTGAGCACCAGCACTATCACAAGCAATATCCAAGCCATCGCGCTCGCGTAGCCCATCGCGCCAAGATCGAACGCCTTCTTGTACAGGTAGTACACGTAGAAATGCGTGGCCGAGCCGGGCCCGCCGCCCGTCATTACGTAGACCTGCGTGAAAATCTGGAAGGACGCGATCAAGGCCATGATCGTGTTGAAGAACAGCACCGGGCTTAGCATCGGGAGCGTCACATTGCGGAAACGCCGCCAGCCCGTCGCGCCGTCGATCTCGGCCGCCTCATACAAGTCCCGCGGAATCCCTTTGAGGCCGGCGAGATAGATCATCATCGTGCCGCCGATGACCCACAGGTTCAGCATCGCGAACGCCGGGACGGCCCAGTTCTCGGCGTCCTTTTCAAACCAGCGCGGCGGCGCGACAGCGCCGCTGCCTTGCCAGCCGAACGCGTGATTAATGAATTCCGCCAGCGCAGGCGAGCAGTGCGTTGAGCAATCCGTACTCGTGGTGGAATACCCACTTCCACATGATCGCCATGCCCACGCCGGCCAGCACGCTCGGCAGGTACCAGATCGCCCGAAATACATAGATGCCGCGCTATTCGTGGTTCATCAGCAGGGCGGCCGCGAGGTTGCGAGCTGGCTGGTGGGGACGGCCAAGAGCCGCGTACCAGGCCGTGATCCAGACGCAGCGCGGTGAAAAGTCGGGTCGAATGTGATCAGCTCACGAAAATTGTCGATGCCGACGTACTCAGCCGCGATCGAGCGTCAGCATCGCGTTCCGCGTGAAGCCGAGCAGCAGCGACAACACGATGGGAAATGCGCAGAACAGTACAAACCCCGCCAGCCAGGGCGAGATCATGCCCAGGCCGGCCAGTTCTTCCCCGCAGCTCGATTCTTCCCGGCCGCGTGCGCCACCACCACGCGCCGAGCACGAGAGCATCCCGACCACGATGAGCCGCACTGATGATGAGCGTGAGCGTGGCCCACGGCATGGCCGGCCGCGTGCCCGTGAATTGCGAGATTTCTGCCAGGCGCTGAACGCGCTCGAGTTCGGGCTTGGTCTGACGGCCCAGCTTGAAGATGTTCTCAAACCGGTCTTCAACTCGTCCATGAAGCCAGCGGATCCGGCGGCCACTCGATGGGCCGCGCGACGGCTGCTCCCCGCAGGAATACGTCGTCGCTGTCGGGTTTGGCGGTCGGATCAGTGAAGCAGGGCGACTCGGCCACGCTCCGCAGCGCGGGAATGGCGAGCCCAGATTTGCAGACCATCTCCTGCCCCTGTCGCCCGAGCAGGAACTTCATCAGCTTCCAGGCTTCGGCCTTGTGCCGGCCGCCCTTGGCCATCGCCCACGATGTCGTGGGCACGCCGTTGGCGGGCTCGCGGCCGGCGGCGTGCGGCAGCGGCGCGAAATCCCAGTCGAAGTCGCGGATCGTCCGGTAGAGCGGCACTTGCCAGCGGCCGAAGGGGCCGGCCATCCCGACGCGGCCCGTCATGAATGGGCGCCTGACCGGTCTCAAGTTGCGTCTTGCCGCTCAGCAGCGTGCGGCCTTTTTCCTCGTGGAAACTTGCGGAGCCGCAGCTGGTCGAGCCGTGGCGACGACCTCGGGATCGTCGAGGCGATAGTGCTTCCAGCCCGGATCGGTTACGTCGAGGCCGTGCGTGAACAGAAAGATGCGGACCATCGACTCCCACGTCACGAGCCTGCCGCCGTAGCAGTTGTCGAGCGACGCGCCGACGCGCGCGGCCGCAAGGAATTCGTCCCACGTCCAGCCGGCCGAGAGGGATGTGGCACGCCGCCCACGTCAAAGAGCGTCTTGTTGTAGTAGAAACCGACGCAGGTGAAGTCCTTCGCCAGGCCGACGAGCGTTCCGCTGCCGACGCGGCGCTTCTCGAAATCGAAGCGGAAGGCGTCCAGCACGGCGGGTGGTGTCGCCCAGGTGGCCGGGTCGCACCGGGCGTGCTCGTCGCGCGCGAAGTAGGGCTCAAGCGGCTCCAGCACGTCGTTGGCGGCGATCTCGGCAATTTTCGTAAAGTCCAGATAGAACAGGTCGGGCGGATCGCCGGACGCCAGCATCGTCTGCAACTTGGTCGCCAGCTGGCCCGGCGAGCCGGTGTTCGAGCGGAGCACGCGAATGCCGGGATTCTGCTGCTCGAACTGCGCGATCAGGTCACGGACGATGCCGTCCTCGACCTTGTCGCCCCAGTGCAGGATGCGCAGGGTGACCTGGTTCTGCTGGGCGCGCGCCGTGCGAAGCGGCCGCGTGAGAAACCACCCGAAACAGGCGAGGATCGCCGCGCCCGCCGCGACAGCCAGCACGCCGCGCAATACGCGCGCGACGAGCGGTGAGCGATCCTCAGATTCGTGCGTATTTGCCACGATGACTTTCGTCTGCGCGCCTCGGCCATCTTTGACCCCGGGACGCTCTCCGTGAAATTGCAGCGGTTCAATATAATCCCGCCATGAATTCCACGCAGACTACGCGGCGCTCGAAAAACGGCTCGGTTCGCGGCACGACTGCGAGACCGCGAGATTCGTCGCGACAGGCTTCATTTCCCGCGCTGCTCGTGCTGCTGGCGGCATTTGCACGCCAGTATTCAGTACAGACCGGCTGGCCGCCCGCACCACCACTGGCGAAAGCCGGTCTTCAGGACGCCGGGAAGTTGCCGCCGTCGATCGTCGCGCAAGTGGACGAGGGCGGACTGTGGGGCATTACGTTCCGCTACAAACCCGACGCCACGCCCGCCGACCACGATCAACCTGGCGGGCTCCTTCAACGGCTGGAATTTCTCAGAGCACGCCGATGACCGGGCCCGACGGCGAGGGCTTCTGGCGGGCCACGCTGAAACTCGGGGCCGGCGATTATCAATACAGTTCGTGCTGAACGGCAACCAGTGGGTGCATGATCCGCTCAACAGCGAGACCACATCCGACGGGCATAATGGCTTCAATTCCGTCCTCAAGATCGGACCGGTGGCGCAAATGACCGAATCGAAAGGCAAGCTGGGGGATGACAAGATCGACGTGCTGGGCCTGGCGCACGACGCGCGCGTGCCGCTCTACTTTCAGGCCCTCAGCGCGAATCGCGTGCTGATCCGATATCGCACGCTGGCCCACGACGTCGCCCGCGTGCGCGTGGCCATGAAGGACGGGCCGCAGGTTGAAATGTCTCCGGCGATGGAAGACGACGTGTTTCGCTTTTGGGAGGCGACCGTCGAGCTGCCGGCGGCCGGCGACGCGCGCACTCCGCGCACGGTCGAGTACACGTTTGTATTGCAGGATGGCGCGAAATCCGTCAGCGACCCGCTTACGTACTCGCGCGCCTTCTCTTCGCACGAGATTTTCGAGACGCCGCAATGGGCCCACGACGCCGTCTGGTATCAGATCATGGTGGACCGCTTCCGTAACGGCGACCCCAAGAACGATCCGGAAAAGACGACGCCGTGGACCATGGATTGGTTCGCGACCGCGCCGTTGGAAGGCCAGAACGGCGCGACCTTCTACCGCTTCGACGTTTTCCAGCGCCTCTACGGCGGCGACATCGCCGGCTTGGAGGAGAAGCTGCCGTATCTGAAAGAGCTGGGCGTCAACGCGCTCTATCTGAATCCGGTCTTCAAGGCGCCGTCGCATCACAAGTATGACGCACTGACCTATCTGCACATCGACGACCATTTTGGAACAAAGGGCGACTACGACGCGATCGCCGCGACGGAGGATTGGAACGATCCCAAAACCTGGAAGTGGACCGAGACCGACAAGCAGTTTCTGGCGTTCGTGCGCAAGGCCAAGTCGATGGGCTTCCGCGTCATTCTCGACGGCGTCTTCAATCACCTTGGCGTGAACAACGTCGCCTTCCAGGATGTGAAACTAAATCGCGAGAAGTCGCGCTATGCCGATTGGTTCGACGTCACTTCGTGGAGCCCTTCGCCTACAACGGGTGGGCCGGCGTCGATTCGCTGCCGCGTTCAAGAAGAGCGCCCGGCTTCGCCAGCGATCAGGTGAAGCAGCATCTTCAATGTGACGCGCGCCGCTGGATGGATCCCGACGGCGACGGCGATCCGCGCGACGGGATCGACGGCTGGCAGCTCGACGTGCCAAACGAAGTGCCCGCACCGTTCTGGGTCGAATGGGCGCCAAGTGGTGAAGTCGATCAATCCCGACGCCTACATCACCGGCGAAATCTGGGACGCGTGGATGCTCTGCTCGACGGCCACTTCGACGCCGTGATGAATTACCGGATTGCCCAACAAGCCGTCGCTTGGATCGGCCACAAGCCGCAAGATCAAGGTCAGCCAAATTGATCGCCGCCTCGCGGAACTCAGGCTCGCCTATCCGGCGGCGGCGACCTACGTGATGCAGAATCTGGTCGATAGCCACGACACGGATCGCATCGCCTCGCAGATGCACAATCCGGACCGCGCATACGACCAGCAAAATCGTATTCAAGATAACGGCCCGAATTACGACAACTCCAAGCCCACGCCGGCCGACTACGCTCGGTTTCGGCTGGTCGCGCTGCTCCAGATGACCTATGTCGGCGCGCCGATGATCTGGTACGGCGACAGAAGTCGGCATGTGGGGTGCCGACGATCCGACTTGCCGCAAGCCGATGCTCTGGGACGACTTGAAGTACGAAAAGCCGCAAAACCTCGTCATGTGCAGGACGAGTTGGCGGCGTATCGCGCCATGATCGCCCTGCGAAACTCCCTGCCCGCCCTGCGCAGCGGGACATTCCGCACGCTGCTGACCGACGACGGCCACGATGTCTGGGCCTTCGAGCGCGTGCTCGGCAAGGAGCACGTGCTTGTGGCGCTAAACGCGTCCGACGCGCCGCAGGAAGTACGGATTCCGCTCGCCCCGAACGCGCCGAAGAGCTGGCGCGTGGTTTACGGCGGCAGCGGCGAAAAGGCGGCCGCCGCCGGCGCGATTTCCATCAGCGTCCCCGCCGTCGGCGGCGTCGCACTCCAGGCGAACGAATAATCGCTGAAGGCGCCATCACGCTGCGAAGCTCCGGGTGCCATTTGGGGCGGTGCCGACGGCAGTTCGCGTCGGCGTGCTTCGCTGCGGAAATGCCGAAAAGTTGGCGCAACCCCCTCATTCGCTATAATTCGCCGCAGTCGGGGACGTAGCTCAATTGGGAGAGCGCCGCGTTCGCAATGCGGAGGTTGCCGGTTCGATCCCGGTCGTCTCCATTTCCCTTGACCGAGTCACGCCGATTCAACTGCCTTCCGGAGTTTCATGCTCCGTGGTGGCCTTGTCGCCACTGTGTGCGCCTTCCGCGAACCAGCGCCGCAGTGTCTGCTCGGCCGGCTTGCCCTTCGGCGTGTAGTCGAAGTCGCTCGGGCCGCCGTCCGACGTGGTCCACTCCCACCAAATCACCCCCGCCAGTCCCGGCGCACCTTTCCACGCCTGGATGAACGCCTCGTACAGCCGCCGCTGCTCTTCGAGGCCCTCTTTGCTGGCGCGGGTGTTCTGGTAGTAGTTCCACGGCGCGGTGCCCGCCCCCTCCTGACTGCACCAGCCGACCTCCGTGAAGATGATCGGCTTGCCCACCTTGCGCTGCCATTCGAGGATCTTGTCGCGGATCGGATTCCAGTGCCGGACGATGTCGTCGACGCTGGGATTCTTCTTCTCGGCCAGCGTGTAGTAGCTCGTCATCGCCACCAGATCGAGCTTGTCCCACCACTTGATGGGCTCGTAGTGGTCCCAGTTGGCCGAGTAGCTCAGCTTGCCCTTGAAGATGCTGCGGGCGGTGCCGATCGTGCTCAGCCATTCGGACGTGTATTTTTCCGTGCTGACCAACTCCGAGCCGACCATCAGCACTTCCGCTCCGCCCCGCTGCGCGATGTCGGCGTACCACTTGATGAAGTCGCGGTATTGCCGCCACCAGTCGTCCCACTCGGGCGGCTCGATCACGCCGCGCCATTCGCTGCCGCGCGGGTGCGAGAGCAGCACGACCGGCATGACGATGATGCGCAACCCCAGCTTGCGGCACTCGGCCATCACCGCCAGCATTTCTTCGGGGGTGGCCGTGCGGCGCATGTCCATGAAGATCGCTTGCGCCCGGGCGTGCTCCATCTGGGCGGCCGGGCTCAGCAGAATCGTGTCCGCGCCCAGGGCCGCGATCTCGCGAACCAGCGGAATGGCCGCGTCGGCCCGGGCCGCCTTACCGGAGAGCTGGAGCGCCACGCCGTGGTAGATCAGCCCGGAGCCGGCCTGCGCCGGCGATGCGTGCTTCGCGCCGGCGCCTCGGTGTCCGTCCGTCTCGCCGGCCGCTGAGCTACCCTTGCTCGGCCAGAGTGTCGCAATGGCGCCGATCACCACGGCGCCGACCGTCAGTCCCAAAAGCTTCATTCGCAATGATTCCCTGCCGAGCCTGGCTGAATGGGCGAAATCGCCGGCACAGCGGAAGTGCGCACCTGCGGAATCTCCCCGGAAAAACAGCGTAAAGCCGGCCGGTTCGGCCAGCAAGCGGCCGCGTGGCTAAGGGCGGAACGGATGAATTGCGATTGAGCCAAGCGTGCGGCGAAGTTAGCGCATCAGTCGAAGCGATGCACAATGCTGCGCGTGATCGGTTCGGCCAGGCGGCCTTTGGCGTCGAACACCCGCACGGTGATGCGAATCGCATAAGGCCACATGCGCACCGGGCGCGGGTTGACGATTGGAGCGCCGCCGGACGGCGTGATCGTCAAATCGTCAACATTCCCGATCGCGATGTTGAGGTCGCCGTCGCTGTTGGTCGGGTCCCAGTAGGGCTTGAACATCGAGTACCGCCCGATTGCTCTCACGGGCGTAGTTTGCGTGATCTGACTCCCCACATACGTGCGATTCGCGGCGGTATCCGGAACGAATGCGTAGGTCTCACCGGGAGGCACGGATACCCAGCGCGGCGTGTCGTCGCGCTGCCGGCCGTCGGGATGTTCGGCACTGTTGCGCGGGTCCTCCGGCAGCAGCAGCTCAACCTGGAACCAGGCGCAGCCGGGAAGAAGTTGCAGGCCGAGATTGTTCTGCACGCCTTGCGGCGGATCGTTCACGACCGTGGCGACATGGTGATACTGCGTGATGCCCTGTGCGCCTTGCGGATAGATCAACCCCTCCACCAGCTCGAGCGCGTCGGAGAAGCGCGGCGGCGCATTGAGCGGCATCGCATCGCTATAGGGATTCCAACCCGGCGGCGGCACACTGCTCATGATCCAACTCGTGGCGTTCGGCGCATCCGGACTGAGCAGCTTCAGGTAGTCGCGCAGCCGGAACGAAACCGCGTCGCCCGCGAGCAGCGTTGACGCCGGATTCGGCGATTCGTTGAAGCAGCGCAAAATTCGCGTGAAGTCGTCGAGATTGGCGGCGCCCGTTCCGTCGCCGATGAATGCGACGGGGGTCGAGTTGTTCGACTGCCCAGTCGACACGTCCTCGATCAACGCTTGGCGTCGTGCGAGGTGCCACTGCGCGGCCGGGATGGGGCTCAGCGCCGCGTTGGCCGCGTACGGATTGCTCGTTTCGATGTGCGTCGGCACGCCCCACGTGTAGCCGTTCCGATCGTCGCCGCTGACTTTGGCGAAGGCCGCGTGGCCGTACGTCACGAAAGCCGGCGAGATCTTCGCCCCGCGCTGCAGCGAGAGCTGAAACTGCTGGCTCGCGTTGAACGAGCCGGGCGAGGCTGTGGCCGGCGCACGCGAGGCGAGCGGGCGCTGCGTGAAGAAGGCAAGTATGTCGGCCCGCGGGTCGCTGTATTGCGCGAGGGCGGAACCCGGCGCGGCCATCACCGTCGAGTTGCTGTCGAGCCGCGGATCCACCGCGGTAGAACCCACCAATGACGGGTCGCCGGTCAGAATGCGGTAGCGCAGATTTGCGATCCGATCGTTCTCCGTTCGCCCCGCAACCTGATTTCGGCCGTGGATGTAGAGAAAGGATTGCGTCGGATCGCAGTGATTGAGGTCTTCCTCGATCTCATGCGTAAACGCGCGCAAGACGCCTTCCACTTCGGCGATCGCGGCCGAGGTCGCGGCCGTCTCCGTCGTGAAACGAAAGACGTTAGCCACAATTGTGATGGCGATGACGATCACGAAGAGCGAGACGAGCATCTCGGTCAGCGTGAAGGCCGTCTTCGCGGCGGGGCGGGCGTGATACCTCACTACTGCACCTCCGGCAGGCGCACGATCCGCCGCAGCACGGCGACGACGGGGGTCTTGCGGTCGTAGACGGGCTGGCCGTTCACGTCGCGCTCATTGAACGCGGGCGGAATGATCCAGCACGGGAAGCTCTCCGCATCCAGACCCGGCGCGACCCATGGATAGATCCCGTTATTCGCAACCACGACAGTCGCGGAATCCGGCCGCTCGATGACCTCGTAGATCGGAAGCGTCGCGGGGCTATGCGGCACGAACCCGGCGCGCCGCGGGATGGCGTTCGGATTTCCGACGATACCGGCCGGCGTCCAATCGCGATCGTCGTCTACCGCGGGAATGATGACGCTGCCGACCGGAAGCAACGGATCAATAGCCTGCGTAATCTTGAAAACTACTTTCCCCGGCGGCACATAGGCGGGATTCAACGGCCGATCACTCAGCGTGCCGTTGTAGTACACACCCGGGTCGTAGTCGACGCTCGTACCGCCCGATCCGTCACCTGGGATCGACAGTGCTTCGCGGGCCGTGAGGCCAGTGTCAAACGTGATCAACCACGGAGTCGGCAGGAGCCGGTCACTGCCGATTCGCGCGCCACTCGATCCGGCGCCGAACGACGGAGACGGCCCCACCGCGCTGGGCGTCGTGAAGTTGACCGATCCGCCGCCCAGTCCGAGATCCTGAGCGGCAAAGCGGTGCGTCGCGGTCGGACGACGCGTGACGACAACAATGATCTCGTATGTCAGCGGGTCAGCCGGCGAATACGCGTAGAACTCCTGGTTTCCGGCCGCCAGCCGCGTATCAAAGGTCTTGGTCCGAACCGTGTACGCGACGCGCCGATAGAACACCGTCCAGCCGATGCGGGAGTCAGTCGCCTTCACCCGCTCTTGGTAATTCGTGCCGCTGAAAAGCGGATTGCCGAACGAGTCGAGAATGCCGGAATCCGTATTCGGCCGAGCGACGAATGGCGGATAGGGCGTTGAAGCGGTCGAAAAGAAGTCGGCCGACAGCAGCGAAACCTCCGGCCCCGACGGCGGAAAGATGCGCGCGACGGCCGGCAATGGCGGATTGGTAGACAGCGAAATGAACTCGGAGAGTCCGGATTCGTCCGTCGGCAACCAGTCATATTCCGACGGAATATCGCCGTTTGCACCGGTGTACACGTTCAGGAACTTGGCGATGGCAAGTTCACCATCATCGACGATTGGGTCTCCGCGCTGATTCGCCGCCCCCGAGTACGCGCGACCCAGGGTGATGTTTCCCATCGTCAGCGGCCGAACCTTGATAAACGGCTCCCAATCCAGCGGGACGACGTGATCGGCCATGGCAACCAGCGGCACATCCGGCGTCTTGCGAACCCGCAAAGCACCATCGGCCGGCGTGCGCGGCCTGAACAGATTATCGAGTCGCGGCGCACGATTCGCCTGGTACAGCGTCACGGAAGCCGGTAGGCCCATCGGCTCGGCAGTAAGCCGTTTTGACGTCCGCAGATTCTGCACGACTACTTCCATCGCGTGCTGCGCCGCCTCATCGGCCGTCGATGCGTCAACAGTGGCGCGCGAATATTCCAGCCCCGCAGGCAAGGCGGCCGCGATGAAAAGCAGGCCCAGGCCGAGAATGACCAGGGCGATCATCATCTCCGCGAGCGAAAAAGCCCCGCGCTTGGCAATCAGCATGGCGCGCATTTACCGGCTCTCCGTGGAGCGCACGAGCCCGCCGCCGATGCGGCTGACGAAGAACTGTTGTCCGGTGTCGTGGATCGTCTTCGCGCGGCGGTTGGCCACACTTGAATCGCCGGGCGCGCCGCCCGGAACCGTGCGAAACACTTCGCGGTTGTAGATCACGACCCCGGTGAAGTTGTAGCGTTGGAACGGTTCCGGCGGAACGGTGTTCGTGTTTGCGTCCGTTTCCGGCGCGCCGGTCCACGTCGGATCGGGCACGTAGCCCGCCAGCCGCCACACCCGACCCTTGGAAATGTCGAAGCCCTTGCTCGGCAGCAGGCCGCGATCGGGATCGAAGACTACCAGGAAATCATCGGAGTCGAGAAACTCGTTGTTGTCATTCCCGCTGCCGTCCGTCTGGATGCAACTGAAATGAAAGGCTTCGGCCGCTCCGCTGAGCAATGCCGGTCCGCGCGTCTCAGTCGGGAAAGTGGCCGTCACTGGGTCAAAGCCCTTCAGCACTTCGGCCGGCGCGACCCACGTGTCGGTTGGAAGCTGCACGACCGGGATCCCCGGAACACGCTCGAAGCGTTCGCTGTAAATGATCTTGCTCGGATCGGTCGGATCCTGAGTCTGGGCCGCATAGCGATAAATGACGATCGCCTGCTTGTTTCGCGCCCCGACGGCGGCCGAGTCATCGCCGGCGGCGCTGATGTCCCAGAGGGCGGGCATGAAGCGCACGGCGGTCAGCGTGCGGTCGGACAGCGCGAGGGCGTACGCTCGCTCCAGCGCCGCGTTCACCTGGGAACGGGCCTGGGCGAACTTGGCCTGGGAATTCATATTGCGGAAGGCGGGCAGGCCGATGCCCAACAAAATCGCGATGATCAGCATCACGATCAGGAGTTCGGTCAGCGTAAAAGCGCGGGACAGAGAGCGATAATTCACCCGTTTTTGCAAACGAGCGGCCGGGCGGCGATCGAAATCGCCGGCTGGGTGTGAGTGAAGCTCATTCATTCCCGAACCCTTCCGCGACCATTCTAACCGTTCCCTGACTGTCGAAGAACCGCCCTGAGCGACAGCCAGAGCCACTAAGCGATCGACCGCCGGATCACGCGCTGCCCCGGCAGGCGCCGGATTAGCCCCTTCAACTCCAGTGACGTCAGCGCCGCCAACGCTTCACCTGGGGGCAACTCCACGGCCGAGAGGATCACGTCCTGGATCATTTCGTCTCCGCCGATCAATGCCAGCACGCGCTCCTCGGCCGGCGAAAGCGTCGCCGCGGGCCGGGGGCGCTCTTCGTCGCGGCGACTGGCGCGCGCGCGGGGCCGCGCCGTCGGATCGCTCTCCGGTGACGGTTCCATGATTCTCCCGACGTCGCCCAACTCATCGAGGATATCCTCGAGACAGGTCACGAGCTTGGCGCCTTTCTGGATCAGTCCGTTGGTGCCTTGCGACATCGGATCCTGCACACGCCCGGGAACGGCGAACACCTCGCGGTCATATTCGGTCGCATAACGCGCGGTGATCAGCGCGCCGCTGCGGGCGGCCGCTTCGACCACCAGCGTGCCAAGACTCAGCGCGGCGATGATGCGGTTGCGCGGATCAAAATTGCCGCGGCGCACCTGCGTTCGCATGGGCAGCTCGCTGATCCAAGCCCCGCTGGCGAGCAGCTTTTCGGCTAGCGCCAGATTTTCAGGCGGATAAATCTCGTGCAGGCCGTTGCCGAGTACCGCCAGCGACCGGCCGCCGGCGTCCACCGCGCCGTGGTGTGCGAAAGCGTCGATGCCGCGCGCCAAACCGCTGACAATCGTAAATCCGGCCCCCGCGAGCAGTTCGCCGAAGCGCCGCGCTTGCTCGCTGCCGTAGATCGTGCAGCGCCGGCTGCCGACGATCGCGACCGCGACGGCGTCGGTGGGGCGAAGCTCGCCTCGCACGTAAAGCACGATTGGCGCGTCGGGCATCCGGCGCAATCCGGGCGGAAACTCATCATCATCACGGCTCAGGATGCGCACGCCGTGTTCCTGCGCCGCCTGCAACTCGTGCTCGATGCTGACTGCGTCGCGCTCGCGGGCGATCCGCTCGGCGCTTTCCCGGCTGATACCCTTGATCTGCGCGAGGGCCGTGGCCGACGCACCCAGTGCGGTGGTCGCGTTTCCAAACTGCACGAGTATGCGTGAGAACAGAATCGGGCCAACGCCATCCACGAGCGACCAGCGCAGGCTCGCGCGGCAGGCGTCGGAGAGCACGTCAGCCACAGTCCGCCGCCTCCCGCAATCGATCGATCGCCGCTCGCTCCGTTTCGAACGCCTGCATCAACGCCGCACAAATCGGGGCACTGTCTTTGCTCACCTCCAGCGCGCCGCGCGTTGCGTCCGGCCCCGCCCAGGGGGTTAACACTGTGATGACAGCTTCGCACGCCGCCGCCCAGTCGCGCGCGGCGACTGCCTGCTTGGCCGGAAGTTCGGCGGCGACTTTTCTGAGCCAACTCGCCTGCGTTCGGCGGGTCGCACCCAGCGCGGCGGTCGCGTCTGAAATCTGCCGCGCCGGAGGGGCGGCTGACGAAGTCAGTTGGCTCGGCTCGGCTACCTCGCGAATCCATGCTTCCCACGCGGGCGCTCCGCAGCGAACGCGACCGGTCTGCGCCTCATCCACGGGGCGCTCAGTCCAGTTCGCGAGGGCCGCATGCCGCGCTGTCTGGAAGAGCGCTAACTGCGTTCTGTCGGCTGTGGGCGGCTGGAATTCTTCCACGACGTAGCACTGATGGGCTGGTCCGATTAGCGGTAACAGTTCGCAGCGATGCTTCAGCGAAAAGCCGGCGAGCACATCGTCATGCTGCTCCGTAATCACGCCCCACAGCGGCTCGCGCGGCGGGGGCCAGCCGCGCCAATTCAAAACCACCTGTCCCACCGCGAGGGCTCGCGAGATGAGCGGGAGATAGCTGTCGCAAAAGTGCGCACCAAACTCGCGCGATTCGCTCAGGCCGCGCGCGGCGGCCGGGGGATGGAGCGGTCTGAGAGTGATTCCGTAGGCCTGGGCGACTTCACTCAGGCGGCGATCACGGGCCAGCGCGGGCCAGTTTCCCAGCGGTTCGGATTCGGCCGCCGCGATCAGATTTCCCAGCCCCAGCACCCCCACCCATTCGTCGTAGGGAACGTTGAGCCCGTGCATCGCGCACAAGCTGCCGAGCGCAACGGCAAGCGACTCACCCTGCCCGTGCGTTTCGATCCAACGGAATCCAACCTGCGTGGAAGCGGCCATTCGAACGCGATCCTTTTGCCCGATAGAAAGGATAAAGGAAGATCGGTCGCGGGCCATCAGAGCCGGCGGCGCCCCATCGCCGCGGCGCTGGCTTCACCACCCCTGCGCGCCCCCTTGACAACTCCACGGGCGGACTGGAGAGTACCCGCCAAGCGTGGTCTGACAACTCATTGTTCGTGCAGTACGAGTTCTTTTGAAAGCGAGCGCCCGACCAATGTCGGTCGGCGCGGGGTTGGGTCAGAGATAGTTTCAGAAACCGCAACAGGAGTTCATGGATGGTCAAGTTCATTCCCAAGCGGTGGTTCGGCGCTTTGGCGCTGGTTGGCCTGAGCGCCCCCGGCGTTCTGGCGGACGACACCGATCGCGCCAATATTGAGCGCCTCGAAGCGCTGATTGACGCACAGCAGCAGCAGATCTCGAGCTTGCAGCAACAGGTTTCGCTGGCCTCGCAGGACAGCACGGACGCTGCCCGGGTGCAGGCGATGCGCGAGCAGATTCGCGCCATCCTGAATGAGAAGGAGTTCCGCGACAGCCTCATGCCGTCCTCGCTCCAGGCCGGCTACAACAACGGCTTCTACATCGGCAGCACCGACGAGAACTTCCTCATCAAGTTCAACGGCTTGCTGCAGTTCCGCTGGACGCAGTACAGCACGCGCAGCGATAACAAGTACACGCTCCTGCGCCTCGAGCGCAACGATCGCTCCGGCTTCGACATGAACCGCGTGCGCTTCACGATCAGCGGTCATGCCTACACCAAGGACCTGACGTACTTCATCGACCTGCAGAGCGACGCGGCCAACGCCTACAACACGGTGCTGGACCAGGCCTGGATCAATTGGCGCTTTGCCGATGAGTTCCAGATCCGCGCCGGTGCGCAGCGCCTGCTCGGCACGCGCCAGCAGGGCATCGCCCATGAGAACCTGCAGTTCGCGGATCGCGGCCTGCTCGATACCGTCTTCGGCTTCGGCTACGGCATCGGCGTCGCCTTCTGGGGCAACGCGTTCGACAAGCGCCTGGACTGGGGTCTGCAAATCGTGAACGGCCTCGCGGATGGCGAAAACGCCTCCTACGGCCGCACGATCACGCCCGACCCGGCCGAGCATGACAACAATCCGGCGGTCATCTTCCGGACCGTGTGGCACGCGCTGGGCGACAATCCGGGCACGCACTTCGAGTCCGAGAGCGACATCGACTTCACGCAGAATCCGGCGCTCGACATCGGATTCCACTACGCGTTCAACAACGATGATGGCGATACGCAGACGAGCCGCATTCCGTTCCCCTGGGATAACAATGCTCCGTCGCTCGGCGGCTTTGGCCTGACGAACACCAACGGCGCCCAGATCAACCAGTGGGGCCTCGACGCAGGCTTCAAGTGGAACGGCTTCTCGCTCAGTGGCGAGTACGTCATCCGCACGGTGGATCCGCGTTCGGCCGGCGGCGATCTGCCCTGGACGAACTGGTGGCTGCTGACCGGCGACGACAGCACGACCGCGCAGCACGGCGCGTTTGTGCAGGCCGGCTACTTCCTGCCGATCCCCGGCATGGAGAAGAAGCTTGAGGCCGTCGTCCGCGTGGGCGGCATCTCGACCCTCGCCAATCAGCAGGAAGGCACCTGGGAGTACGCGGGCGGCCTGAACTACTACATCGAGGGCAACAAGGTCAAGCTGCAGACGGACGTGACAAAGGTCAGCGAACTTCCGATCTCCAGCAACTACGCCAGCTACGCGAACGTCAACGACGACGCGTTGATCTGGCGCGTGCAGTTGTCGGTCGCGTTCTAGTCCGCGGCTGAACCAGCTTTTTTTGAAACTCAAAGACCCCCGGTCGAATTCGATCGGGGGTCTTTGCTTTTCGCCGTCACTGCTCGCAAAGTACCGCCTCGAATGTCGTCTGATCCGCGCTCGCTGGCCGCTCGCTGGAAATATTGGTACCGCCGTGCGCTGCCGGCCTATGTCGTTTTTCTGTGCACGAGCACGCATCTGCCGAATCTTCGCCTCCAAGGTGAAAACGCGGACAAACGCGCCCACCTGATGGCCTTCGCCGCGCTGGGATTTCTCTACTGGCGCTTCTGGGAGACGTTTCGCCGGCCGGGGCCGTGGTTCGCGCTGTCGGCGCTTGGGACGCTGGCGGCGTACGCCGGGCTCGATGAGTACTCCCAGCAGTTCTTCGGCCGCAGCACTGACATCGAAGACTGGTACATGGACATGCTCGGCGTGAGCGTGACGCTGCTGCTCCTGGAAGTGGAGCGCCGCTGGATCGGGGGTTCGCTGTTTCTACGACGCCGTGACGGATGAATCCGGTTGGAAGGCCCGCACCCAGCGAATCTGTTCAAACGAAACCTTTTGCTCGAGTTTTTCGAAGACCGGCCGCAGCGGCCCCGTGCCGAGTTCATGTTCGGCGGCCTGAATCTTGGCTTGCAAGGCCGGCGTGACCCAAGCGTCGATGTCGCGCGGGCGGCGCTCGCGGATGAATTCTTCCAGATAGCCGCAGACGGTGCTCGGCGCGCGCTGAATCGCTTCGCAAACTTCTTCGATCGACGCGCGCTGCGAAAACAGTTCGAACGCGGCCGTGCGCGCCGCGGACGCCGTGCGGCGTGGCGGCGGCACATTTTGCGGCGCGGCCGCATTTCGTTTGCGCGCCGGCGATTCGCCGCCCGCATCACGCATTAATCCCTTGGCGCTGCAATATGCCT
>JBGAJB010000314.1:0-3884 GCA_044225155.1 Phycisphaerae bacterium | reverse complement strand
CGCCGCGCAATCGTCGATAGAGATGTCTGAGCACCAGCGGCATTAGCCCACAAGGGAACCCATGGCGGACAAGGCACCGGAAAAGCAGGCCGACCAGGCGGCGGCGCAGCCCAAAAAGAAAAAGGGGCTCAACAAGACCATGCTGCTCGTGGTCGGCGTTTCCGTCGTCGAAGCGATCGGCCTCTGGGGGCTCTTCTCCGTCCTGAGCCCGACCCCCACGCCCGCCGGCGCCGGTGAACACGCCGCGCAGCCCGCTGACGGTCACGGCGACGGCATGACCCACGTCATGACCGGCGAAGACCCGACCAAGGCCCTGGACACCGTCGAGATTCCGCTGCTCGCCAAGGTGCGCGCGCCGAACGACCGCAGCGGCCGGCTCTTCATGTACGACTTCGATCTCACCATCAAGGTGCAGAGCCGCAACAAGGACAAGGTGAGCGAGCTGGTCGAGATGCGGGCTGGCGAGATTTCCGACAAGGTCGCCCAGATCGTTCGCGCCGCCGAACCGGCCGTGTTAAACGAACCTGACTTGAAGACGCTCCGCATGCAACTGCATCGCACGCTCGGCGAGATCGCCGGCGATCACGAACTCGTGCTGGAAGTGCTGATTCCGCGCTGGGTGCCGATCCGCGGCGACTGACCGCGCTCGACACTCGCCACTGGACGCAAGGACGCGAACATGGCAGACCAACCTGCCGACCGGAAGATGACGCCCCAAGAGATCGAAGCCGCGATGACGGCGGCGGCCGGCATGACGCCGGAAGACACTGCTGCGCCCGGGGCCTCCGATGCTGCCTCGGACGCTGCCATCGAGGCGGCCGCCGACGCGATCCTCGCGGCCGCCGGAGGCGGTGCGGCGGCGGGCGTTGGGCCGACGAGTTCCGCCGCGACCGCAGGTGCGGCTCATCCCGTCGATCCGCATCACGCCACGATCGGAACCGCGATTCCCGATACGTTCGTACCGCCCGACTTCGGCAGCGCGCCGCATTCACCCGCCCCCTCTTCGCCGCTGGACCTGCTCGATGACGTGGAGCTGGAGGTGAAGATTGAGCTGGGTCGCACCGAGATGTACATCGAAGACGTCCTGCGGCTGTCCGTCGGATCGGTCGTCGAGCTCAATAAGCTGGCCGGCGACCCGGTCGAGGTCTATGTGAACGAGCGGCTCGTCGCACGCGGCGAAGTGCTGGTGCTCAACGAGAATTTCTGCGTCCGCGTCAACGACATCATCAACCCGATGGGGGAGTTTGATCACCGATGACGCACCGTTGGTCATGGATGACCGCGACATCCTTCTTCCTGCTGCTGGCCCCGGGCGCGATCGGCCAAAGCAATGCCGACGCGCAGAACGCCGCCGCGGCGCCGGACCCCTGGAAATCCATTGAGCCGCAAAACAGCAGCGAAGACCGCGTCATATCCCGTGGCGGACGCGGTGCGTCCGAAACCGCCAAAGTCAACGCTCCATCCTCGTCCGGCGGTCCGACCTGGTCTCGGACGCTCGTTTCCCTGGCCGCGGTCGTCGCACTGATTGTTTTACTCGCCTGGGGCTATCGCCGCGTGGCGGCCGGGAATCTTGGGCCGCTGGCACCGCAGCGCCGGCCGGGAATGATCCAGATCGTCAGCCGCTGCGTTGTGTCGCCACGACAATCGCTTTGTCTGGTGCGCGTCGGTCCGAGGCTGGTGCTGGTCGGCGTCTCGCCGGAACAAATGAACGCACTCGACGTGATCGCGGACGCGGACCTGACGGCGCAACTCGCCGGCGCGGCCCGCGCGACGACGCGCGACAGTGCGGCCACCGAATTTGACGCTTCGCTGAAGCTGGCGGAACAGACGTTTGACGGGCCTGAGACGGATGCCGCGCCGCGCGGCATGGCGGCGATAGCGGCCGCAATGCAGCGGCTGCGAGGGCTCGCGCGCGCTTAGCGCAGTCGTTGGAAGCGGCGTCGCGGGGCACGCGACGCCAGGGGCGGATTGGAAAACCCGCGGAGTCGTGGCCAAGGAGGGCCATACTTGTCATTTGATTCCGGACATCGCGTTCTGCTCGCGGGAATCGCCGCTGCGATGCTGCTCATCGCGCCGGCGGCGCGCGGTCAGGCAGTCGATGCCGGTGCGGCGGTCGGACCGGCCGCCAAGGCAGACTCCTCGCCGGTTTACATTCCGAATCTCACGAGTTTTCTTCCGAATGCCAAGGACCGCGAATCCATCAGCTCCACGCTGCAGATTCTGATCCTGATGACGCTGTTGACGGTCCTGCCCAGCATCCTGCTGATGATGACCTGCTTCGTACGCATGCTGATCGTGCTGGTGCTCTTGCGCCAGGCGCTGGGTACGCAGAGCGTTCCCCCATCGCAAGTGCTCGTGGGACTCTCGCTCTTTCTGACGATTCTCGTCATGGCGCCGACCGGAGAGAAAATTCAAAAGGACGCCATTCAGCCCTACCTCGACGGCGGCTCGCAGACGCGCGCCTTGGAAGTCGCGGGCGGCCATCTGCGCGGCTTCATGTTTGATCAGATCGAAGCGGCCGGAAACGAGCAGGACATCTTCATGATGGCCGAATACGCCCGTCAGAAGCCGATCGCCGACGGCGAGCAACTGCTGCGCAAGGACGTCGGTTTGACCGCGCTGATCCCGGCCTACCTCCTCAGCGAACTGAAGGTGGCCTTCATCCTCGGCTTTCGCATCTATCTGCCGTTCCTCGTGATCGACATGGTCATTTCGACTGTGCTGGTCGCGATGGGCATGATGATGCTGCCCCCGGTTCTGATCTCCTTCCCCTTCAAGCTGCTGCTGTTCGTCCTCGCTGACGGCTGGCATTTGGTAGGGGGATCGTTGATGGCGAGTGTGCAATGAGAATAGAGAATTACAAATGGCTAATAGCTAATGGCTATAGCGAAGAAATGAAAAAAACACTCGGAGCGATGCGCGCTTACTAGCAGTTAGCCATTAGCCATTTGGTATTTCCCCCGGAGTTCTTATGCTCGAGCTTTCCTCCGCCCTCGATCTCGGCCGCGAAGCGCTGCTGATTGCACTGGTCGTTTCGGGGCCGATCCTGATCGCCGGCTTGATCGTCGGTCTGATCATCAGCCTGGTGCAGACGATTACGCAGGTTCAGGATCAGACGTTCGCCATCGTTCCGAAGATTGCTGCGATGTTCGGCGCGGCCGCCGTCTTCGTCCCCTGGATCGCAAACCGGCTCATCGAATACACGCAGACGATGCTGAGCGGGCACTGAGGGAATAGTGAATGGCTAATAGAGAATGGCTAAGTGCTAACTGCAAAGGGAAGAAGAGAGAGAAAAGCAAATGGCGAAAAGTGAGTATTTTCATCGCGGTGTGAGGCTGGCTGTGATTGAAGGTTACGATATCGGCGAAGCGCAATTCGCAATTCGCCATTAGCCATTAGGTATTCTTCCCCCATGCCCTACGACCTGCTGGCTCAGTATCTCAATTTGCCGGTCTTCGCCGCCGTGGCGGGACGGATCGGCGGACTGGTGATGTTTCAGCCGGTGCTCGGGGCATTGATCATTCCGATTCACGTGCGGGCCGTCTTCGTTCTCGGCCTCGCGTTTCTTGCGACCCCGCTGGCGCACGTCACGCGCGGAATTCCCGATTCGCTGCCCGGGCTGGCCCTGGCCGTCGGCGGCGAAGTCCTGCTCGGCGTCTTCCTCGGCCTCATCGTTCGCTCCTGTTTTCTCGGTTTGGAATTCGCGGGAATGCTCCTCGCGCAGGAGTCCGGCCTCGCTTTCGGTCAGATCGCCGATCCGACCAGCGGCCAGGAGCAGAGCGTCCTGAGCATGGTCTACATCCAGGTCGCGACCGTCGTCTTTCTGATCGTCGGCGGCCATCGCGAGCTGATTCGCGCCACGCTTGACACGTTTATCCACGTTC